>JAKRSB010000005.1 GCA_022402525.1 Thermosynechococcaceae cyanobacterium MS004
AGTCACAAAATACTGTCTAAGTATTTCTACTTATCGCAAAAGTGAGATGCTCCCAACGCTACTCCGCTAATTCTTCCAAAGAAGAATAGAGCTGTGTTGAGTTCATCAATGCAGAGGGAAGCCTAGTAACAGAGGTATGATCAGCCGTTTTTGACTTTCTGCGGCGGTTATGGGCGTTTGCCTGCTCCTGCTGATTAAGATCGCCCCAGCTTGTGGTCCAGCTTAGTTTCCAAAATCAATCTAATACGCTCTTCATGCTCCATTGTTCTTCACGCCTAGCGAAATTTCCACAACGACCGTATCGTTGCTTACTCATCGCAGCCATACTCTTAGGCGGAAACCTATGGTCAGGGAAGGCGATCGCCGCTAGTCCAGCCCCCGGCCTCGTCATCGAAAACCAAGCCACCGGATCTTATATAGACGCCGCAGATGGCCAATCTAAAACCGTCACCTCCGATATTGTCAGAATCACCGTTGCCGAAGTTGCTGGCATTACCGTTACCGCCGCCAACCTCCCCAGCCAGCCCCTCCCAGGCGGAACGGTCAACTTCGACTTTACAATTACCAACGTCGGCAACGACCCGACCCAGTTCTTTATTCCTGGCGCACCTTCCAGCATCAGTGGCGGCACCGCAGGGAATCTCCAACTCATTGCCTACGATGCTGATGGCTCAGGGGCAACCGCCCCCGTCGATTTGACCAGTAACAATATCACCGTACCCGCTGGCGGCAGAGCAACGGGGGGCGTCGGTGGACTCCTCACCAGCCTTGCCACTGCCAACAACGGATCCATTCCAGCAGGGGCAACCCTAATTGTCCGAATTCCCACTACCGCTACAGGTGCAGGGGGTGATACCGTCAGTGCCACCCTCGGTAAAACCACCCCCGCCAATGCTCAAAATCAGCCCTATGTGGCAGATGGCAACGATCTCTACACCCTTGACAATAGCGATGGCGCACCCGGAGAAGCGCCAGGTTCCCCCATCAATGGAGACACTACAAATCGCCGTCAAGAAGCTAGTGCGACCCAATCCGTCACGGTCAGGCTGGTCACGGGTATTTCAGGTCTGGTCTTTAACGATGCCGATGCCAGCGTGACGATCAACGACAGCGATGCTGGCACCGATGCGGGGTCAGCCACCCTCACGGTCTATGCCATTGATACCGCTGGCCTAGTCGTTGCAAAGGCTTCCGTTGCGACAAACGGCACCTACAATCTGGCCAACCTCCCCCAAAATACTAGTCTGAAGCTGCGGCTCTCCAATGATGCGTCTATTGCGGTTGGGGCCACAGCACCCATAGCCCCTAGTTTGCCGACAGGCTGGTTCCATACGGGCGAAAATCTTAACGGCACCATTGATGGGGCGATCGCCACCCTTGGTGATATTGCCCTAACCACCACCACTGCTAGCCTCAGTCAGCACAACTTCGGCATTCGACAGAGCTACGTCCTCCCCGCCGCACCTGCACCTGCCACCTGTGCCGCCAACTTTACCACCACCTTAAATACAGGCGTGAGTGCCTCTGGCGAACTGTTGCTCTCTGGCTCCAATGACCTCAACTGGACTGCAGAGTGGCTGCCTGGCCCTGCCAGTGGGCTTTATACTCCCTACGCAACGCCTCGTCCTGTGGGCGTCATGCCTGCGGTCGTTGTTGGCAAACTCGCTGGGACTTGGGTAGATTCGCCGTCAAGTGTGCAATGGATTAGCTACCCGTTTCGATTATCTTCTAACAGGAATGGCAATCATCAGGATGCCAATCTGAATGGGACAAACAATCAGGAAAATGATACGGTACGGCTTAAATTTACAGCGAAAGTAACCTTACCCAGCAATGCAGCCTCCATTGCCATTTCTTTACCTGTGGGCGTATCGGCTGATAATCAATTTGTCAGCCTTAAAGTGAATGGGGTCGAGAATCTAGTCCCAACCCCAGCTCAAAATGCCTACATTCAAGATTTCCGTTCAATTCGGTCTACTAATATTCAAAATGGATGGCAACCTGGCGTAAACACCATTGAGGTGATTGTGGATTCAGGCCCTCCTTTAACGGGTTTTTTCCTTGGGGTTCAGGCCACCACTACCCAGATTTGCACTAACCCTAATGTATTGCTCGTCAAGCGGATTACGGCCATTAACGGCGATACAACTACCCTGGAGGGAGATAATCTGGCTATCTATAACCAAGATGATGCCTATCCCTACGATGACAACCTTCTTGAACCGAGCCTTGCCCCTAGTCCAGCGTTTCCAGGCGCTGATACTGACAAGTGGCCTGCGACAACTGCTAAGACGAGCAGCAGTTTTTTGATTGGTGGCCGTATTGGCGGCAAGACTAAGCCCAATGATGAGGTGGAGTATACAATTTATTTCCTGTCCGCTGGCACCTCTCCTGCGAAAAATGTGACCCTCTGCGATCGCATTCCCGCCCACCAAACCTTCGTCCCCGATGCCTTTAACAACGTCACGCCAGCACCCAGTACCGCAACGCCTACCCCTTCTGGAGATCGCGGCATTTTAGTCTCCCAAGGGGGCATTGCCTACGCCCATACAAATATTGGGGATGGGGATGCTGCTCGCTACTATCCGCCTGGGTCAACCTTACCTAGCGCCTGTACCCAGCCACTCACTGGCGAAGACAACGGCACCATCGTGGTTAACTTAGGCGAGGTGCCTAACGCCACAGCGCCAGGAACTCCCGCAGACTCCTACGGGTTTATTCGGTTGCGTGCCAAGGTGAAGTAACTCCCATCGACATGGCACATTCAAGCGCTCCCTAGAATTCAAGCGCTCCCTAGAATTCAAACGCTTCCCAGAAGCTGTAGCCATTCACGGGTTCCAAACGACTGACAGGATAAAGCCGCGATCGCAGCGGCCTGCTGAAGCGCATCCACAAAGGAAGTCTGCAAAATTGCGTGACAAAATGCCCCATGAAAGATATCCCCAGCCCCCAGGGTATCGACAGGCTCTATCACGGGGACAGAGACTTTGCCAGACTGCCCTGACTGTACATACTCAATGGGTTGACCACCGTGGGTAATCGCTAGGCAGGGCGATCGCGAACCGCTACGGCCAGCCCCGTTCAGACTCTGCATCAGGTAGGGGACAACCTCCGACATCGCCGTGCAGCCTGGGGGCAAAAAATTTGCAGAACAGATGGCGTAGTCAATCCAGGGCAGCAGCGCTTCGAGTCCGGGCTTCCAGCTTCCGCCATCCAGCACCACTGGAATGTTGCACTGACGGGCACGCTGCGCGATCGCCACACTCACCGCCATCTGGTGCCCATCCACGAGAATAATATCCATTGTTTCTAGATGAATAGACGCTAACCCGGTCTCTCCAAACTGTTCAGCAGAGATCTGAAGGTCAACCGCATTGCGCGAAACCACTGAGCGATCGCCGGTAGACTGCGTGACCAAAATCGAAGAGAGGGGTGGCGGCTCAGTTCGCGCTGAAGCCAGATCCCTCAGCTCAACCTGCTGCGCCCCCAAGTCGGAGCGCACCAGTTCAACCAATGGGTGCTGACCCACCGCACTCAGCAAGACCGCCTGATTTCCCAAATGACGGAACGCCACGGCAGCATTGGTCGCAGGGCCTCCCGCCGCGATCGCCAAATCCGTGGCCACCTGTTTTTTATTGGCCTGGGGTAGACCCGCCACGCCATACATTAAATCCAGGGTCGTTAGCCCCACAAACAAACCCCTATGGGTCATGGGATTTTATGCTTCAATACCTGATGATTCAAGACTTGATGGTTCAAGACTTGATGGTTTTAACACTTGATAGTTCAACACTTGATGGCTCATCGCTCAGCGTTCGTGAATCCCCAGCCTGAGAATAACCCGTGTTCTATGGATTTTCCCTATGGAATCAGATAGCGGATCCTAACCTGCTGCACAGTCTTCGTGCCGGATAGAAAAAACTGTGACTCAGAAAAGCTTGCGGGGCCGGCTCTAAGGGGTGGGCTATTGGAAAACCCAAAGCCCTCCGTGGGCAGACCCAAAGCATTTTGGTTAAGGCGGCCATCACTATTGATATCGTGGATCACTGCGATCGCATAGACCCCGTAGGGCAGGGTATTAAACGTCATCATGCTCCCGCCCTTTTCGATTGCGGTACAGCGTGAAGTCTTAAGATTGGAACCCTTCCCCCCTCTAGGAAACCCCTTCGCCCCCGAAAAAAGGCTAAGACAAATCTGTCCCTTAGTATTTTTGAGATTGACAAGCCGCACCTCTAAATTGCCCGTATAGGCTGCTGTGGCGGGTCGGGAGCCAAGGGGCAAGCTCAAATTATCCTGCGCCATAAAATTAGGCATCACCCATTCAGGAAGAAATAACGCGGCACCAGCAGCCACAACTACGCTAGACAACACGCTACATAGATGGATGCAGCGATTAAAATAAACCATATTCGTCTCACGAAAACCACGAGCCTACATAGACTATCCTGTTCTCGGTATGTTTCCAAACCACGACATTTTGGGGTTAGCGTTGCGTGGGCGGCTGGAGAAGTGGGGTTTGCGCCTCGCCCTTTGTCGGTTGTCTACGGTGGCTGCAATGCGACAGGTTCAGCAATTTTTAGAGCAAACTGCTTGAAGTCTCCACAAACGCTTTGAATCGCTGTACTATGCGCTCCAATAGCTCCATCTGTAGGCTTCAAGTAAAAAATCAGCAATCCCAAATTCAAAATCTTGACAGAAAAGCCAGATATTCTAGAGTTTGAATCAATGTCCCTTTGAGGCTACCAAGATCTTGAGGCTACTAAGATTGAGTCGGTGCCATCTCTGGAATGGGAGAACCCTGAAAAGCCAGCAACGCAACGCGCCATAGCTTTAAAGACCCTATATTGGGCTCATTCTCTGGATTTTTCATGCAATGCGACTCATTTCTGGAGCACCAGCGCCAGAGGCAGAGCCATCAAGGGAAAAACAATGCCCAAACCCTATTTGGGGTGTTCAAGATTCCAAACACACCTCAAATATGCAACATCTTGGGCAAGATATTAGCCCAGCAGCTTTTTGTCGTGTTTACCTAGGTCTACCAAGTCTTACAAAAGGGTGGACGCCTAAAGCCGTTCCACAGTCTTGAAAACCATCTGCTCGTGCCCTTAGAGGGAACTCAGAACTATAGTTCTTCAGAACGGAATAACTGAACAGCAACAGTTTGACTAGCTAGGATGCGAAAGAATATAGGCTACACCGTTGGCCAATTTAGGTGGGCAGATAGGCGGTAAAATAAAAGCGAGGGAGTAAAGTACAGCCACCGCAGATAAAAGAAAAAGCCCAAGCACTGCAATGCTTAGGCTTTTGATAATTTACTGAACCTAGTTGATTTGCGCTAATAGAACTTTGCCCCTCACCGATTTAGGGTAGGTTTTGGGGTATCAGGCACTGGTATGATCTGAGACTTTGAATTTGGGCTGAAATTGCTCTGAACTCCAAGCAAGCCAAGCAACGCCATCAGCGAAACCCATAGACCCCTATGCTGTAGGGACTGAGAGATTTTATCCCATGTTTCTTGATAGAGGGTTAGCTTGACTTCTCCTACACGGGGAAGCTTAGCGTGAACCTCAAAATCATTGGGTGAAGGCTGTGGCGGCTTTGGCGGTTCGGTAATGTTGTCAGACATCACAAAGATCTCCTAAAGGTTTGTGGTTAAACAAAACCCTGGAGGTCATCTTGAAAAGGCAATTCAGCTAATGGAGCTTTCCCGTAAGGGCTACGGATCGACTCAATTTATTTAGTGGTGGAGGTGTCGGTATAACGAGCCTGCTGATTGACTACTAAGAATCTAAATCAGCAGCATCATTGCTAAGACTGCAATGATGACTTACGAGGAAACTACCATCGCTCAACTGCTTTAGCAGGAACGAAACCTCGCAGGTGGGTTATTACCGAACACTCTCAGAAAATGCTTAGAAGCTCTCTCGCTACTTTAAATCAGTTTTATGGGATGTTCGAGGTGATCGCTACTTGTTACTTAGCCCTCCATATAAAACAATTTTACTTGGGATTCAGCTAATCGAGAGAGGACTTTACCTTTTTAGTAAGCCTAGAATACCAGCTGGTTATGCGAATCCCTTTACGATTTCGCCTACCCTTCCATACCTACCCTTCCATGCTTTACGCACTCTTCTAGGGAGCAGCATGGGCATAAATCATTTATATCAAATAAACCTGAATCCTGCATGAATGCTTTGTCTCATGCCGTAACCTTTTCTGGGAAAGATTGAAATAAGGCTGTTTGATACCTGGCACCTAAGGCTACTTTCCCTTGCATTGCACGAAACCCTTGGGATCCCTGCCTGATTTAGAACGTTTAGCATTGAGCCGATGGGCAATCTCATTCCCTACGGCCTAAAGCGACAGCCAACCAAAAATCTCAGCTACGGTTAAGGACAAATCTACGTCCTGCGGAACAGGCAACGTAGCCTCCCTTGCCAACAACTGCACCCGCTGCTCCGGCAATACTACCAAAACACTTTCTTCTGATGGGTCAAGCAACCAGCCCAACTCAGCCCCATGCTGCACACAGTGCAACAGCTTCCCAAGCAATTTAGTTGAACTTTGCCCCGGCGACAAAATCGCGATCGCCCAGTCTGGCGCTAACTCAAATCGATTCGCAACCCGTCTCGACTCCGTGCGGGGTATGCGTGCCCAGCGAAACACCGCAATATCCGGCACAATCACCTCGCCGCCAAACACACAGCGCAATTCAGGAAATGTACAGGCAACTTGCTGGGGTTCGGCAACTTGACTAACAGCAGCACATAGCTTGAATTGCAGCCTGCTGTGTTCTCCTTGGGGCATTGGCTTTTGAACAACCGCTCCATTGATAAATTCCGACGCAGGTTCCGTCTCTGGCAGTTCTAAAAATGCCGCTAACGTTAGGGGCGGGGCAACAACAACCATAAACGAACTCTCCTATCGCAACTGCTCACAAAATGATGGGCAATCTCCTAGACGCGATCGCCCTCTACTGCCGTAGCCTCTAACTGCACTTTGTTGTAGAGGTCTGCTAGTGAAATCTGAAAGGGAACTTTTGTAAAAGCGATCGCCTCATCTGAACCGTCATATTCGCAGAAAGACCATTGCTTCACTCCGGTCTTAGAAAATTGCTCCACATGAATGCGCGTTTGGTCGATAAGCAAATATTCTTGAAAGCTAGGAATAGTGCGATAGGCATCAAACTTACTTTCCCGGTCGTAGCTTTTTGTCCCTTTCGACAATACTTCTACGATCAGGATTGGATTGAGGACAGTATCCGTTCGATTTGGGAAATACTCCGGCTCTCCCGCAATGACCATGACATCTGGATAGGTGTAGATGCGACGTTCAGGAATCCAAAGCCTCACATCGCTCATATATATGCGGTATGCCTGTCGCTTAAACGCAAAGTTCAATTCTGAACTCAGATTCAGCGAGATCTGATTGTGCTTTGTTGAGCCGCCTGCCATTGGGATAATTTGCCCATCGATATATTCGCTTTTATATTCCGCAACAGTCTCCAGTTCTAAATATTCTTCTGGTGTGTAGTATCGCGGCTCAATGGCTTGCATAACTCAACCCCTTCAGGGACTTTGATTTAAGTATTGTAGCTGAACCGCCAAAGCCCCCTTATCGCTGTCCCGTTTGGACATTCCAAAGTTGGGTATAGATTCCTCCCAGACCCAATAGCTGCTCGTGCTTGCCCTGCTCCACGATTTTGCCCTGCTCCATCACGTAAATGCAGTCGGCATAGCGAATGGTCGAGAGCCGATGGGCGATCGCCACGGTTGTCCGGTTGGCCGTAATGTATTCCAAGGATTTCTGGATGGCGGCTTCGGTTTCGTTATCCACCGCAGACGTGGCCTCATCCAAAATGAGGATAGGTGGGTCTTTGAGCAGGGCACGGGCGATCGCCAGTCTTTGCCGCTGTCCCCCCGATAACTTCTGTCCTCGTTCCCCCACAATGGTGTCGTAGCCTTGAGACAGTTCCTGAATGAATTCGTGGGCCTCTGCGTTTTTAGCAGCATGGATAATATCTTCTAGGGTCGCTTCAGGGCAGCCGTAGGCAATATTTTCCCGCACCGTGCCGTGGAACAGAAAAATATCCTGGCTCACCAAGCCAATGGCGCGGCGCAGATCTTTGAGGCGCAGATCCCCAATGGAAATGCCGTCCAGCCAAATTTGCCCTGACTGAATCTCATAAAACCGCAGCAGTAGCTTAACCAAAGTACTTTTGCCCGAACCCGTAGAGCCCACAATGGCAATGGTTTGCCCTGCCGGAACCTTGAGGCTGAGATCTTCAAGAATGGCTCGCCCGTTTTGGTAGCCAAAGGTGACATGGTCAAAGAGAATATCGCCCTTCACCTGAGCCACGGGGAGCGGCGTTGCGCCGGAGTGAATTTCGACGGGCGTATCCAGCAAATTCATCACCCGTTGCGTGGAGGCCATCGCCCGCTGGTACTGGTCGAGGGTATCGCCCAGGCGGGTGAGCGGCCACAGCAGCCGCTGAATCAGATAGATCAGGACACTGTAGGTGCCCACGGTGAGGTTGCCTGCCACCACCTGAAGTCCACCGCCGCCCAAGGTGGCCAAAAAAGCCAGCAAAATCAAAATCCGAATGATGGGTATAAAGGCAGCACTTAAGGCGATCGCATGGCGGTTGCTTTGGCGATAGCCCTCACTATCTTGACGGACTTGTTCTGCCTCAAAGTCTTCGGTGGTGAAGCTTTTGATCGTGGTGATGCCGCTCAGGTTATTGGAGAGGCGGCTATTGAGAAAACTCACCCGCTCCCGCACGGCGGCATAGCGGGGGGCCAGGAACTTTTGAAAGGCGATCGCCCCCCAAATAATAAAGGGCATGGGCAGAATCGCCACCCAGGCCACCTCCGGTGCCAGCACAAAAAATGCACCCCCAATAATAATCACCGTAGTGATCACCTGGATCACCTCATTGGCACCCCCATCTAAAAACCGCTCAAGCTGGTTGATATCGTCACTCAAGATCGACATCAGCCCACCGGTACTCTGCTCCTCAAAGAACGCCATCTCCAGGTTTTGCAGATGGCCGTAGGCATCGAGTCGCAGATAATGCTGCACCGTCTGGGCTAAATTGCGCCAGAGTCGCGCATAGGCATACTCAAACAGCGACTCCAGCCCCCAGATCACAATAGATGCCCCGCAGATCAGCAAAAGCTGCTGCCCCACGTCTGGAATTCCCCAGCGCCCCAAAATCGACTGATCCTTTTGCACCACCACATCCACCGCCGTCCCAATCAGCGCCGGGGGGGCCAAATCAAACAGTTTGTTGAGCACCGAACACAAGCTCGCCAGCCAAATTTCGCGCCGATAGGGACGACTGTAGTGCAGGAGACGACTGAGGGGAGGCTGCTGGCGAGAAGATGTGACCATAATACCTGCGGTTTGAACCTGAAACAGGGAACACTAGGGGGATAGCTTTAAACTAGGTTAAGTACTGTAACGATATACATCGTTGTCTTAACATTTTTGTCTTAACCTAGTAAGGAGATCAGCTAGTTTTCGCGAACTTACTCTTTCACTGTGCGTTGATTCCACCATGATAGAACTTGATTCTCTCCCCATTGCGGCTGAAGGCCTTGAAACCCTAGAGGGTAACGTACTGCTTACCCTAACGAAACTAGCAGGTCGTCAGCGCCGCATTGAGGCCACGATTCATTTACCGCACCCCATTGAGCTAGTTTGGCAGGTCTTGACGGACTACGATGGGCTTTCAGACTTCATCCCCAACCTCTCTAAAAGCTGCCGCATCCCCCACCCAGACGGCGGCATTCGGGTAGAGCAGATAGGCATCCAAAACCTGAAGATTGTGACCTTTTCTGCACGGGTGGTGTTGGATATGGTGGAAGACTACCCCACCGCAATCCGATTCACCATGACAGAGGGAGATTTCAAGGCATTCTCTGGGGCGTGGCTGCTCCAGCCTATCCCAGAGGCAGACGGTGGCGGAACTCGGCTGACCTATATCTTAGAAGTCTGGGCCAAGGCAACCATCCCCGTGGTTGCCATTGAGCAACGCCTCAAGAAAGACCTGCCCCAGAATTTATACGCCATCCGCGATCGCCTTGCGGTACTCCATCAAGCAGCCTAAGCAACCTAAGCCTTCCGCGATCGCCCCACGATGCTCCCTTCTCCGCTCAGGAGGGCAATCCCCAGGGTGACAATCACAATTCCTGTGACCTGAAGGCTGCTCAAGGCTTCGCGGATTGTTGCCCAGGCCATGAGGGCGGTAATGGCAGGGCTCCCCGAACCCGTTATGGAGGCAGCAGTTGCGCCAATCATCCGAATACCGAGGTTGTGCAGGGTGTGGCCCACAAAGCTCATGAGTCCGGAAAAAATGCCTCCAATCCAGAGGGGTGTCCAGTCTAGGGCTTGGATATTAGGTAGGGGAAACAGCAGCAGACTCAGACCCGACAGGAACAGCGTTACGGTAAAACTCACCCAGGTAAAGGGGATGGGGTGGAGTGCCTGAAAGCATTTTTGGGCAATGACGGAGTAGAAGGCATAGACCACTCCCCCCCCTACGCTTGCCAAAATGCCGAGGGTAATGGAGGCGCGATCATCAATGGCGCTGGACTGGGGAATGGTAAGGGCACTGCCCACTAGGATGATGCCCATCACAACCCAACGAAAAAGAGTCGGGCGATCGCCAAAAAAGCGCCAGGAAAGCAGCGCTGTAAAGACGGGATAGGTAAAAAATAGGGTCATGGCAATCCCCGTGGGGATAAGACCAATGGCAATGTAGAGCAGGGCAATGTTGAGAAACATCAGCGCCCCACAGCCCACAGCCTGCTGGAGTACCGTCCACTGCTGTCCCTGCACTAAAAGCCGAAGTTCCTTTAGGGCGCTGGGATACAGCCGCAGGGAGAGTATCGCCATCAGGGGAACAACCAGCACCATTCGCTGCACCATCAACAGCATGGAAGATTGTAGATTGGGCTGTACGTAGCCCCCCACCCAAAAGGCCCCCAAGAGAAGCTGTTCTGTAAACAAAATTCTGACGGCAACGTTATGAAACGTCAGGAAGATCGCACCGAGAATCACCGTGCCGATACCAAGCATTATTTTTAGTGCGTGAAGAATGACGGTTTTGCCATCCATGTCCTTATCTAGGGTATCTTGGATGACCTTGTCCGTAATGGCGTCAAGGCTGAAGGTGGCTTCATCAAAAACCAAGATGGGGGCATTTTAGGCGTCGTTTACAAATCATTTTTGAGATAGAAGATCAAGCCAAAAAGCACCTAAAGGGGGTTCTATACCCTAGGGTGCAGTAGGATCGGAGAGTAGCTTTCAGGAGCATGGGTCATGGGTGAAGCGAAACGACGCAAAGAGCAGCTTGGCGAAAAATATGGACAGCCCGAAACGTCTTTTTTGTCAGGGCTCTCCGTCGGCAAGTTTAAGCCAGAGCAGTTCGTCAAATGGAGCACCCGTGGCGCGTGGATAGGAATTGGCGCTGTGGTAGTGGTTTGGGTGGTCATTCGGTTTATTGGCCCTGGCTTTGGTTGGTGGGAGGTGCAGTAGGCTCTCCTCAAAATCTTTGTGCTATGGCCCCTCTTGTCCACAAAGCCCTGGGATCAAAGCTTGATGATCAAAGCTTGATTTTCTGTAGGCTGGCATGAGATGATAAGTGACTGCTGAAAGGCTTTGTGGCAACAAAGGTTTAGGCAGCAAAACTGGCGGCATGGCCAAGTGGTAAGGCAGGAGCCTGCAAAGCTCTTACCCCCAGTTCGAATCTGGGTGCCGCCTTTCAATCTTAGACGTCACGGCGCTGCGATCAAGGCAGATGGGCTAAGGCTCCGCCGCTATTTTTTATGAGGACTTTTATGACGCGCTACGACGTATACGGGTTAGGAAATGCGCTCTTAGATATTGAGTGCGAAGTTGTACCACAGGTACTTGAGGATTTGGGCATCGATAAAGGCGTTATGACCCTTTTAGATGAAGAGAGCCAAAACAAAATTTTAAGCCGTCTGGATGGACATCCCACCAAAAGAACCTGTGGTGGCTCCGCCGCAAACACTATTATTGCAATTAGCCAGTTTGGGGGTAAAGCGTTTTACTCCTGCAAGGTAGCGCAGGATGAGCCGGGTCAATACTATCTTCAGGATCTAGCCCAGTGCGGTGTAGATACCAGCCCCCAAACCTACGCTGAGTCAGAAATTACAGGCAAGTGCCTTGTCTTTGTGACGCCTGATGCTGACCGCACGATGAATACGTTCCTAGGAATTTCTTCGAGCTTTTCTGAGGCGGAACTGGTGCCAGAGGCGATCGCTGCATCGACCTACACCTACATCGAAGGCTACCTGGTTACGGGAGAAAATAGCAAGCAGGCCGCAATTAAAGCCAGAGAAATTGCAGTGGGGGCGGGGCAAAAGGTAGCCCTAACGCTCTCTGACCTCAATATGGCCAAGTTTTTTAAGCAGGGCCTCCTAGAGATGATTGGCCCCGGCGTTGACTTTTTGTTTGCCAACGAAAGCGAAGCACTTGAAATAGCGGGTACTCAAAGCCTAGACAATGCCATTGCCTACCTCAAGACCTTGACCAAAGGCTTTGCCATTACCCTCGGCCCCAAGGGCTCCATTATTTTTGATGGGGAAACGCTGATCAATATCGAAGCGTTTCCGGTCAAGGCGATCGATACCGTGGGAGCTGGTGATATGTATGCTGGAGGCGTCCTGTATGGCATCACCAATGGACTAGACTGGGCAAAAGCTGGGCGTCTTGGGTCCTTGGCTTCCGCAAAGCTCGTCACCACCCTTGGCGCTCGGATGGCTACAGCAGATGTTCAGGCACTTTTAGGCAAGCTATAAACCCACCAGGCTACAAACCGACCAGATCATCAATCATCTGGTCGGTTTGTGGGTAAATATGATGCACCAAGTCCGCAAGCAGTGATTCAGAAAGCTAGTTCAACAAACTAGCTCAACAAACCAGCCTGCCTAAGCGCGATCGCGCTTAGGCCTTTGACGGCCTAAAGGTTCTTGATAGCCTCTTGTGCATCAAGCTCTTGCAAAACTTCCTGCATTCTTTCCTGCGACACGCCCCGTCTTGCCAGGTTGGAGAAGCAATGACCCGTTCCCTTCTGTGCGACGGGTTGACGGCGCAATTGCTGTAGAACAGTCATACAGGACGCGCAGTCACAGCCAAAGAGGGCCACCGCTGCATCGCTCTCAGCTTCGGTAAAATCTGGGGAAAATTCCCCATATAGCATATTCTCTGCCAGGGTATTGCTGTTGGAGGCAACTAGTAGAGACGCTTTTGAATGAAGCAAGCTTTGAATGTTTGGAGAATGGAAACTGGCATCTTGGGGCAAGCTGCAAAAGCCTACGTTGACCTTGGTGGTGGCTGCTTGCGCTTCAAAAGCGGTTCCAGCAAGCAAAAAAGGCCCCAATAACGAACCAGAAATAGCTGGAATCGAGACTAATCTTAGTAAGATTTTAGTTTTGATTTGGGTGGTCATACCGCACTCTTCAATCAATAGGTTAGGGATATTATAGACACGGCTTAGACAAATCGGACACTTTTGAGGCCAATATTACCTCAGAGATATACGATGTACTTTGCGCCTTCATCGCTTTTGCACTTACATCGCTTAAGCTTACCGAGAACTGGATGTAATGTATTGAGATTTCCCTATTGATCGTGAGCTTAGAAAGCCCGTCATTGCTGACGGGCAGTGGGGAAAAACAGTACCCTGCTCAAAAAAAGATTAGAGGGGCTGAGATGTATTGAAATAGTTTATGAATAGGATTCATTTTGTGGATTAGACTACCCTTTGCCCGTCACACTTTCAAATGCGCCCTTCACCTGATCTAAGACTGTTACGGCATCTTGTGAGTTGCTAGGACGGTTCATTTTGTCAGCATCTGCTGCGCCTTGAATCTCATTGATGCCCTTATTAGCCTCTTTCTGAACCTGCTTACCATTGAGTAGGCCCGACTTAGCGGCATCCTGAGATTTCTTTTCAATGTTGCTCAGCTGGGCTGTACCATCTGTAAGAGCGCTCTTGTTGGCGCTGATGGCCATTGCGGGCAAAGCATGAGAGAGCAGCAGTAAGGAGCAAACAAACGCAACAAGCAGAGCTTTTGCTGGACGAAGGAGGGAAGACTTTATGCTATGGAGTGTCATAATTCAAATTCCAAATGTGATTTTAACGCAAGGAAGTGCTTCGGATTCGGGCATGTTGAGGTCGGTTGAATCTAAATTATTTTTAAATTCAACCTGCTGATAGATGGCTTAGGTAGGAACTTAGGTAGTGACTTAGATGCTAAAAGCCTTAACCTTTGAAAAAATCCTTAACGTTGTCTATTAAGTTGCTCGTGGACTCATCCGTTTCATCAAGCTTTTGTTCAATGGCACCTTTGGTGCGCCCGATGTCTTCTTTTACTTTGCCTTGAGCCTGTGCTGCTTTTTGTTTCGCAATTCCAGAGACTTCTTCAACTTTGCCTTGGACTGTTCCGGCAAGCTTTTTAGCTTTTCCTTCAAGGCGATCGCTTGTTCCAGCACCACTGACGGTATCTAAGTTGGTCTTTGCTTTGCTGTCAGCCTGCTTCGCTAGGTCAGAAATTGTCGAGATTGTGGGGGCGGCGATCGCAGAAGAACTTGCAGACAACAATAGCGTGGAGCCAGAAGTAGTAGCGATCGCAAACATCATCACGAATAATAGTCTGACGATCTTTGAAATGACTTTTTTTAGAGTAAGCTTCATAAGTCTAATCCTGTGTAGGTCGAATAATACTGACTCAAGAAAATATTGCTGCCACACAGATGAAATAAATTCAAAGGTGGGGGCAAAGAATGAATTTCTCGCTCTTGCAATCATCTAAAACGTTATACAAATAAAGAGCTATTTAAATCTTTATTCTTTACGAGGACAGCAAGTCTCTTGACTTCACATAGTATTTCTACAACGATTCCAAGCTCCTTAGAATCTCTCTTCAGGGTGAAATCATTTTGAAACTTGTGTTGTGAGTCTCTCTATGGACAGAGAAGCTGTGGTTTTTAGGGACGGAAAGTTTGTGAATTCTTGATGCAGGCAAGATTTTTATCAGTCATAATTATTGGAAATAAAGCAACTATTGGGAATAAAGCGGACGGTCAATGAAAAATTGGCGATTCTGAGTCTAATTTTTCATTGACTTTGTAGATTTAGACTTTTTTTTAGATTTTTACAGTTTTGAGTTTTGACGACTCAGCTTTGACGACTCAGCTTTGACAACTCAGCTTTGACAATTCAGCTTTGACAACAATGAATCGATCGCATGCCTTCCCAACGCCCTCTCGTTCCTTTGCCCATCACTGGCAGCTCGATCCAGAGGTTGTGTTTCTGAATCATGGGGCGTTTGGGGCCTGCCCTACGACCGTGTTAGAAGCCCAGCAAGCCTTTCAGCGACAGCTAGAGCGAGAGCCATTGCGGTTTGTGATGCGAGAGTATGAGCCGCTCCTAGACCATGCCCGTACTGTTCTGGCAGACTTCGTAGGGGCGGCCCCTGCAAATCTCGTCTTTGTGCCCAACGCCACCACAGGCGTCAATAGCGTCCTGCGATCGCTCTCCTTCAGTCCTGGAGACGAACTGCTCACCACAAACCATGCCTATAACGCCTGCTGTAATGCCTTGCGGTTTGTGGCTGAGCGATCGGGTGCCAAGGTGGTGGTGGCAGAAATTCCCTTTCCCCTAGCGCTTGATTTACAAACTGCAGAAGCCCAGATCCATCAGGCGATCTTGAGCCAGGTTTCACCGCGTACCAGGCTGGTCATGCTGGATCATGTGTCTAGCCCTACGGCACTCATCTTTCCGCTGCGATCGCTCATTCAAGCGCTCGCAGCGCAAGGAATTGAAACCCTGATTGACGGCGCTCACGCTCCTGGAATGCTGCCCCTCAACCTAGAAACCCTGGGTGCCACCTACTACACGGGAAACTGCCACAAGTGGCTGTGTGCTCCAAAGGGTGCTGGGTTTCTCTATGTGCAGCCAGAGCGTCAAAGCCAGATTCGACCCCTCACCATTAGCCACGGCGCTAACGCCAACCGTACTGATCGCTCTCGGTTTCAGCTGGAATTTGACTGGACTGGCACCCAAGACTATTCCGCCTATCTGGCCGTGGCGACCGCGATCGACTATCTGGATAACCTATTGCCCCAAGGCTGGGCGGATGTCATGACCCATAACCGTCTCCTAGCGCTTCAGGCCCGTGAGATTCTGTGCAATGCCCTAGAGCAGCCCCTCCCTTGCCCTGCTGAAATGGTAGGGGCGATCGCAGCGGTTCCACTCCCCACCCGCTTTGGCATACCAGAAGCCATGACCAGCGAGATTGACCCGCTCCAAGATTGGCTCTGGGAGATCTATCAAATTGAAGTGCCCATTGTGCCGCTCTTTAACCCCGCCCGCAAGCTCATTCGCGTGTCAGCACAGATCTATAACGATCTTGAGCAATATCATTACCTGGCTCACGCGCTCCAGCAGCGGTTAAAGGATCTGGACTAAAAAGCATGGCCTAGAAAGCAGGACACAGACTGAGTCAATTCGCAGGGTTGGCGGGAATCCTTCTGGATGTTACATCCTCCTTTTAATAGGGAAGATCTGGCCAGATTTGCCGACTTTTGCTATGATTTACATAACTTTACACAATTATTCAGCAATAAGGTCGCAGAGCAGGTCATGGCAGAGTCTTTTTTCTTAGATCCAGATGAAGCAAAGTCGATGGGAGATATCGACTACATGCGTACCGCCAAAAAGGTCAAAAAAACCTTCCCCGCCACAACGGCTTGGGGCAGTGCGTTTGAGGAAGAAGTGGAGATTTCTGCTACGACAAAAATGGGTGGTGCCCGCCAGCCCGACCCTCAACTAGATACGTTTCAACCCTCTGAAACGCCCCAGCCAGAAGCATCAGTACGGCGAAAGGCTGCATCTGATTTGGATCTATTTCGCAATATGGCAAAGGATATTCGGAAGTCTTAGGCTTAAGCAGTTTTAAGACGAGGCGCTGTCTTCTAGGGTTCTTCCAGAAAGCAGCGCTTTTCTCGTCTTTACCCGTCGGATCTCTACCCGTCTGAATTGATAGGTGCACAATTGATAGGTGCACAGGGATTGAGTGCAGCCTCATTCTGGGCGCAGGTTTAAGGGTCGGCCCACTGCCGCAGTAGATTAGCGTGGGTTTTGGAAATGAGGTCAAACTCCGTCGTTTTCCCCTGGCTTTGAAAGAGCGATCGCCGCACGACATCTAAATCAAACAAGAGATCTCGCTGCTGCGAGTCCCGAACGAGACTCTGCACCCAGCCCACCGCCGCCAGCCTCACACCGTCAGTGACGGTCTTAACCTGATGTAAAAAGCAGGAGGGGTAGAAGATAGCTGAGCCAGCCTTTAGCTTAAAGACCTGCTCTCCTTCAGACCCCTCGATGACTAATTCTCCCCCCGTATAGCCGTCTGGCTCACTTAAAAAAAGCGTCCAGGAAACGTCCGAACGATAACGGCGATCGCCACTTCCCATTAATGCGTTGTCCACATGCAGCCCATAGGCCATCCCGTTCTGGTATCGGCTAAACAAAATAGAATGAACGGCCGATGGATAAAGCGCTGTGGTCACTAAAGGATGACGACTGAGCGCCGCTTTTACCAAGACTTCCAGTTTTTCATGCTGCGGGCTACTTTTTTCGAGCTGGCTGTTTTGTTTAACGACTTTGGCATGCCAGCCCGCCGTTCGCTTTCCATCCAGAAACTCAGCATCTTCTAGTGTCGACGTGATTGTCTCCAATTCATCTGGGGAAAGAAGGTCATCAAGGATTAGCAGCATGAAGAGTTCGCTATATATACAAGTTATTTCCCTTCGCCACCTTCACCGCCTTCATCACCTTTTTTGTCTTCATCACCTTTTTTGTCCTCATCACCTTCGCCCCCCTCACCTCCTTCAGCAGCAGGACTTACTGTACCAGGAGTCTGAGTTTCTGTGGGGGCAGCGCCTTCACCCCCCTCACCTCCTTCCGTATCTCCGCCGCCACAGGCCGTTAATGGGGCAAGAAGACCCAGCATGAGTAAAAGGCTGATAGATTGCTTCGGATTCATTGCAACTCCTTTTGAGGATTTCTTTCAGTAAGTTTTTGATAAATCTGCGATCGCGCCGTTAGTTTCGTCCCCCTTCCCGTCAGGAAATAATCGATTGCAGGATAGGTAAGGGAGGATTGGGCTGACAATAGAAATCGCTGCTATATTTTATCTCCAGAGCTTATTATTGCCATTAAGTGTCAAAAGTGCAAAGTCATTCAGGGCTCCTTGGAGGATTGAGCCTGAGCTGATTGGGCCTTCAATTTAACCCCAGCCTCACTTCACTAGAAATGGTTTAATGCGATCGTGATCGCATTCAGAGAGAGAATAACAGAGAGCTTCAGACTGCCTCCGTTCTATTTCTCTAGATACTCCTATGACCTTTGCAACTTGGATTACCCTCTCTCGACTCTTAGCCGTCCCGGTTTTACTTGTGGGTCTATCCAGAACGCCGTCAGCGGATCTGCGCTGGATTTGTGCGGCAGTTTTCTTGATCGCAGCGGGCACAGACTGGCTAGACGGCTACGTGGCGCGCCGCTGGAACCAGGTGACGGAACTGGGGAAGTTTCTTGATCCACTGGTGGATAAGCTCTTGGTGTTGACGCCGCTGCTGAGTCTGATCGAGCTGCGCGAAATTCCGGCCTGGAGCGTCTTTTTAATTTTGTTTCGGGAGTTGGCGATCGCGGGTTGGCGGGTGCAGCAAACGCAGATTTCTGGCGCAAATCTATGGGGTAAAGCGAAAACAGTCACCCAGATTATCGCGGTGACGCTTTTAATCCTGCCCCTAGATGGGTTGGGGCATCTGCTGGGGTTGGGGGTCTATGGTTTGGCGATCGCGCTGACCTTTATTTCTGGGGCGATCTACCTCTGGCCGAGTTCGCCAAGTCAGGCTTGATTATCGACAGGATTCAACCCCAGTCGAAAACTCCACAAAGATCACCGACCGTTTACAGAATAGTGTGCAGACCTAAGCGTTATTGGCTGAACCATCGCCAAAAATGCTGGTTTCCAGCTCCATGCGCTGCTCCATTTTGCGTAGGAAGTAGCCCGTCATCATGGCTGATGCAAGCAGGCCAGATAAGTTTTCACGATCTGTCATGATTTGGACATGAAAAGCTTCGCTAGGCAGTACCCCAACTAACCCCTGCACATTTTGAGAAATAATCTGCTTAATTTCTGGGCTAACGGACTTTGCCACCCTGGCCAGCACTTCCGGGGGCTGATTTTGTAAATACTGGATCAGCAGGTTGTTTTGGTCTTCATCGCCCTCATTCAGAATGAAGTTGGCGTTGTCGGAGTCAAATGCCATAGCTCTTCTCGATGAACCGCTTTTTTATCTTGCTTCTATTGTCTAGTCTGCCCACAGGTAAGACAGGACTGAAACCCGAACCAATAGAGTCGCGTTTCACGCACCTTCTTAGGGAGACAGACGCTCTATCTTCCAGGTTTGAGCCTCTTGGCTCTGGGAAACTGGGTCTTGGGCAGTTTGGCTCGGAGGATTCTGAACCGTGTTTTGCCGATAGCATAACCGATCATGGAGTCGATTGGGCCGACCCTGCCAAAATTCAAAGGTATGGGGCTGGAGCCGAAACCCACCCCAGTGGTCAGGGCGTGGAATAGAACGATTTTTATAGGTTTGCTCTAAATCTTGAAGGCGCTGCTCTAGGGCTGCTCGCCCGTCAATGACTTTGCTTTGGTCAGAGGCCCAAGCCCCTAATTGGCTGCCTCTAGGACGGCTTTGGAAATAGGCATCGGCTTCTGCCCCAGAGACTTGGACAATGCGGCCTTCAATTCTGACCTGGCGCTCTAGCGGCCCCCACCAAAATACGAGGGCGGCTAGGGAATTGTGGCTGAGTTCCTGGCCTTTGCGGCTTTGAAAGTTGCTGTAGAACACAAACCCACGCTCGTCAAAGTCCTTGAGCAGCACAATGCGTGCTGAGGGCTGTCCCTCGGAGACGGTGGCGAGGGTCATGGCGTTAGGCTCTAGTACCTCAGCGGCGATCGCATCCTGAAACCAGCTCTGAAACTGGAGGATAGGATTTGGGTTGACGGTTTGCTCTAGTAAATCGCTGCGCTCATAGCTAACCCGTAAGTCCGCCACATTTACAGGCTTGTCTTGCTTATCTTGTGCGGAAGCTTCGGCATTGGAGGGGTGAGGGGCTGATTCTTGGGAGGCTGAACTCATGACTGAACGCATGACTAAAACATTACTGGATGAAAGATAGCTGAACGAAAAGACGGCTTAGGAGGCGCGTGCCTTAAGGAACCGAGCTGATAGCACAAAGGCGCTAGCTTAGCTTTTTAAGAATCTCTGCATCAGCTCCCCGAAAGCCCACCATCACCGCAGTCTCCTGCTTTACAAAGAGGGGACGCTTAATCAGCATCGCATCTTGAGCAAAGGCATCCACCCACTGATCATCTGTCCAGGTTTGCTTTGCTTCTCCCAATGCACGGTAGGACAGGCCGGAAGTATTGCGCAAAGACTTTGCCCCTAGACTTTTTACCCAGTCCTCAATCATCTCCTGGGTGGGTGGGTGCTCCTTGGTGTTGATGAACTGATGATCAATGTGATGATCCACCAGCCACTGAAGGGCTTTTTTGCAGGTGCCGCAGTTGGGGATGCCGTAAACTTTGAGCGTCATAAATTCAGGGTCGTCATGCAGCTAGACAGAGTACGCTAGGCGATCGCCGATTCTTCAAGCATGAGCTTAGAGCGCTTAAGCGGTTCTGGGATAGCAATCGGATATTTGCCGGTAAAGCAGGCCGAGCAAAAGTTTTCAGAGGATTCGTGGGTGGCATCCAGCATCCCCTGCCAGCTCAGGTAGTACAGCGAGTCAACCCCAATCTGCTCAGCAATTTGGGCAACGGACTTGGTGGCGGCAATCAAATGGTCTTGGCTGTCGGTATCAATGCCGTAAAAGCAGGGATGGGTGACGGGCGGCGAGGAAATCCGCATATGCACCTCGGTTGCCCCAGCATCTCGCAATGCCTTAACAATTTTGCGGCTCGTGGTGCCGCGCACAATGGAGTCATCCACAATAATGACGCGCTTCCCTTCGAGCACATCCCGCAGAGGGTTTAACTTCATGCGGATGCCCATTTCCCGCATTTTTTGGGTGGGCTGAATAAAGGTGCGTCCCACGTAGCGATTCTTTATCAACCCTTCCACGTAGGGAATGCCGGACACCTGAGAGAACCCAATGGCGGCAGGGATGCCGGAATCTGGCACGGCAATCACAATATCCGCCTCAACGGGGGATTCTCTGGCCAGGTAGTGCCCGATGCGGGTGCGGTAGCTATAAAGGCTTGCCCCGCGCATTTGGCTATCCGGCCGAGCGAAGTAAATCATCTCAAAAATACAGAGTTTGCGCTCTGGCTGGGTAGACCAGTAGAAAGAGGCCAGTCCGTCCTGGGTAATCCAGACCAGTTCCCCTGGCTCAACGTCTCTCAGGTATTCCGCACCGATAATATCCAGGCCGCAGGTTTCTGAAGACAGCACGTAGTGGACAGGGCCTTCATCTTCTGCGTTTTCCTTGGGTAAAATGCCGATCACCAAGGGGCGAATCCCGTGGGGGTCACGGATGCCCATGATGCCTTGAGGGGTGCCCACAACTAAGCTAAAGGCTCCTTCACACTGCTGACAGGCAGAGATGGCGCTCTCTAGCCAGTCTTTCCCAGACTGCACCTGATGAGCGATCGCGCAGGCAATGCCTTCGGAGTCAATGGTGGTTTCCAAAGACCACTGATCTGCAATCAGCTGATCGCGCAGTTCAACGGTGTTGACCAAGTTGCCGTTATGGGCCAAGGCAAGCTGTCCTAGCCGTGTCTTAACCAGCACCGGCTGGGCGTTTGCCACTCGACTTGACCCCGTGGTGGAGTAACGAGTATGGCCCACCGAAATCGAGCCAAGTAGCCCTCCCAAAATGTCTTCGTCAAAGACCTGAGTCACCAGCCCCATATCTTTATGAAGGTGAACCGTATCGCCATCGAAGGTGGCAATTCCGGCGGATTCTTGACCCCGATGCTGGAGGGCAAATAGACCAAAATAGGTCAGTTTGGAAACTTCAACCCCAGGGGCGAAAATGCCAAAAACGCCACAGGCCTCTTCTGGTTTATCTGAGCCTGAGTGCTCTAGGTCTGAATGCTCATTTAGGCTGGGGTCATAGTCTAGCTCGGCAGATGCCGATGACTCATCTTCCTCCAGGCTGTGAGAGATTGACAGCGCACCGAGAGGAAGAGAAGAAAAATCGGCCATGTTGGGGATGACTCCTGATCAGCGAGAACAAGCCAGAACGGAATAGCTAAAAGGAAATGACTCATTAAAAAATTGCGCGAAGGGGGGTGCAAGCGCCATGAGCGTCAACCCAGAAGTGTCTAAAAAATTAAGTGCCTAAATAACGGCCTTAAACGATTTCAAAATAAAACGATTTCAAAAATTAAACGGTGTTTGAAGCCTGCTGCTGTCTAGTCAGCCTCCAGGCTTTTCTCAATGGCGTTGAGCCAAGCAGAAGATATTTCTTCCATCCTAGCGTTGATTAACGTGAGGTTATCACGGGTTGAGATCAGAAATCCTTTATTAGCAGGGCCAACAACCCCTAAAAATTGCCAAAATCCTGCGAGTTCTTCCTGTAGATAGCGCTCAAAGTCTTTTTGCTGATCTGCTCTGATCGACACAATAATACGGGCACCCCCTTCGGCAAACAATAGCTCATCCCAGCGTTGTCCAGATGTGGGGAGGGGCACAGTAACCTGCGCGCCTTTGCGCCCCGTAATGCAGGATTCAGCTAGGGCGATCGCCAATCCCCCCTCGGCACAATCATGGGCAGAGCGAACCCAACCCTGGCGAATACTGTGGCGACAAACGGCCTGCACCGCTTTTTCTTGGTCAAAGTTAACCTGGGGGGGCTGGCCGGCGGTGGTGTGGTGAATAAAGGCTAGGTATTCTGATCCCCCTAGGGTGACGCTGGGGGTGAGGGCGTCTAGGGGCGTACCCAAAAGATAAATGCGATCGCCCTCTTGCTGAAACCCTTGTCCGCAGATTTGGACAATATCTTGGATCAGGCCCACCATCCCCACTACAGGTGTCGGATAGATGGGCTGAGGAGTACCCTCACTATCAAGGGTTTCATTATAAAGAGAGACGTTGCCGCCGGTGACGGGGGTTTCTAGGGCGCGACAGGCTTCGGCCAACCCACGACAGGCTTCGGCGAGCTGCCAGTATCCGATGGGCTTTTCGGGGCTCCCAAAGTTGAGGTTGTCTGTCACGGCGATGGGGTCTGCCCCCACACAGCTTAGGTTGCGGGCGGCTTCTGCCACGGTGGCCTTTGCCCCCTCGTAGGGGTTGAGATAAACATAGCGGGCATTGCAGTCTACGGTGGCAGCAACGCCTCTGGTGGCCTGCTGAGCGCTCACGGGCGGGTCTACAGGCCGCAGGCGCACCACCGCCGCATCGGCTCCCCCTGGCAGCAGAACGGTATTGTTTTGCACCTGATGGTCATACTGGCGGTAGACCCAGCGCTTGGAGGCAATGCTGGGAGACGCCAGGAGTTCTAGGCAGATCTGAGTCCAGGAAGTTTTCCCCTGCGATCGCGTGAGTCCGGTGGCGCTACAGCTCGGTAGGCGATCGCTGCTCCAGGCCCAGGCTTCTTGGGCATAGGCAGGGGGCTCGGCCAGCAGGGCGTGCTCATAAATAGGCGTATTGTCCGAGAGCGCCAAGGCTGGAATTTCGGCAGCAATTTCGCCACCAAAGCGAATCCGGACGATTGGCTCTGCAATGACGCTCCCCGCCACCACGGCCTGTAGTCCCCAGCGATGGAAAATCTCAATCAGCTCCGCCTCGCGGCCCTTTTGTGCCACAAACAGCATCCGCTCCTGGGATTCTGAAAGCAGGTACTCGTAAGGAACCATTCCCGACTCTCGGACGGGAATTAGATCTAAGTCTAGGTCGATCCCCACGCCGCCTTTGGCCGCCATTTCCGCCGTCGAGCAGGTCAGTCCCGCTGCACCCATATCCTGGGCCGCTACCACCGCTCCCGTCTTAAAGGCTTCCAGGCAAGCCTCAATTAAGGACTTTTCTAAAAACGGATCGCCTACCTGTACCGCAGGGCGATCAGCCTCCGAATCATCGGTCAGCTCCGCGCTGGCAAAGCTAGCTCCGCCCATGCCGTCTCGCCCCGTGGTGGAGCCAACGTACAAAATAGGGTTGCCCAGGCCAGAAGCCCCTGACTTCACAATCTCCTTTGTCTCCATCAACCCCAGCGCCATGGCGTTTACCAGCGGGTTGCCGCTGTAGGCTGGGTCAAAGTAAACTTCTCCGCCCACGGTAGGCACGCCCACGCAGTTGCCGTAGTGCGAGATCCCGGCCACCACGCCATTAAATAGGCGTCTTGTCTTGGCATCGTCCAGGGAGCCAAAGCGCAGGGAGTTGAGAATGGCAATGGGCCGGGCACCCATCGTAAAAATATCCCGCAGGATGCCGCCCACGCCCGTAGCTGCCCCTTGGAACGGCTCGATCGCGGAGGGATGATTGTGGGACTCAATTTTGAAGGCGAGCTGGAGGCCGTCACCTAGATCTACCACGCCAGCATTTTCACCAGGGCCGACGAGCACATGCTTCCCTTCCGTCGGGAACTGCTTGAGCAGGGGCCTAGAATTCTTGTAGCAGCAATGCTCTGACCACATGACCCCAAACATGCCCAGCTCGGCGCGATTGGGATGACGGCCCAGACGCTGCACAATGTCCTCATACTCTTGGGGCTTGAGTCCTTCTGCTGCAATCTCGTCTGGAGTAAAGGCTTTTGGGGCAAAGGCTTCTGGAGTAACGGTAGATTGGGTCACGGCTTCTGGAGTCACAGTTTTATCACTAGGACGGTTTATCACTAAGGCTTTTAGGCTAAACGGGTTAGTGGGACGGGTCCCAGCACCTTTCCAAACTTTAGGTTCCTATTGTACTCGTACGAGTTGAGTCCGAAGACATTTAAGGTTGAGTCAAGTCATGAGTCAAGGGGTAAACATGGCGCAGGTAAACATGGTGCGGATAAACATAGTACGGGTGAACATGGTGCGGGCATGGTAAGCGGCGAACATCCCCAAAGGGTTTTGATTCTGGGCGGCACCAGTGAGGCGATCGCCTTAGCGACTCAGGCCGCGCAACACCCAGATCTTGAAATCATCACCGCCTTGGCAGGGCGCACCCAGAACCCCCAAGTTCCGGGTCAGGTGAGGCTAGGCGGCTTTGGCGGCGCGGCAGGTCTTGCGGACTACCTGCGCGGCCACAATATTTGTGCCCTGGTGGACGCGACCCATCCGTTCGCTGCACAAATGTCCTGGAACGCAGCGGCAGCGGCAGCCATCACCAAGATTCCGCACCTTATCTTGACGCGATCGCCCTGGCAGCCTGTGAAGGGCGATCGTTGGATTGAGGTGGAGGATCACGAAGCCGCAGCGGCGATGCTGCCTGAACTGGCTAACCGCGTCTTTCTCACCATCGGCCGGCAAGAGCTTGCGGCCTACGAGCCCCTTAAGGCTCTTTGGTTTTTGATGCGCATGATTGATGCCCCTGCACCGGATGCGCCGATTCCCCCCGGACAGGTAGTGCTAGCGCGAGGCCCCTTTACCCTGGGCAATGAGCGATCGCTGCTCTTAACCTATGACATTGAGGCGATCGTCAGCAAAAACAGCGGCGGAACCGCAACCTACCCCAAACTTGAAGCCGCGCGAGAGTTGGGTTTGCCCGTGCTGATGATTCAGCGCCCCTCCATGCCAACCGCCCAACAGACAGGCAGCGTTTCTGACGCACTGCACTGGATTTTAGAATGCTCCCAACAAAGAAGGGAGTTTTCCTAAATTTAGGAAAACTCCCTTTTTACTCACCGTCAATGGGGATGCCCATCGACATGCACTGAACGAACAAACACTCATGGGACGAATAAACGTCCGCATTTCAACCTACAGCAAACCGATTTGAGAGAGGATGCCTTGCCCCGTAATGACCTCAGTGGCCAAACCAATTACAAAACCCAGCATGGCGAGACGGCCATTCCAGTTTTCAGCAAAATCTGTGAAGCCAAACTTTTTTTCGCTTTCCATTGAAGTTACCTTCCCTTGATTAGAGCATAAAGTTTTGTGTAGCTATGTAACTCAATGTAAACCATTCTTCTTGAATTGGCAACGAGACATCAATTGCCAATTGATATCAAAGGCTGCTGGCGATCAGGAGATGCCGTATCCAGTGTGGCTATTGATGTTGGCGTGGAATTGTGGCGTGAAGTGTTGGCGTAGAACGCTGGACAAGAGAACGGCAATTAGCAATATTTCCTGCACGGCCTGATCTGGAACCTAGCTGAATACTCGAAACCCGCGATCGCGAAAGGGGCGGGAGAAGTTCGGTTATTTGGATATAGGTGAGGCGTTTTACACGGGCTACAATGAGCTTGCTCAGAGTTGGCACTCTACTTAAGAGAGTGCTAAGACCCCTTTAATTCATAGGGATTTGATTCAAGGGATTTGCAGTCAATCTTAGGGGCAAAGCATCTGCCCATTGGGGTGGTAGGGTCTTCAACCGCTGGCCATTACCGCTTGCCTCAGAGCCACTCGCCTCAGAATTCCGACTAAAACGCTGACCTATAGGGAACGATTAGAATGTCCAAACTCCTCGTATTCAATGAAGAATCTCGTCGTGCCTTGGAGCGGGGCGTCAACGCCCTAGCCGATGCGGTGCGGATCACCCTTGGCCCCAAGGGACGGAATGTCGTCCTCGAAAAGAAATTTGGCGCGCCCCAAATCGTGAATGATGGGGTCACGATCGCAAAAGAAGTGGAACTCGAAGACCCCTTTGAAAATGCCGGTGCCCAGCTCATGCGGGAAGTGGCCTCCAAGACCAATGATGTGGCAGGAGACGGCACCACCACCGCCACGGTATTAGCCCAGGCTCTAATCCGAGAAGGCATGAAAAACGTGGCCGCTGGTGCCAATCCCGTGGCGCTCCGTCGCGGCATCGACAAAACCATTGAGTCTTTAGTCAAGCAAATTGAACTGCTGGCTAAGCCCGTCGCCGGAGATGCGATCGCCCAGGTGGCCGCAATCTCTGCCGGAAACGACCCTGAAGTGGGCCGCATGATTGCCACCGCCATGGAAAAAGTGGGACAAGACGGTGTCATCACCATCGAAGAGTCAAAATCTCTTGCGACAGAGATGGACATCGTAGAAGGGATGCAGCTTGACCGTGGCTATATTTCGCCCTACTTTGTAACCGACTCCGAACGCATGGTGAGCGAGCTGTCGGATGCATTCTTGCTGATTGTGGATAAAAAAATCAGCAGCATTCAAGAGCTTGTCAGCACGCTAGAAAAAGTGGCGCGTTCCGGCCAGCCCCTGCTGATTATTGCAGAAGACCTTGAAGGTGAAGCCCTCGCTACCTTGGTGGTCAATAAACTGCGGGGCGTGCTGAATGTGGTTGCCATTAAGTCTCCTGGCTTTGGTGAGCGTCGTAAAGCTCTGCTTGAAGACATTGCGGTCTTGACGGGCGGTCAAGTTATTTCTGAAGAAGTGGGCCTTTCCCTCGATAAAGTCGAGCTGGAGATGCTGGGTCGGGCGCAGCGCGTCACGATCACCAAAGACAACACCACCATTATTTCTGAAGCTGGGAACCGTGCTGACCTAGACAAGCGGGTCGAACAGCTTCGCAAACAGTGGGCTGAAACTGACTCAGACTACGACAAGGAAAAGCTCCAGGAGCGCATTGCAAAGCTAGCGGGCGGAGTAGCCGTCATTAAAATTGGGGCGGCCACTGAAACCGAACTCAAAGATCGCAAGCTCCGCTTTGAAGATGCACTCAACGCGACTAAGGCTGCCGTAGCGGAAGGCATTGTGCCCGGTGGCGGTACGACACTGATTCATTTGGCCAGTAAGGCCAGTGAGTTCAAGGCAACCCTGAAGGGAGAAGAAGCCATTGGTGCAGATATTGTTGCTCAAGCCCTGGAAGCACCGCTGCGCCAAATTGCAGACAATGCTGGGGTAGAAGGCTCTGTCGTTGTGGAGAAGGTTCGCGCTACGGACTTCTCGGTTGGCTACAACGCGCTGCTGGGTGTCTATGAAGACATGATTGCTGCGGGGATTATCGACCCTGCGAAGGTGGTACGTGCCGGACTGCAAAATGCTGGCTCGATTGCAGGGATGGTGCTGACAACGGAAGTGATTGTTGTAGACAAGCCAGAGAAGCAAGCCGCTGCCCCCGATATGGGCGGCATGGGTGGCATGGGTGGCATGGGTGGTATGGGCGGTATGGGCGGTATGGGCGGCATGGGCATGATGTAGTCATCTGCCCTGGATAAGCGCTAAAGACTCTATGTAGGCTTTGGCGTTACTCCAGCTCATGTTCCGGTTCATGTCTAGGAATATTCTTTGGGAGTATCTTCTAGCGATATCTTTTGGCGGGGCTTTGCAAAGCCCCGCTTTTTTTGGAATTGTTGTAATTCTTGGGTTTGGGGCAAAGATCTAACATGAGGCTTCAGGGCATTTCCCCTAGGGCTAGAGCAAGTCCTTCTGGGCATCCTTCTGGGCATCCTTTGGGATATCCTTCTGGGCATCCCGTCAGGAATCGCGCCAGAGTGCCTTCTAGTGTGAAAGAAGCATGCTAGGCTTTTGGGGGTCTAATGATAGTCAATCTTTCCTCACGGGAATAGACTTTCACCAAACCGTGCTTCTAACTTCTACGCTTCTAATTTCTACGCTTCTAATTTCTACCCTTCCAATTCCTACGCTCTGAATTTTGTGCAGCCTCCATGAAGTCTTATCTTGCTGCGGCTATTCAAATGACTAGCCTTCCCGATCTCCGCCATAATTTAGCCCAAGCCGAAGAACTGATTGACCTAGCCGTTCGCCGTGGGGCTGAACTGGTGAGTCTCCCTGAAAATTTTTCATTTTTAGGAAATGAAGAGGCCAAGGTTCAGCAGGCCGTTGAAATTGCAGCCCAAAGCGAAAAGTTTTTAAAGACCGTTGCCCAGCGCTATCAAGTCACTATTTTGGGTGGCGGTTTTCCGGTGCCGGCACCGGAGGGCAAGTTTTATAACACTGCGCTTCTGGTTTCTCCCAATGGTGAGGAACTTGCGCGGTACGAAAAGGTTCATTTATTTGACGTAGATTTGCCAGACGGCAATATCTACTCCGAATCGGACATGGTAGTGGCCGGAACCCAGGTTGCTCCGGTCTATCATTCCGCAGATTTGGGTAATCTAGGGCTGTCGGTCTGCTACGATGTGCGCTTTCCAGAGCTGTACCGAACCCTGTCTCAATCGGGGGCGGAGGTTCTATTTATTCCAGCAGCCTTTACAGCCTTTACGGGCAAAGATCACTGGCAGGTCTTGATTCAGGCCAGGGCCATTGAAAATACGAGCTATGTCATTGCACCGGCTCAGACCGGAAAGCATAACTCGCGGCGACAGTCCCACGGCCATGCAATGGTGGTAGACCCTTGGGGGGTGGTGATGGCCGATGCCGGAACAGAACCCGGTATGGCGATCGCGCCGATCGAGCCACTCCGTCTCCGGCAAGTCCGTCGTCAGATGCCGTCTCTAAAGCATCGCGTATTTTTCTAACCTATCTTTGCAAGGAGGTTGCTCAATCAGGTCAATCAGGGCATTACAGCTTTAGGGCATTACAGCTTTAGGGCATTACAGCTTCAGAGTTCCTAAGACTCAGGAGGCCGCATTCTGATTTAGGGGTTTAGTTCAAGCGAATCGTAAAAAGTGCCCCGACCACGGGGCAGCGCACAGGTTCAAAGACGGAGACGACTTCATGGGGCAATGGTTTGGACGCAATCAGCAGAGGCAGACTATCGTCGCTGCGGTTTTGGGGGGAGTGGCCGCAATCGGGATGGGGTTTGCTTCCTTGGCAGAAGCAGCACAACTTCAGTCCTGGCGCTATAGTCCGGCTCAAAACCGTCTAGAGTTTACGACCGATGAAGGGATTCGGCCCAGGGTACAAATTATTCCGAATCCAGTGCGTCTGGTCATTGACCTGCCGGGCGTGCAGCTTAATCGGCCCACAGTCACCCAAACCTATGGCGCAACGGTGCGCTCGGTGCGCGTGGGGCAGTTTGATGCCCAAACGGCACGAATTGTGGTTGAGATTGCCCCAGGCTATACGGTTGATCCGTCTCTGGTTAAGGTTTCTGGCTCTTCTCCCACCGCGTGGGCGGTTGACCTGCCCACGCCCGTTGCGCTGCCCTCCACTCCAGACGATCTGCAGTCAGCGGCCACGCCAGAAGCTACGATCGCCACTCCAACCCCTAGAGGATCTGTCCAGTCCAGCCGCCGCCTTCCGCCGCCGAGCCTTCCCTCAAGGAATCTTGATAGCCCTGACACCGCCAGTCCTGGAACGGGTGCGATCGCCGCTGCGCCAGTCGGCAGCAATATTCTAGAAGACATTTTAGTCACCCCCGACGGTCTTTTCTTAAAGACCCCGGCAGCGGTGAGCGGCACAGACATCCGCCGCAGAGGTCGGGAAGTAACGATCACCCTGAATGGCGTTGTGGTTTCGAGTCAGCTTGCCAAAAGCAGCTACCAGATGAACTACCACGGCATCCGTAGAATTTCAGTACGGCAGCTTTCAGCCCAGCCCCCCGTGGCCCAAGTCACCCTTCAGGTGGATCGACAAAGCCCAGCTTGGGTTGCTAGCGCCAGCCGTTTTGGGAGCGTGATTCTGCTGCCTCAAGGGGGTGTAGCATCCAGACTCCAGCGACCTTCCACGACCCTGAGCGTTTTGGGGAATGCCGTCAGCACCGCCAGCACCGCCCCAGGCGAATCGCCTCGCAACCCTTTTGGACAAACCAATTCCCAATCGATACCCAACGCTCAGGCCGCAACGATACAGAATCTGGCGTTAGGGGGCAGTCAATTTTTAATTCAGACCGATCAGCCCCTTGTGTATACCAGCGGCTGGGAGCAGTCGCGGTATCGAATCACCATCCAAAATGCTCGATCAACCCCAAGGCTGCGGCTTCCCCAGACCGGCGTGGGCAGCGCTTTATCGAATGTGACGCTTCGGCAAGACGGCAGAAACCTGTCAATCTTAGTCACCCCCGCACCAGGGGTCAGGATTGGCGGCGTCAGTCGACCAGATTCCCAGACGGCTGTGTTGAATCTGGTGCGGTCTGGGTCTACGGCCGTCTTTTCCCAGCCTTTTCCCCAGTCTTCTTCTTCTGTCCTGTCTCAGCCCACGCTGCCCACTCCCATTAGCCGTTCTATTGTCGTCATTGATCCTGGGCATGGCGGCCCGGATCCTGGTGCAGTCGGCATCGGGGGGCTACGGGAAACGGATGTTGTCCTGCCCATAAGCTTAGAAGTAGCGCGACTCCTTCAGGGCCAAGGGCTACAGGTCTATTTGACGCGCACCGATGAGTCTCGTGACGTTGATCTGCCGCCACGGGTGGCGTTGGCGGAGCGCGTTCGCGCCAATGTCTTTGTGAGTATTCACGCCAATGCCATCAGCCTCAGCCGACCCGATATCAATGGGGTTGAAATGTACCATGCCCCAGGGTCTGCCTCTGGTGCTGCCTTGGGTCAGGTCTTGCTCAACAGCATCACGCGGAGCATCAATATTCCAAATCGGGGGTTGCGGGCGGCGCGGTTTTATGTTGTCCGCAATACGTCAATGCCCGCTGTACTGGTTGAGACTGGATTTGTGACGGGGGCACAGGATGCTCCAAGATTGGCCGACCCCAATTTTCAGAATCAGATGGCCGCTGCGATCGCCCGGGGCATTATTGAGTTTCTGAATCGTCGTTAGCGGCTTGTGCCAGCAGGAGATAACTCCAGCAGGCTTTGACCATAGACTTTCAGGCATTGATTCGAGAGGATGGCTTCTAAACTGAGTCCTCTAAAATCAGCAGGCATGATCCCCAAGGGGAAAAGGCAGGCTCGAAGCGTTCAGTGACGGCGTGATTGCAATTATTATCACCATCATGATGCGAGGAACCAAGGTGCCCCATGATGCGGCAACCTTAGCCGCGCTGCGTCTCCTCATTCCCGTCTTTTTAAGCTACGTGCTGAGCTTTATTTTTCTGGGCATCTACTGGAACAATCATCACCCTCTATGGCAGACGATCAGCCAGGTCAATGGCCGCATTCTCTGGGCAAGCCTCCACCTGCTTTTTGGGCTCTCGCTTATTCCATTGGTGACGGGCTGGATGGGCAACAATAATTTTGCGACCTGGCCTGTGGTATTTTACGGCGCTGTAATGCTGCTTTCGGCGATCGCCTACACCATTTTGACCCAGTGCCTAATTGGGCATCACAGCAAAGAGTTTCCCTGAGCGATCGCGATGGGTCGAGATCTCAAGGGCAAAATTTCTCTGGCGCTCTACTCCTTGGGCATGATTTTAGCGTTTGTGAACCCCTGGCTTGGCTGCGCACTTTATGTAACCGTTTCACCAATATGATTTTTGCCAGATCGGCGCATTGAGAGAACGCTGACAAGATAAAGATTGAAGCCCTCTCCCGAAGGCGAGGGGTTAAGATTCTTCGTTTTTATAGAGACTGGCTAGGGTCTAGCGTTAAGTGGACTGAAGCCTTACTGGAGTTGGCCAGATAAATGCCGGAAAGAATGACGGCAAAGCCTACCCAAGTGGAGGCGCTAATCTGCTCCTTAAAGATTACCCAGGCTAAAATCGCGCAGAGAATGGGCTCTAGGAGGAGTAAGAGCGAAATGAAGCTTGCCGATAAAACATCCATGCTGTCGGCCAAGAGTCTCTGGCCAAAGCCTTCACAGATAATGCCTAAGGCTAGGGCTGCAAGCCAGGTGGTTTGGGTCTGAGCCAGAATTTGCTGGTGGGTTAGCAGTAAAACGGGGAGCAAGACACCACTGCCCACTAAGCCACGCCAGAGCAAGATTGTCGTGGCGTCAAATCGATTTCTAAGCTGCTCCACAACCAGAAGGTAGCTGCCTAAAAAAACAGCGGAGAGTAAGGCCAGAAAATCGCCAATCAGGAATCCATCTACCCCGTTTAGGTCTTCAACGCCCATCGCGATCGCCCCAGCTAAGGCAATCACCATTCCAGCTAAAAATCGACGGTCGAAGCGCTGCTTGAGAAAAATCCAGCCCCCAAGGGTGGTAAAAATGGGCGTGAGGTTATTGAGCAGCATGGACTTTGCCACGCTGGTATATTCCAGGGAAAAGGCCCAAAGTCCCATGGAAAAAATAGAAATGCAGCCCACACTCCCCAGTAACATCCATTCTTTGGTGGAGATGGGTGCAGGCGGTTCCCGATCTTGAGTGGGCTGAGCGATCGACCGATTGAGAAACGGCGTCACCTGCTGGCGAAGAATGCGGCCAGTTCCAAATACAAGGCTAAAAATCGCAAACCGATTGAAGACCGTTGCCGGAGCACTCAACTCTTGCTCGCTGAATCGAATAAAAATCGGCGCAAAGGCGATCGCCACCAGCCCAATACAAAGCGTCACTAACGCAAGGGGAAAAGACTTAGAGCCCTCCCGACTCGGCACTTCAGGCTCAATCATGGATGTCGTACCGCAGCTAGAGATTTAATGGAGGAGATTTAATGGAAAAGATTTAATGGAGAGAAAGATGTCTTAGCCTTGAATCGAACAAAGACCAGGGGACTCCGACTGAAGCTACCCATTTAGGTTGATCCTCTAATCTGCTCATGTTTAGGCCACTAACCTAACCCACTAATATTAGACTATTCAACCATTCTGGACATGACGGATTGAAACCGCGATCGCATTACTGGCTTTTGATTCCCTATCTACGCCCTTACACAGCAACCCTCTGCATTGCAATACTTTGCACCCTAGGGTTTGTGCTAACCATGCCGTTGATTGCGGCGCTGGTGGGTCAAATTGCGACCGATATCGGCAACGGCAACCGGGCAGCGCTCCTGCGGCTCCCCCTGACTGCGGTCATTCTATTTTTAGTGCGGGGTGGCTTTCAGTTTGGCCAGGATGTACTTATGGCCAAGGTTGCGCTAGCGATCGCCTACGATCTGCGGCGGCGAGTTTACCTTCGGCTTCAGTCGCTCAACATTGACTACTTCGAGACGGCCCAGACGGGGGACTTGGTGTACCGCCTCACCGAAGAAATTGATCGCATCGGCGAAGTCGTTCACAAACTCTTCCACCAGTTTTTGCCCTGCACCCTTCAGCTCATCGTCATTCTGCTGTACATGATCTATCTCAACTGGCAGTTGACCCTTGCCACCCTGCTGATTGCACCCGTCATTGCGCTGCTGATCGGCTGGTTTGGAGAGCGTCTGCTGCGGTTTTCCCACAACAGTCAGGCGCAAATTTCAGACCTGTCCACCTTACTTACAGAAGTGTTTAGCGGGATTCGTCTGGTCAAAGCCTTTGCCGCAGAAGATTACGAAATTGAGCGGTTTTTGCACTCCGCCGAGAAAAACCAGCGGGCTAAGTTCGCCACAGAGCGCATTAAGGCCATTCAATACCCCGTCCTAGGGTTTTTAGAAGCCATGGGCATTGTGCTGCTCTTTATGGTGGGCGGCTGGCAAATTTCGCGGGGGAACCTCACGGGTGGCCAGTTTATTAGCTTTATTGCCGCTGTGGCCCTCATTATTGACCCGATTAATCTGATTACTCAAAACTATAACGAGTTTAAGCAGGGCGAAGCTTCCGTAGATCGTATCTTTGAGCTACTGCACCTGCGGCCCACTATCGTAGACCGCCCCAACGCGATCGCCCTGCCCTTGGTGCGCGGCACTGTCGAATATCGGGCGGTATCCTTTGCCTATCCATCCGGGCGCGCCATTCTCAAAGCCCTCAACCTCACGGTCAACGCAGGGGAGGTCATTGCCCTGGTTGGCTCCTCAGGAGCAGGCAAGACCACATTGGTCAATCTTCTGCCCCGATTTTACGAACCCCAGTCCGGGGAAATTTTGATTGATGGGGTTGAAATTTCTGGCGTCACCCTCAAAAGCCTGCGCCAGCAAATCGGCATCGTCCCGCAAGATACGATTTTGTTTTCTGGCACCATTGCCCAAAATATTGCCTTTGGCCAAAAAGACTATTCCCTTTCTGCCATTGAAGCTGCGGCTAAAGTTGCCAATGCCCATCAATTTATTTCTCAATTTCCCCTGGGCTACCATACCGTCCTCGGAGAGCGCGGCGTCAACTTATCGGGCGGGCAGCGTCAGCGCATTGCGATCGCCCGTGCCGTTCTGCTAGACCCGCGCATTTTGATCCTAGATGAAGCCACCAGCGCCCTGGATTCTGAATCGGAGGCCTTAGTCCAAGAAGCCCTAGAGCGCCTCATGCGGGGGCGCACCGTTTTTGTGATTGCCCATCGGCTGGCGACGGTGCGCGGCGCAAACCGTATTTTGGTCTTAGAAAAAGGTCAGGTGGTTGAGGCCGGAACCCACGAGCAGCTCATGACCCAAGGCGATCGTTATGCGCGCTTTTACGCCCAGCAGTTTCCTGCCTAACGCTTGCTCTGCCTAAGTTCCGCCAGCCACGTCTCAATTCATGCCTCAATTCATGTCTCAAAGTGATATCGACAAGAAATAATCGTGAGAGAGTTGTTCTTTGCGGTATAGCCGAATCAATGGGTATCGCTAAAAGTCCCATGGGTGGAGTGTAATGTCAGGGGTTTCATTGATCAACGCAAGAGCAATCAACGCTAGAGTAATCAACTCCAGAGCAAATGGATAAAGTTGAGCTAAATGACCCTGGCATACTCAGCTACACCCGCAAAGGGTAAGCATACTGTTTTAGAGCCTGCACATTTGGGTTGCAGCCTGAGATTGGCAACGATTTTGAGGCTTATAACTTACCCGAAAACCTCCCTACAGAATCCGCCAGAACCAGCTTCATTGAAAGCCTTGGCTGCACTCATCGGCTGCACCTTCTGCTTTGTTGCAATGCAGTCCGCTAAATAAATCGCATCCCGCGCAATCCCCGAAAACCGTCCAGAACCCCAGGTATAGAGCCAGGGCAACCCTAAAAAGTAAAGTCCTCGCACCCCTGTAACGCCACGCTTATGGCCGGGGTATCCCTTGCCATCAAAAACCGGAATTTCAATCCAGCTAAAATCGGACTGATACCCTGTACACCAAATGACCGCGCCAATATCGGCGGCATTATAATCTAAAGTCAAGTCATCAGTGTCAGGTTCCCACACGGGCTGATAGAGCGGGTCAATGGGTGCTTCAATGTGGTGCTTTTCGATAAATTCATCAATGCTTTTTTTGATGCTTTCAGCGACGGTATCCGCATTATCTAAATTTTGCTTCAGATCCTCGCAAAACTGAAGCGTGCTGCCATTGAGACTCTGTAACCTGCCGTAAAGCTTCATGCCTTCTAGCGCAAACTGTCGCAGGTCAATCTCTCGGCCTCCATCCCGTCCAGTTACATAGTGATTTGCATTGGTTCTCACCTTGTCTTTTTGAGGATGTTCATCAATCGAAAGATTGTAGTACCCCATCTGGTCTAGCCAATCCACCACGTCCTTGCCGCGATACCGACGGGGCGATCGCGGTGCTCCTCCCACGCACAAATGTACCTGCTTGCCAGCAAGATGTAAATCTTCGGCAATTTGACAGCCAGACTGTCCAGTGCCCACCACCAAGACAGCTTTGTCGGGTAAAGACTGTGGGTTTTTATACTCTGAGGAATGGATCTGCACAATCGACTCAGGAAATCGTTGAGCGATTTTTGGCAATTTGGGAATATGGTAGCCACCCACCGCAACCACCACCTGATCTGCCGTATATTCCCCCAAAGTGGTTGAAACCTCAAAAGTACCCGCATTACTCGTTTTACGAAGGCTCGATACGCTCACTCCTTCTTGCACAGGCGCACCAAAAGAAGCCGCATAGTCCTCAACGTACTGAACAATGGCATCTTTTTGCATAAACCCATGCGGGTCATTGCCGGGATAGGGATAGCCCGGTAACCGACATTGCCAATTCGGCGTCACCAAACAAAAGGAATCCCAACGTTTTGAGCGCCAGGAATGCGCAATTTCATTTTTCTCGAAAATAATGTGGTCTAGGCCTCTTTCCTTTAGGCAATAGCTGACGGATAGTCCCGCTTGTCCACCGCCCACAACAATGACGGAATAATGCGTTTTCATTGCTTATCTTCCCTAAAGTGATTCAGCCTGTGATGCCTACGGTAGGGGGAAGCTCTAGGGGCATTTTGTAGTGTCTACTACGGAATAATGAAGTCTAATGATATGGCTAGCAAGGGTTTAGCAGATGCCTCTAAGGCACCCAATTGAGGCTTCAATAAGAGGTTTCTTGCTATCTAAATTAATAGGTATCGTGACAACAAGCATCACCGTAGGCTATTCAATCCATCCATTTACCATCACTTTGTAGAGTGCCTGAAACCGAGTTTGAGCCTTGAGTTTTTTGACCGCATTATTAATATGAAATTTAACGGTACTTTCACTGATAATGAGATGGGTCGCAATGTCGCGATCGCGCAATCCCTGAGCCAATAGCCTCAAAATCTCTTGCTCTCTCTCAGATAAGGGTGAGTTCTGCTGGCTTGAAGTCACTTGGTAGGGAACCGTAAGCAGAATCTGAATGACCTTTTGATGAATATCCGTTTGGTACGCTAATGTGCCCCCTAAACAGGTCACAGTTGGCTTAAGCTGCCTAAATGAACCAGACAACGCGTCTTGAAGGTCTGACTGTGATCGTCCAGAGGGAGAAATCAGGGCTTCTAGCGCTACCGTATCTTCACGGTACATCAGGCGAAAAGAAATGCAGTCCATCGGTTTAAGCACATCCGCCAATTGCAGCATGATATTGTGCACCGAGAGAGGCAGCACTTGTTCAGTTCCAATCAAGGTGATGCGTACCGAGTCGAGTAGACAGGCCAACTGATCCGACAGCACAAGCTTATGAAACACTGGGGTTGCAGTCGAGGATTGCCAGTTTTGCTGCGCTTGCTGATACTTGAACGCCATTTCAAGGGCTACGGCAATGGTTGTACATAACGATTGCAGCACTTCTAAAAATTCTGCCACCATTGGCCGTTGACTAAAGGCTGCCAAAACTCCCACCACACGATCACCAACGGTCAACGGATACCCGGCAAACCCCTGAATTTTGTTGGCGATCGCCCAGTCCCGATCTTTGACCCAAGGTTCTTCCACTAGGTTATTGCTCAAAAATGAAATCCGATTTTGCGCAATTTTTCCAACCTTATAAGATCCCATCGCAACCCGCGCAAACTCGCCATTGGTGCGAGTTGATAAGCCAGAGGAGGCCACTAGACGAAGAAATTTGGCATCTGCTTCTACCAACCAAATGCGTGCAAAAACGCAGTCAAAGTTCTCAATCAATCCATTGGTAATGCAGTTGGCGATCTCCTCTGGCTCAAAACAGCCGCTCAGTTTCTGTGCGAGCCGATTGATGCGTTGAAGATAGAAAATGAGCTGTGATCCATCTATTAATTGTGGCGAGGTGTTAGACACGAATTGACTCTCAAGGCAGGCTCATAACCTTTCTCATAGTCCAGTTGACTCTCTAGAAACTGTGTTGTTGACTACCAGACCATGAGGCCAAATCTTTTCAGATGCACACTTTTCAGGCGCTCAGCGGATTACTCAATAAATCGGATGACTTTCACAGTGCGCGGTAATTGTTCTTCGTACTGTGCCGCAGTCGCTTCGATTTCCTGGAGTTGACCCAGCGCTAACCCGCAAGGGAATCCATATTTTGCCTTCACGCGATCACTGGCAATGGTCAACGCCGCCTGCGATCGCGCGACAAAATCCGATAGGTCATAGCTTTGGTCAGGGGTGAAGTATTCTTTGATGATTAAAGACGGAGAGTAGCAGATCGCCTGAGACCCATCAGGCCACTCGATTTGAAACCGCATTTCTGGCATTGGAAACTCCTGTAGATTGAGTCCTATAGATTGAATCCTATAGGTTGAATTTATTTAATTTAGACCACATGAACTTCTGAAACGGAGTGCCGTTGCAAAAGCTGTTTATAGCGTTGGATATGCAGGCAAGCAGAGGCTTCCCAAGTGTATTGAGTCAAAACGGTTTGACTCTTTTGCTTCAGCGGCTCAGATAGGTTCGGCTGCACGCTTGCAATCATGGCCTGAGCGATCGCATCTACGTCACAGGGGTTCACCAATAGCGCCTGATCTGCGGCTAAAAACTCGGTGAACGGCGGCTGATTAGACGTGATAACGGGGAGATTGGAGGCGATCGCCTCTAGCACCACCAGTCCCCAACCTTCTTTAAGGGACGGAAACACAAAGGCATCGGCACAGCGATACAGCACGGGCAGTTCCTCCGCAGAGACTACGCCAGAAATGATTAGCGATTGACCCAAAGAGATATTCAATTTTTGAACCGCATCAAAAAATAGCTCTCGGTAGGGCGAAACGTCAAAGAATGTATCGCCCCCAGCAATGACGAGCTGTGCATCGGGGAAGTATTTTAGGACTTGGGCAAACGCTTCTACTATTGCAATGGAATTTTTACGAGGCTCAATGCCGCCTACTGTTAAGTAAATGGGATGTCCCTTTAAGCCAAGCTGCTGTTTGAGTGCCGCAGTCGCCTCTGGGTTAGGAAGAAAACGCTGCACATCTACCCCATTGGTGACGCGAGCCGTTTTGACTTGATAGTGCTGTTCTACCTGAGTTTGCCAATACTCGCTGACGCACAAACACAAATCTGGTAGCCGAATGGATCGATCTTGGCACTCCTGAAGGTAAGGGTGGTTGAAGTCATCAATGTGGTGAATGGTGCGGAGATAGTGGGGGATGACTTGGCGATCGCGCAGGATAGCCAGCGCATTGGCGCTAATGCAGTCTTGGGCATGGTAGTAATCAAACCCCTCAGAGGATTGCTCAAAGTAATCCACAAACTCTTGAATTCGCTGCTTTACCAAGGCTTCAACATCATCGGCAGCAGGAAATGACGGAATTAGACGAGACTCGCACTGAAGAGGGCGGCAAAATTCAGCACCAGCTTTTGCCAACGCAAAAATACAGACCTGATGGCCCAAAGCCTGAAGCGCTTCAGCAAGATATATCGTATGCATCACCCCGCCGCGAGGCTTGGTGGAATAGAGCAGAAAAGCAATGCGAAGGGTATTTTTTTGAGTCATAAAGATGTTGATCTATTTACGCTGTCTGTCAAAAGGCAGTTTATTGGAAAGACATCCTCGATGATCGGAACTGTTTAGATTATGGGCATCCTATCTTAATCGTTTTGCTGCTTGGCACAAGCGATTTAACCAAAGAACACATGTCCATAAAAGCACTGGAGCGGTTGACATGGATTTACAGCATTTAAAGTGGACTAAAAACGTAAAAAGGAAGGATGATGATTGGGCTTACAAAGAGTTCAAGGTCTTCGATCTCTTTAAATTGGCCTGGAAAAATGACGAGAAAAATGCTGATAAACCTGCCAAAAATGACTTAATTCTGCTTAGACAGAAAGGATACGTCACTCATTTAGTCAAAGTTTTAGATTACAAGTCTGAACATGAGGATGAAAAGCATGACTATGATGTCTACCGAATTGTTGAAGTACTTTGGATTATCAATTTTAGTTGCCCACCTACATTAGCAAAGGCAGATGTGTTGTTTAATTATCCAGAGGTTCTCAAATATCAAAGCGGACACATAATGGAATTAGAGAGCTTGCCCACATTCAAAAAAAGTTGGGAAGAGAAGAGTGGATTAAAAGGTTTCCAAGTTCACATTGAAGAGTTGTTGGCGTTGAGCAATGTCTGAAGCTTTGATCTCTACTCCTGCTATCCTAGAAGTAGGAATAGGAGAGATCTATGACTGTTTTAGTGCAAGAGTTTTTGAAGACTTTTGACCGCTTGACGAACTCCGAACGACTAGATTTAGCGTCAGAGATCTTGAGGCGGACAGTACATTTAGATTTTCCACCTTTGCCTGATCAAGATTTAGCTTTGAATGCCGAGGCAGTTTTTCTAGCGTTGGACGAGCAAGAAGCTGTCAATGAATGCTCCTAATCGTGGGGAAGTTTGGTTGGTAGACCTAAGGCGTATGTCGCGAAGGTTAGACCATGCTTAGTCATCAGCATCCCTACCTTAAGCCAAGATCGTGCGTTAGCGACTCTAATTCCGCACACAACTAGTCCGCGTGATTCAAGGTTTGAAGTCAATATCAAAGTTAAGTTCCTTCGAGAAGGGGCTTTCGATGTACAAAACATTATTACAATCTCTCATGCAAAGCTTTTACGGAAATTGGGAAGTTTAACCCCAGAGCAAATCGGGAAATTAGAGCAAGTGCTGGACTTTTGGTTGGGATTGGGAAACGCCGACGAGTAAATTACATATTTTTTACAACGGTTCACCTCTATCCCGATCAACTGGACGAAAATCCCGTTAGTGGCTGCTGCGCAAAGTCCCAAAATGTAGCGGTTTCAGACTCAGATTTTAAGAGCAGTTGTGGCTTGGCCTGGATGGTTCCGACTGCCTCGCAAACTAACTCGCGCTGATGAAAATAGGACTGAATTTTCTCGACATAGCTGGGACGGACGCTCAAAAGAAAGCCATAGCTAGGGAAACAGACCAGCCACTTCTCTAGCAATAATTCTTCTGGACAAGGAATCTGATCGAGGTTCAGGATTGCGCCGCAGCCGGAGGTTTCGAGGAGCATGAGTAATGTGCCAATAATGCCGCCCATGCTGATGTCTTTACCTGTATCGCACAAGCCTAATTCTGCGATTTTGGGCAACAGTTCTAAATCGCCTTGTAGACGCTCTGGGTCGGCAGTGGTTGCAGCATTCCAGAACGGGTAGATTGGATGAGGCTGACCGCGAAAGTCGGTGACGACCAAAAGAACATCGTTAGGTTTGGCGCTAAAGCTTGTGATGAGATGGGTAGCTCTTCCCAAAATTGCGACGGACAGAGCACTGTAGGGACTATGGCAGTTTGTATGGCCTCCTACGATGGGAATGTTATAGGCGTTCGCCGCCGCAAGCATTCCCTGCCAGATGGGTTGAGTGGCTTCGGTAGACTGGCTCCAGATGGTATCTACCAGGGCGATCGCCCGTCCACCCATGGCGTGGATATCGCTCACGTTCACCATCACCGCACACCAGCCCGCAAACCAGGGGTCTGTCTCTAAAAACTCTGGCAAAAGTCCCTCAGCGGCGAGCAGTAAATAGCCATTTCCATCGGGAATCGCGGCGCAATCATCGCCAACTTTGATGGCGCTTGATTTAAGGTGAAGGGCCGCCGTCTGGATATCTTGCTTGGATTGAAGGCCAAGAGATGCTTTGAGCTGGGCGGCAAGGATGGATAACATGACATTCAGGAGGCTTCCTGGCTTAAGAATGGAAGGGCGGGACGAGGTTCTGTGCCAGCAGGATAGTGATTGAGGTCGGCTTCCATCAGGTGATGGGTTAAGCCGCAAAGATCTAGTTCTTCTAAAGAGTTCCAGTGCAGTCGCTGGAAGAATCGCACATTTTGAAGCTGTACCGTGGCTAAAAAGCGATCGCAGCCCCAGGTGTTTGCAGTTGTGACGGCTTTATAAATTAGGCCTTTCCCCACCTGGGCAGCACGGCGATGGTCGAGATGAACGCCTAAACGTCCGCCATACCAAAGTCTAGATTCTGATTCGTAGATGCGGACAATACCGACAACTTCAGAGGCTTGGGTGGCAATAATGGGGTAGGCGATCGCATCCAGGGCATCCTCATCACTGCCTGTAAATATCCCCTGCTCTTCCACAAAAATAGAATGGCGGAGGGCAAAATAGGCTTGAATTTCGGTGGGGGTCTTTGCCAGTTGAAACTGATAGGGGTGAGTCTTGTTCATGGTCAAAATTCATCCCTCAAAGTTAGAGAGCGCAGAGCAAGCACCGCACTTGGCGCACCCTGCTTTAATATCTTGAGAAAACATGCCTGCCTGCCGCAGCTTTTGACCAATCTGCTCATACAGCGGATACATAAACGCGCTGCTGGGCGAAGGATAATTTGCCAAAGGCGTTCCGGTGATGGGCACAAAGGGCACAACAAAGGGGTAAACGCCAAGGGCAATCAGGCGATCGCAGGCATCAAGCAATGTCTCTGCACTATCTCCCAACCCTGCAAGTAAGTAGGTACTCACCTGTCCCCATCCAAAGACGTTAACGGCAGCAGCAAAAGCTTCGTAGTAATAGTCTGTGGGTACGGTCGCCTTCCCTGGCATAATCCGCGCGCGCACCTGCGGATCGACGGCTTCGAGGTGCATCCCTAAGCTGTCTACCCCCGCAGCCTTCATTCGCTCAAACCATACAAAATCGTCCGGAGGTTCGGACTGTGCCTGAATGGGAAGATCCACCGCCGCTTTAATAGCCTTAGCGCACTCGGTCAGGTAGGCCGCGCCGCGATCGCTGACGTTTGGCGTCCCGGTGGTCATAATCATGTGTTTCACCCCGTCTAGTCGCACGGCGGCTTCAGCGACTTCTGCAAGCTGGGCTGGGGTTTTACGGGCAATGGTTCGATCGCCTTCCAAAGATTGACCAATGGCGCAAAACTGACAGGATGTTTTAGTGTCGCCATAGCGGATGCAGGTTTGCATCACCGTGGTTGCCAGCACATCACGGCTGTGGAGCAGCGCAATTTTCCAGTAGGGGATGCCCTCGGCGGTGTTTAGGCCATAGAACTTGGGCTGATGGGGGAAGCTGATAGGGGCGATCGCTTCTCCTTTCCACTGCAATTGACGCTGGTCTGCGTCTGCATCATAAACGACCGAATAGGGAGACTCAGCAGCAGCACTGGTGTAGATGGGCACCATCACCGTCGTGTCTCCGACCGTAATGGCCTTATGGTCGGATGGCCCTGCGCCGCCTTTTCGTCCGGCTGCGCCTAGGGTCGGGTCAAGCAGCTTAAGACCGTGGGACTGCAGATCTGTAATGAGCTGACTCTGGTTCATGGGGTAGGACGCTCCCAGCGAAACTTGCGATCTGATTCCAAGATGGGGACGTCGTTAATGCTGGCTTCTCGACGCTGCATCAAGCCGTTGGGGGCAAATTCCCACTGTTCGTTGCCATAGGCGCGGTACCAAAAGCCAGCGTCATCATGCCACTCGTACTCAAACCGCACAGAAATTCGGTTTTCGGTAAAGCTCCACAGCTCTTTTTTAAGGCGATAGTCGAGTTCCCTGGCCCACTTGCGCTGCAAAAAGGCACGAATGGCCTCTCTGCCGCTAAAAAATTCGGCTCGGTTTCGCCACTGGGAGTCTTCGGTATAGGCGAGGGCAACACGGTCTGGATCACGAGTATTCCAAGCATCCTCGGCGGCCTGAACCTTAGCTGTCGCTGTTTCCAGCGTGAAGGGGGGCAATGGGGGACGGCTTTCCATAGTCTTGAGGTCTGAAGGTGAAAGGTTCATCGGTTGAAGATACGCCGTCTGAGAGAGATGAAGGCTGTTGGATGACGGTCTGAGTCTCTAAATTCAGGTTGAGCTGGAGCAGGTCGGGTCGGGCATAGTGGCCCACCGAATCCATCATGCGCTTGCGTTTGGTGATGAGGGAAAAATCAAGATCGGCGATCGCCATTCCTTCTCCCTCTGTAATGGGCGCACAGAGATGATTCCCCTCCGGCCCAATAATGGCGGTATTGCACCCCCCTACGAGCGCCTTTTGCAGCTTCTCGTCTGGGGTGATCTGCGCCACCTGCTCAGGGGAAAGCCATCCGGTGGCATTGATCACAAAACAGCCAGATTCCAGAGCATGGTGGCGAATGGTTACCTCAATTTGATCCGCAAAAATTTGCCCCACGAGCGACCCCGGAAACTGGGCACAGTGGATCTGTTCATGCCCTGCCATCAGCGCATACCGTGCAAGGGGGTTGTAATGTTCCCAGCAGGCCAAGGCTCCTAATTTGCCCACGGCAGTATCCATCACCTTGAGTCCTGACCCGTCCCCCTGTCCCCAGACCATCCGCTCATGGTAGGTGGGCGTAATCTTGCGCCGCTTGAGAATCAGGGAACCATCGGCATCAAAGATGAGCTGGGTGTTATAAAGTGAGCCGTGGTCGCGCTCATTCACTCCCAAAACCACCACGATGCTGTGAGCTTTCGCGGCCTGACTGACCGCATCGGTGACAGTCCCAGGCACTTCTACCGCTTCCTCGTATAGTCGCATGTGCTCTTTGCCCATCAAAACGGGCGGCTGCACAAAGGAAAAATACGGGTAGTAGGGCACAACCGTTTCTGGAAACACCGCTATCTGAGCGCCTTCTTTGGCAGCTGCGGCGATCGCCTCCAGCACTTTAGCCGTGGTTCCCTCACGGCTAAACAGGACAGGGCTGAGCTGAACGGCTGCGGCTCTCACCTTGCGAGAGTAATCCATGATTAGAGCGTCCAGGTATCAAGGATAAATGCGCCATCCTTACGGTGGAGCAGCACAATATCTAGAACATCTAAGGGACTGATGGGGATAATACCAGGGAGAAGCGATGGTTCACCGTGGCCGTAAAGTGCTTGTAGGGCAAAGCGACAGGCGTAAACTTTACCGCCTTCTGACATAAATTTAAGAATCTGGTCGCCAAAGTTCTGATGCCCAGGGAAGGCGGAATCACCCAGTTTGGGAAAGCCACGCTGGATACCGAGGGTGACGCCAGGGCCATAGAGCAGAATGGAAGTTTCAAACCCTTTACGCTGCAAGCGCGTGGCCTGCAACAAGTTCACAAAACCAATAGAACCTTCAAAGGCAACGGTATGAAAGGTAACAAGGGCTTTCTCGCCTGGGTCGGCTTGAACATCGGGGAATACTTTTTCTTCATAATCAACGAAGAAATCGCCTGTTTGGTGGGCGGGCTTTGTTACTTCAGGCATCGTCTATTTCTCTTTTGCAACAACGGGTATGGCGCAAGCGTAAAGCGATGCTCTAAGTGATTTTTGTATCTGCAACTACGAAAGACAAAAGCCTAACAGTAAGGACAGGAAAGGCGATCGCCGTCCCCAACTTTGCCTGAATCATCCCGACTAACCTAGTGATTTAGATAGGTGTTGTTGCATCGATAGAAACAGAGACAGAAATCCCCCTTTGTTGAGTCCCTATACCAGCGCTCAACAAAGGTAAAGCCCATCTCAAGCTCAAGAAAAACATGCGGAAAAAGAGGCAAGCAATCGCAAAAAACGCGCAGACCTGATGTTAGGTTTGCACGAGTACATCCAGTCACAAGGACGGATACAGGCTGAAGCCGCTCAGTATTTTAGTGAGACACAATTCTGGTGAGAAACAATTCTGGTGAGAAACAATTCTTGCGAGAAACAGCCTCGAACCAGTAGCTAGAACTCAGCCTGCTTACGAAGCAGCTGACCAATGGTCAGGTCAGGCTGAGGTTCTCCACCAAAGACCGTGCCTACCTTGCCCCTTTGAAAATGTAGAAAGGAAAGGCGATAGCCTTCTGCTGGCAGGGGAATATACCCGACGGATTGAACACTCTTCTGATCGTTGGTCAGGTAAAAATCGATAAAAGCACGCAACTCAGGCTTATCCTGAGCAGCCTTGGAGTTCACGTAAATAAACAAGGGTCTTGACAGAGGTCGGTATTCAGACTTCTCAACGGTCTGACGAGAGGGGACAACCGCACCATTCCCGCTGTCTACACCGAGGGCTTTTAGCTTGGTCTGGTTCGCTTCGTAATAGGCCAACCCAAAATAACCTAGGGCTTGTGGGTCATTACTGACCCCTGCGACGAGAATGTCGTCGTCTTCACTGGCAGTATAGTCAGAGCGGCTAGCGCCATCTTTGCCCGTAATCACTTCGGTAAAGTAGTCGTAGCTGCCAGAATCAGCGCCGGGGCCATAGAGCTTAATGGGCTTGGCAGGCCAAGATGACCGAACCTGCTGCCAGGTTTTGATTTTGCCCTGGGCGGCAGGCTCCCAGAGGCGCTTGAGTTCTTCTGTGGTGATGTCATTTGCCCAATCATTTTTGGGGTTGACCACAACAGTCAGAGCATCAAAGGCAACCGGAATCTCAATATAGGCCACGCCTCCCTGCCGACAAGCCTCCATTTCAGCTTTGGTGATGGGGCGGGAGGCACCGCTTACTTGAGTTTCTCCGGCGCAGAATTTTTCGAACCCACCGCCAGTCCCCGAAAATTTGCTGTCAATTTGAATTTGCTGATTGTGAGCCCTAAATTCTTTGACCACGGCCTCAGTAATCGGGAAAACGGTACTAGACCCGTCAATTTGGATGCTGCCCGCCAAGGAAGCCTTCGGCAGTATGGGGGCAAGCTGTACTGGAATCTGAGCAGAGTCAGCAACCTTTTGCGCGCCACCACAGGCGGTGAGCAACAGCATGACGGTAAACAAAACGATGGGGTAAGGGTTCCGGCGTATAGAATTGACTAAAAACATAGGTATTTCTCACAGTTTTGATAGGTGATGGGCATTGACCACCAGAGCCTTGCGTTCACTGTGGCGATCTGTTAAGTAGTCCACCTGATCTCGAAGCAAAAGGGTGAACTTGTACAGTTCCTCCATTACGTCGACTACGCGATCGCGGTAGGCAGAATCTTTCATCGCGCCGTCCTCGTTAAACTCCTGGTAGGCCTTCGCCACCGAAGACTGATTTGGAATTGTAAACATCCGCATCCAGCGCCCCAAAATCCGCAGTGTATTCACCGCATTAAAAGACTGCGACCCACCACTGACCTGCATCACCGCAAGAGTGCGGCCTTGGGTGGGTCGCACAGCGCCAATGTTCAGGGGAATCCAATCAATCTGATTTTTCAAAACCCCTGAAACCTGTCCGTGGAGTTCTGGGCTAGACCAAACCTGCCCCTCTGACCACAGACTCAACTCCCGCAATTCCTGCACCTTGGGGTGGGTTTCCGGCACACTGCCATAAATGGGCAATTCACGCGGATCAAAAAATCGCGCCTCTGCCCCAAACCCCTCCAGGATGCGGGCCGCTTCTTCCGCTAGCAGGCGGCTGTAGGAGCGATCGCGCAAAGAGCCATACAGAAACAAAATTCGAGGCGGATGGTCAAAGCTGCCCATAGGAAAGAAGCGATACGTTCAACACATTGACACTCATATATATTGAGAGTCATCAATATACTGAAGCTTATATCGAACGCTGTCAATATAAGGGTATTGCGCAACACATCGCCCTATTGACCCAAGCCCGCTAGAATGCTGGGCTTTATATGACCGCAAACCGCTGTACATGAGTTCGCTTTGCCTAGATCAGGACTCAGACAGCTTGCTCATGATGTCCCTCGTCTATTTTTCGTTTTCAAATAAATCAGCCCTGCGACCCAGACGGCGCACTGAGCAGCAAGTTCAGCACTGGAAAGAGATCTTGCTGAATGCGTTAGATCTCTCCCTTGATGAAGATGAGGGCTTCCCATTAGTCAAAGCAGCCCCATCCGCTAGGGCGTAAGAGAGCGCCACCGACACCATACAGGATGGACTTTGGCTATTAGCAATAGGCAATCGTTATTAGGCGATCGCGCCCGCCTTGACCTTAGCACTCAGCTTGACCTGGAACTCCGCTTCAAAACAGGCTTTTTTGTATTCAAAACTCCAGAGTTCAAGGTCACAGTCATCCCCTGCTTGAGCTGGTGTGAGATGGATGATGAGTTCGCGGGGTTCTGGGCGAAACTCGCAGTCAATGGCCTGGATAGCGCTGATTTGGCGGCGATCTAGGGCAACGGCAACCTTGAGAATGGCGCTGAGTTGATCCACTACCTGTCGTGATTCCTTGCTGAGGACTTGGTAGGCTTCATGCTTTTTCTTGGGTGCACCCTTGCGGTGATAGCGCGCCAAGTTGGCAATCATTTCAATTTCAGCATCGGTATAGCCCAGTAGCCCACCGTTGCGGATCAGGTAGTAAGAATGCTTGTGATGGGCAGAGTGGCTAATGTAGTGGCCGCAGTTATGCAAAATGGCCGAAGCCCACAGCAGCTCTCGCTCCCCTGCTCCCCACCGGTGGAGGGTGCTATGGGTTTGGTCAAAAATATTGACGGAAAATTGAGCAATTTGCTGGGCGTTTTCGAGGTTGACTCGATACTTTTGCGCCAGATTCAGGACGCTTCGCTGGCGGACGGAGCCCTGGTATCGTAGACGATCTTCAATGAGGCCGTGGTTAAGCATCCAGTCCACAATGATGCCTTCCCGCAGAGCACGGGGACAGGCGTGAATCTGCTTCATGCCGAGGCTTTCCATCACTTCTTGCAAAATGATGGCCCCTGACAAAATAATTTCGGCGCGGCGCTCAGACATGCCGGGCATTTTACAGCGATCGCTAAAGGGCAGCTTGCGTAGGCGTTGGGTTAGGAGCTGAAGCCGCTCTAGGGTGAGTCCGTAGCCGTGGAGTGAGGCTGGGGCAACTCCCTGAGTTTCGCTGGCATCTAGGCGAATCAGACTTTCAATGGTGCCGGAGGTGCCCAAAATCCGCACGGCTTCGCCCGATTGGATATGGCCTTTAAGATCTTCCAGCGGCCATTCCAACATGCCGCGTACGTAGGCTTTAAGGCGATCATATTCGCGGTTGCTGATGGGGTCTGTGGCAATAAATTCATTGGACAGCCGCACCGCGCCGACTTTAGTGCTGCTCAGAAAGCGGGGGTCGTGGCCGTCCCCCAGAATAAGCTCTGTAGAGCCGCCGCCAATGTCCACAATGACGTGGGGCTGGTTATGGAGTTCAAGACCAGAGAGGACGCCCAAATAGATCCGGCGGGCTTCTTCCTGTCCGGCAATGAGGTCAATTTGGAGGCCGAGCTGAGCCTCAACGTCCCGGATAAATTCTCTGCCGTTGGGCGCTTCCCGCGTGGCGCTAGTGGCAACGGCAATAATTTGCTCAGCATTCCAGGCTCTTGCCATGTCCAGGCAGCGACGGAGAGCCGCGATCGCCCTTGCCATGGCTTCTACCGTGAGGTTTCCGGTCTGCGGACAGCGCTCACCCAGCCGTACCGTGCTTTTTTCTGCATCTACGATGTTAAAGGCTGGCAACGAGGAGTTGATTTTAACCACTACCATGTGGATGGAGTTGGTGCCAATATCGATCGCCGCCAAAATTCGGCTATTGGGGTCTGAGGGAATGGGTGCTTTGGACAAGAGGCTAACGGCGGGCAATGGCGGATTGAGCATCGCGTCTGTAGTCATGGAGCACCCCCAGGTTGGTTCTAAAGCTGATTCGAGTTGGAGTCTGCTATTGGAGCCTATTCGTGTTAGCGATCGCGTCGTTATGATTTATTCCATCCTCAAATTTACACGGTTGCCAGCCTAAAGCGGTAGGCGTTTCAGGATGATCCAGGCTGAATTTACGCTTCCTTAAACGATCTCCCAAGGTCAGCGGCGCAGCGCAGTCGGTAAGCGATCCTTAATCCGCGCAATAAAGAGATCAAACTCTGGCACCTTAAGGCGCGCCGCCACTAAGCCAAACAAGAGTAGACCCACCAGACCTGCCACGCTCAAGGAGAGCAATGCACCCAAAAAACCCTGCTTGCCCCAGATCAACTGTATTCCCTGGATAATTCCCCAACTGCTTAGCCCTGCTAGAACGCTGGCACCCGTGAGCCCCACAATCGGCTGAACCCAGGAGCGCAAATTGAGGCCGTTGAGCCGTTGATTCAAGATCCATAGCAAGGCAATCATCGAAAATACATTGACGCTAACGGTAGCCAACACTAAGCCCGGTGCGCCAAAGTCAAAAAACCGGACAAACACAAAGTCCATCAGCGCGTTGATGAAAATATTCACCATACTGATTCGGAAGGGGGTATCCCCGTCACCAAGGGCATAAAAGACCCGTACCAATACATCCCGACCTAAGTACACAAACATGCCTAAGCTATAGGCAATCAGGACAGGTGCCACAACGTCAGAGGCGTTTCTATCAAAGGCGTAGCGCTCATAGACCACCTGCACAATAGGATAGGCCAAGGCCATCATTAACGCCCCCAAGGGCAGCATAGTGACGGCGGTGAGCATCATGCCCTGACGAATGCGGCTTTTGAGTTCTGTCCAGTCGGTGGGGTCGGCCAACCGCGAGAAGATGGGCAGCAAGGGTACCAAAATCACGTTGGATAAAATGCCCAAAGGGGTTTGCACCAGCAGTGTAGAGTAGCCCAAGGCTGAAGCAGCTCCTGGAATGTAGGAGGCAAAAAACAGATCTGTGTAGACGTTGATCTGCATCATGCCCGAAGAGAACGTGGCGGGGCCTAAGATCCGAAGCACTTCGGCAACACCGGGTTCTCGAAAGTTAAAGCGCAGCCGCAGTCCACCCATGTTAGCTTTCCACTGGGCGGGCACCTGCACCAGCCACTGCAAAATTGCTCCTGCTAAGGTGCCGTAGGCCAGCACCAGGCCGCCAAGATGCACATACTGCGGATCAATAATTTTGCTGCCCAAGGTGAGGAGGAGTCCGCCAATGCCGAGAATCACGGTCAGGCTGGACAGCAGGGGGCTAACGGAAGGGAGCCAATACTGGTCGGCCGCGTTGAGAGAGCCAAAGCCAATGCCAATCAGTCCGGCGAGAAGGGCCATGGGTGCCATGATCCGCAACTGCTCAATGGCGATCGCCTGAGTTTGCTGAAGGAGCTGGAAATTTTCTGGGCTTCTGGCCTGCTCTAGGGTAATAAATAAGCCGGGTGCCACAAGCTGAAGCAGCGGCTGGGCAAACACCATGAGCGCGATTGTGACCAGAATCAAAACGCCGCTAACTAGGGTCGTAATGGTTTCAACGAGGGGGGCAGCTTCTTTCGCAGAGCGCTTAGCTAGGACGCTCACCATCGCGCTATGGAATGGGCCGTTGATGCCCCCCAGCAAAATCAAGAAGAACCCTGGGATGACGTAGGAAAAGTTATAGGCCTCAAATACAGGCCCCACGCCAAAGGCAGCGGCGATCGCCTGCTGGCGGAGCAGTCCTGCAATTTTACTAATGAGTGTGGCGATCGCCACAATGGCGGCAATATTGACCAGAGAGCGGCGGACGGGCTTAGGCGTTTCACTCACAAATTTTTATGATTCCAGAACAAACCTTTCCCATTTAAGCTTGTCTTTCGCCCTATCCCACACTCTAGACGCGCTTTTTTTGGGAGTTGGGGAAGCCCCCTTGTCCATCACCTTCCCAGATTTACATAAACCAGGCTCAGATAAGCCAGGTTCACATAAACCAGATTGGCGTAAATCAGATTCACATAAAATATTGGGGTTAACTCAGCAAAACCGAGTCAACCCCTTCAGAGATTGGATAGCGCTATTCCCGCGTTGCAGGTTAGGACATCGCCTGAATAATATAGTCAAAATAAGGCGCGGCCTCCGCTGCCTCTTCCTCGCTGAGGAGCGCTAGGGAAGCATCCTTAAGTGCTGCGATCGCGGTAACCATGCCAGGGACAGGCACACCTAGAGAGTTGTACATCTCCCGCACGCCAATAAGGCCAATACTTTCAATCGGGCCTTTATCGCCCGCAATAATGCCGTAGGTAATCAGACGCACATACCAGCCGTAATCACGCAAACAAAGCGCGCGTTCACGACTGCCATAGGCATTACCACCGGGCGCAATAAAATCAGGACGCTTTTGCCACAACTGCCGACTTGCTTGCTCAACAATGCGCTTCTCATTTTCGGCGAGGGTGGTCGCAATTCGCACCCGAATGTCGCCGGTCTGAAAAAATTCGGCAATGCTTCTTAACTCGCCAGCGCTGGGGTAGCGCAGCTCATCGTCCGCTTGGAGTACGACTTGACTGACAACACTCATAACGTTTTTGTCACCTTTGATATCATTTTCTAGTTTACCGATTTGATGCCGCAAAAAAAGACTTGCGCAAAGTTGTCTCAGGAAAGCGTAATGATCTGCAACATTTCCAGGGAGCCCATTGAGGATAAAGGGGACTAAGTCTGGAATTAAAAATTGGATTGAGAATTGGGTTGAGGCTTAGATTGAGAATTAGATTGAAGATGTCCATGGGTGGGGCAAGGCGGGGCACTAATGCTGCGATCCAGCCAACCTGTTGCTTGGTTGAGGCGCGCCAAGGCTTCCTCAGTTTGGTTATTCAGCAGGTAGACGAGAGCGACCGACATCTGCTCAAGGGCGCGCGCTTGCCGATTAGCCTTTAGTCGATGCCAGTCTCCGGAAGTAATGGTAAGCCGATAGGCTAACTGCTCTGCGAGGACTTTGGTCTCTTCTTGGTTTAGAGCTTGTGAGGCTGAAGATGAGAGATCTTTCGAAGCCGGAGGGGATGGATAAAAGGTCATTATGGTTTTGGGCAAAGTTCTGATAGGAGCAAGCACCCCTATCTTATCGAAAAGAGCCTAGACGCAGAATGGAGGCACTGTAGACCGTATCTGCAGGAATCTGATTTTGAATCTGAGCTTTGAGTCTGAGCTTTGAGTCTGATTTTAGAGAAGCGAGTTGAGTTTGTGGATAGATGGTTTATAGCAAAGCAAATCGACGTTTTTCGGGTGTTGAGGGCTGGCTTCTTCAAGCTGCTGGGAACAGCCAGCTCTAGGGCAACATTGTCTCTAGGTCTCTAGCTCACTTTGCGCTGAATTGCTCAAGAATTCAGTCAAAAAAGGCCAGCCCCAAATAAAGGCTGACCTATATTCTTATCCCTGGAAGAACGGATTGAAAACCGACCAGAAGGCATAACTTAAACCTGAGTCGCGTCAATGTTTCTATAAACGCCTCAAGCAAGTGACTTCTAGTCGATTCTCACTCCCTTCTTAGCTGAGGGTATTGATCGCGTAGTCAATGTAGGAATTGGCTTCCGTTGCAGAATCACCACTCA
>JAKRSB010000041.1 GCA_022402525.1 Thermosynechococcaceae cyanobacterium MS004
AGTCACAAAATACTGTCTAAGTATTTCTACTTATCGCAAAAGTGAGATGCTCCCCCGAGTTTTTTGTCACCCCCGGCTATGGGGAATACATGCTGAATAACTTGCATTACTCGCAAGCGCTAAAAATTGACGATCGCGTGGAGACATCAGGACAAGGTGGCTGGGATGACAATCTGCAAATTCCCGAACCACTGGCGGATGAGATTGCCCAGGCGTTTCGGAATGTAGAGCGAACCCTGGCGGCTGCGGGAGCGGGTTGGGAGCATGTTGTCCACGTCAATTCTTACCATGTTGGCGGGTTGCCCCCAGAGGTGAACGAAGTGATGGTCAGGCTATATCGCCATTACATGCCCAACCATGCCCCAATTTGGACACAGGTAGGAGTTGCGGCTCTTGGACTGCCAACGATGCGGATTGAAATCCGCGTGACTGCAATTGTTCCACGAGTTTTGCGTAGGCGGCAGCAGTGTCGTTAGCGCTGCCGCCTATGCGTAGAACGAAAACTTTTATCGCAGCAAGATGGCATTATGAATCATCGTTTCCTTTTACTTGTTTCTTTGGTCATAGGTAGTGCAGGGATATTGCTTACTTCACCTATCTCAGCAGAGCTTAGTAATAGACTAAATACTCCGCAGATTGCGCAGCGACCGAAGATAAATAATTCGACCACCGTAGATGATAGGTCTTTGGGCAATGTAGAAAGGCAAGAGCGACCGGATTGGGCCAGTTTCTTCGACGGCGCTGAGGCTCAAGGAACTATCGTGGTATTAGATCAGCGCGGAGATGCTCAGCAGTTGTGGGTCTACGACCAGGAACGGGCTGACAGAGCTTATTCCCCAGCATCAACATTTAAGATTCCGCATTCTCTCTTTGCGCTTGACGCCGGTGTTGTTCGGGATGAATTTCAAGTTTTTGAGTGGGATGGAGTGGAGAGGGACTTCGCTCCACACAATCAGGATCAAACGTTGCGCTCAGCTATGCGAAACTCAGCTGTTTGGGTTTACGAAATTTTTGCTGGCGAAATCGGAGAAGCGAAAGCAAGAGAGTATCTGACGCAAATTGATTACGGAAACGCAAACTCAAGCACTAGCGAAGGTGCTTATTGGATTGATGGAGCGCTAGCAATCTCGGCACAAGAGCAAGTTTATTTTCTACAGAAGCTGTATCGAAACGAGCTTCCTCTTAGAGTTGAGCACCAACGATTAGTCAAGGATATTATGATCGTTGAAGCAGAGCGGGATTGGATTCTACGGGCTAAAACTGGCTGGGAAGGGCGCTGGGGTTGGTGGGTAGGATGGGTCGAGTGGCCAACAGGCCCTGTATTCTTCGCTCTCAATATAGATACGCCAAACCGATTGGACGACCTCTATAAAAGAGAGGAAATTACACGCGATATCTTACAATCTATTGATGCATTGCCTGCGGAAGAAAATCCCAATTAGCATTAGCTTATCAGTACATTTTTCTTGCGTACAATTGGGAAACTCTGTACATTGTGACATCATAGAGCTCTTCCTTGACTGTCTCAAATGAGAAGCTGCTGCTCAAAAAAATCAATTAATGGAGGTTTCCTTAAGCTATCAATTCTCCTAATTGCTAGTAGGGGTATGCGATTGCTAATCGAAAGCCTTGGTCTTGGCGATGTTCTACTTCCGCCCCATCCCCAGCCCTCTACCAGCCAACATCCGCCCAAGCCCACGCAAGTCTGCCGCCTAGCTCTGAGTGAGTGTCATTAGCCAGCGCTGGAACTGCTGTCGTATGCAGGGGCTTTGCCTGGGCTGACTTTTGCTCGGTAGGCTTGCTAAGAGCGATTGCCATGAAAAGAAAAACCCCGCTTATGATGCGACTAAAAACAGTTGCACTATAAACGCAGACAGTTCATACTGTATTTATGTTTTTCTTGCCTGTATGTCTCGTAAAGACAAGTTAATCCAGCGATTTCTGTCCCGCCCTAAAGATTTCTCCTGGGATGAACTGGTAGTTCTGTTGTCTGCTTATGAGTTTGAAGAAGTTAGCACAGGTAAGACAGGTGGTTCAAGACGACGGTTTGCGAATGCTGCTGGAGTAGTGCTCACGCTGCATAAGCCTCACCCTCGAAATATTTTGAAGACGTACCAGATAGAGCAGATTATTGAGGTTCTCAGGCAAGAGGGGATTCTATGAAGGACATGATGGAATACAAGGGCTACTTTGGGTCAGTTCATTACAGTGATGAAGATGAACTGTTCTATGGCAAAGCTGAGTTTATTCGGAGCTTAATCAGCTATGAAGGGCATGATGTATCGTCCCTAAAAACGAGCTTTCATGAAGCGGTTGAAGATTATCTTGAGCTTTGTCAGCAGAGAGGAACAGAGCCAGAAAAGGCTTTTAAGGGTTCATTTAATGTTCGTACTGGAAGTGACCTCCACCGACGAGCGACCCTTAGCGCTCAACAACAGGGGATGAATCTAAATAGATTAGTCACAGAAGCACTAGAGCAGTATTTACAGCAATCCTCAACCCCTTCGCGCCAATAATCAATCACTACGAATGACGCCCCGCCGCTTCTCGCCCCAAGCCTTCGCCCTAGCGCATCAACTCACCCTTCAGCCACACCTGTGGGAACGACCGCAAGTCGAAGGCATCACCATCGACGGGCCAGACTCCCGTGACCTAGACGACG
>JAKRSB010000042.1 GCA_022402525.1 Thermosynechococcaceae cyanobacterium MS004
TGGTGATCTGCACCCTCTTTGTGGGATTGACCCTCCGCACTCAGATGCTGATGACCATCAACGAATCCTTGGCGATCGCCAGAGGGGTTTCGGTCTCTGCCCATCGCACCGCCTTTGTGGTGCTGCTGTCCCTGGTGGTCTGTATTTCCATTAAGGCCGTGGGGGTCTTGCTGATTAGCGCCTTTGTGGTGATTCCGGCCTGTGCGTCGCGGCTGCTGAGTCGTACATTTACGCAGCATGTCGTCCTGTCTGCGATGCTGGGTGCAGGGAGCGCAGTCTTAGGGATGCTGCTGTCAGCGCTGGCAAATCTGCCCTCTGGCCCTAGCATCGTGGTGATGCAGCTCTCTATTTTTGGATGCAGCGTGATCTATCCTCGACTCAAGGCTTTGGCTTTTTAGATGATTTGGCTTAGGGCATTTTGCTCAGGGCATTTCGCTCAGGGTATCGTTTCTAGTTCATCCGGGGCATTTCGCTCAGGGTATCGTTGCTAGTTTATCCGCGTCAGGTTCCTCAGCCCGTTAACGACAAGGTTATGTTTGGGCAAGATTATACATTTATACAGATCTTGGAACCTTCAGGTTACGAACGAAGTTAGTCAGCCCACTTCAGGCTATTGTCAGTGCATGCTTGGGGGTATATTCGATTGAATCTTGCTTGGGGCATCCTAGCTTAAGCAGCATCTGCATCTTGCCAGATAAAACCCTGGTTCTGTTTACCGTGGTTCTGTTGGCCCTGGTGCTGCTAGCAATAGTTGCATTCTCAACGCAAGCTATTCATCAATCCATCCATACTACTGATTTTACCAAGCCATGCTAAAAACTGCTGTTGGTCACAGTAACGATCCTGATTCTCTTGAGGCGATTCATGAAGTGCTGGAGCAGTGCCAACTGTCCCTAGAGGGAGCAAAGCCCCTAGCGGGCATTTTGTTTGCTGCCATCCACTTTGAGCATCAGCTCATTTTGGATGAAATCAATGCAGTTTTTCCTGGCATTGAACTGATTGGTGGTACAACCGACGGGGAAGTTTCCTCCGGATTGGGTTTTCAGCAAGACTCTCTCACACTGATGCTGTTCTGTAGCGATGATATCGAACTATACGCCGCTGCTGGACGCAACATTTCGCAAGCGCCAGTTGACATTGCAGCGCAAACTGTTGCAGCGGCAAAGGCAAAACTCTCAACGGAGCTTAAACTCTGTATTACGACGCCAGAGAGTTTAACCACCAGTGCATCTTCTATACTAGCAGGGTTAAAGTCAGCTCTAGGGTCTGTCCCCATCGTGGGCGGAACCACAGGCGATCAAATGGAAACTCAGCGAACCTATCAATTTTATAAAACTGAGGTGTTAACTGATTCGGTTACGCTCCTGTTGCTAGGCGGTAACTTAGCCTTTTCCTACGGGGTGTGTAGCGGGTGGAACCCCATTGGCAAACAAAGTATTATCACGAAGGTTGAGAAAAACATCATCTATGAGATTGATGAAAAACCAGCTCTGGAGCTTTATAAGTACTATTTTGAAGAATTTGCCGCTGACTTAGCCTATCCGTTGGCTGTTTTTCCTCCCGGTGAAGAAGCTTTTTTCTTACGTGCGGTACTGACCTACGATGCTGACTTGGGCAGTATTGTCGTAGCAGCAGATGTCCCAGTCGGGTCAATTGTGCAAGTCACTGAAGCGTCCCAGGAAGACATTGTAAGCGCGTCTCAAAAGTCTTTCAATCAGGCTTGGACCAATTATGCTGGTCAATCCCCCTCAGCGGCGCTGTTCTTTTCCTGTGCTTGGCGTCGTTTTGTCCTAGGGACGAAAACCAACCAGGAGTATGCTGCGATCGCCGCCTCCTATCCCTACCCCATTCCAAGCTGTGGATTTTACACCTATGGTGAGATTTCTCCATTGAGTGAGCATGGTGAAACCTACTTTCATAACACGACTTTTGTTAGCTTGCTGCTGGGGAGTTGTTAAGGGTCTATGGATATCACAGAGGCCGCCATAACGCTTCAGAGGCTCACGAAAGAAAACCGAATTCTTAAGAAGAAGCTAGAGCGCTCAGAACTAGACTGTGTCAGATCAGAAACTATCCGGCAGAAAAAAGAAGCGTTGCTGAAAACAGTCATTGCTGAAATTCAGGATTCTAGAGCTGTACTAGAAAAAAAAAGTAGCGATCTGGAAAAAGCCTTTAATGAGCTAACCCTCATGCGAGATAAGCTGGTCGAAGCCGAGAAGATGGCGGCCCTAGCAACCCTGGTCGCAGGAATTGCCCACGAAATTAATACCCCCGTTGGCACCAGTATTACCCTTGCCTCAACCCTTGCCGACGAAACAAAAGCACTCGGCACTGCCGTTGCCCAAGGGCAGCTCAAGCGGACTGACTTTAATAATTACCTTGAGATCGCAATCGAAAGTACCGCGCTGCTGATGGCTAACCTAACCAGAGCGGGAGAACTCATTCAAAGTTTCAAGCAAGTCGCAGTCGATCAGGTGATTTTAGAGCATCGAACCTTCAGTGTGAAAGATTATCTAGAAGAAGTCGTGAACAGCCTCGCGCTTCACTTCAAAAAGACCCCGCTAACGCTAAATGTTGAGGGAGATGCCTCTATCCACATTGACAGCTACCCAGGTGCCATAGCCCAAGTTGCCACAAATTTGGTAACAAACTCCCTAACTCATGCGTTTCAATCCGGGACTCATGGACATATCCGCTTCGATGTGGCTCAATACCAAGATGCTGTGTTGATTGAGTATAGCGATGACGGCTGCGGAATCCCGCCTGAAAATCTGGGAAAGATCTTTGACCCTTTCTTTACAACAGCCTACCATCAAGGGGGAACCGGATTGGGGCTACACATTGTCTATAACTTAGTGACCCAGAAGCTACACGGTCGCATTGATGTTCAGAGCCAAGTTAATCAAGGCACCCAATTTAAAATTCTGCTGCCCTTGTCGATTAAGCCCTAATGCAACATGGGGACAGAACTCTGGGAATCCTAAGGCTTAGGTCAGAATTTTAGGACAAAGCCTATCCCCAAGCGGATCATTGATACTTTTTTGGAATCAGACCCAGACTAAGTCGTGACTTTTTCGGATTTGTTTGTTTACCACTTTCATCCTTGTCAGGACTATAGATGAGCCACGTCCAACCTTTATCGGAGCAATTAGATGACCTCTTTGTTTTTGAAGAGGAGAAAGAGCTTGTCTGTGACCCCCCAGCCACTGTTCATACGCCTGTTCCCCTTCCTGAGGCTGCAGTCATTGCCAAAGCAGTTACTCCTGAAGCGATGGGTGATGAACAAAACAATGTTTGGAAAATTTTAATTATTGATGATGAACCTTCGGTACATCGAGCAACAGAGCTGGCGCTCAGAACTTTTAAGTTTGAAGATAAACCCTTAGTGTTTTATTCTGCCTACTCTGGGGCAGAAGGGAAGCAGATGATTGCTCAGCAACACCCAGATATCGCGCTGATTTTGCTGGATGTGGTCATGGAAAGTCATGATGCTGGGTTAAAGGTGGCTCAGTACATCCGCGAAGAGCTGAAAAACCAGCAGGTGCGAATTGTGCTGCGCACCGGACAGCCGGGGGAAGCACCAGAGGAGTCGGTGATTCTCAATTACGATATTAACGACTATAAGCTTAAGGTAGAACTGACTCGCCAGAAGTTGATTACTACGGCAATCTCATCCCTGCGCTCCTACCGAGATATTCGGATTATTGAGCGTCAGAGAACCGAACTAACCCACGCCCTTGAACAACTTCAGCAGGCTCAGGAACTCTTAAAAGTCTACTCTAATAACTTAGAAATTGAGGTTTCTCATCGCACGGCAGCGCTCCAAGAAGCAAACCAAAAGCTGCATCGGTTAGCCATGCTGGATGGCCTCACACGATTGGCCAATCGTCGCCACTTTGATGAATATTTACAGCAGCAGTGGTTATTAATGATGGGGCTTCACCAGCCTCTTTCGCTCATCTTAATTGATGTGGATGATTTTAAGCGCTATAACGATCACTACGGACACCTGGCCGGAGATGATTGCCTGAAGCAGGTGGCGCAATCGATTGACGGCGCTGTTAATCGACCGACTGACCTTGCTGCCCGCTACGGGGGGGAAGAGTTTGCAATTGTGCTGCCCTTGACTTCTGCAGAGGGGGCGCATCAGGTGGCACAGAAGATTTGCACAGCGATTGATGCTCTAAATTTGCCTCATGTTCAATCCTCTGTGGGCGATCGCCTGACCCTAAGTCTGGGAATTTCTTGTATGGTGCCCCAGCCCCAATTTTTTTCAGCCACCTTAATTTCAACGGCAGATAAAGCACTCTATCAAGCTAAGCAGCAAGGCAGAAATCGAATCTGTACCTACGCTCCTTAGAAACTGTACTAAGAGCACGCGGATTTTGGGGTGCTGCTGTCCCTGGTGGTCTGTATTGCCATGAAGGCTGTGGGGGTCTTGCTGATGAGCACCTTTATGGTGATTCCGGCCTGTGCCTCGCGGCGGCTGAGTCGTACATTTACGCAGCATGTCGTCCTGTCTGCAATGCTGGGTGCTGGCAGTACAGTCTTAGAGATGTTGCTATCGGCCCTGGCAAATCTGCCCTCTGGCCCTAGCATCGTGATGATGCAGCTCGCTATTTTTGGATGCAGCGTGATTTACCCTCGGCTTAACGCGATCGCCATTTGAGGCTTTGTGCCTATCTTTGCCTCAAAAGAAGCCGCTGGGGATGTCGCAGAAGCTATCTTTTGACCCCGCATCATCCGCCTCCGACCTTTTCCGACGTTTACCTCAGAATTTGGCCCATTGAATTGCCGATTTAACCCGACTGACAGCCCAGAGATTGCTCCATAAGATGAGATTTGATGGTTTCTAGGGCGACTTAGTCGGTGATGCACCATGAGCTATATTTCTGTATTTCTTGAGCTTCTCAAAGACCGTAAAACTTTTTTGGAAGAGATTCATACCCACACCCGTCTCCAAACAAAAATCTCCGCCCTCTTGGTCTGTAGCTTTGTCTGCTTTGCGTTTTATGGCGCAATTATTGGCTCCTTCAGTAGCCCACAGCAGGCGATCGCCTCTGCCCTAAAGCTGCCTGCGCTCTATCTCATCACACTGATGATTTGTGTTCCGGCGCTCTATATTTTTAACGTTCTGTTTGGGTCAACCAAAACGATTCAGCAGCACTTTACCTACGTACTGAGTGCGGCGGCTGTCATTGCGCTACTGCTGTGTGGGTTTGCCCCCGTCACGCTCTTTTTCCTGATTACGATTATTCCCAATCAAGACTACTCCTTTTTCCTGCTGCTCAATGTGGGCATCTTTGCCATCACCGGAGTCTTTGGCGTCTCCTTTCTCTATCAGGCCATGCGGCCCGATGCCTTGGAGACAGGGGGCAATGTGGCGCTTCGCTCTAAGCTGCTGCGCCTGTGGCTGGTGCTCTATGGTTTTGTGGGCAGTCAGTTGGGCTGGATTCTGCGCCCGTTCTTTAGTGTGCCCGCAGAGCCCTTTCAGATCTTTCGGCCACGGGAAGGGAATTTTATGACGGGGGTGTGGACAGCCATTACAAATCTATTGATGGGCTCAGGCTGAGGAATAGCGCGATCACAAGAGCGATCGCAGCACAGATTTAGATTCAGAGAAGCTGGCAATGACATTCCATCAGTTTGAAGAGCAAGGATTTGAAAGGCAAGGATTTGAAAGGCAAGACCTGCGTCTAGACTTGCGTGAAATTGAGCAACTGAGCGGGATAGAGCTGCATGGTGCCTGGGTTGGCGGCATGATTGGCGGAATTTATCGATTTTCCCAGTTAAAGCACCCCCTTCACTGGCTAAGCTGGCTGCTGTGGGAAGGAATTACGATCGCCCTGCTCTTCATCCTGACGCTGCCTATAGGTCTAGTCGTTTCACGGTTAGGGGGTAGTGAATCAACCCGTCTCATGCTGTCAAGTATGGGGTTAGCAACCCTGCTAGGACTCCTGGGCTGGATCGGTTTCCGGCGTCAAAAAGCGCGATCGCTGCAGACCTTTCTGCATCTGCTGGACGAAATTGATCGTTACCATGCGGTGCTGGATGCTGTTGCTGTACTCGATCAGCTTCAGGCCATTCAGCCAACCGTTCAATCGACCGTTCAGCCGACCGTTCAATCGACCATTCAGCCAACCATCATTCAACCCACGATTCAGGACGCTCCCCCAGGCTATGCTCCCCCAGGCTGTGCTCCCCCAGACTATCTAGAAACCCTTCAGCTCACGCGCGACTGTCTAGTGGCGGGGCTAAAAACCGAGCGAGTTTTGCGAGGACACCTCGGACGGCGATCGCAGACAGAACTTGGGCTTGCCCAGCTAGACCACCACCTTGTGACGCTACAGGCGCTCAGTTTGCAAGGGCAAGCCGATGAATATTCCGCCCTCCTGACTCAGGCATTAGCCATTGGTCAGTCTGTCCGACAAGAGTTTTACAAACAGGTTTCTCCCCATTCATAGCCTTGCCTTAATGGTTTTTCGCTATGGTGGAGATATGGCTTCCTATCGCAATCTTATTCACTACTTTCGACCCTATTGGGGAATCGCAAGTCTCAGTATTGCTGGGACTTGCCTGTTTGAGATTTTCGACCTTCTGGTGCCCTACGGGATTGGGCAGATTCTCAATGTCTTGTCTCGACAACCCCTTGATGCGCCCCTTCTGGGGCTGATCACTGCGATCGCTCAAGTCACTGGCCAGCCCATCACGACAGGCTTTTCCCTGGCTGTACTGTTAAGCCTTATTTTTATTATCTCCGTGGTGCGTGCCCCCATTCAGCCCTGGATTGGGGGCTGGTTTCACTGGGCCATCCCTCTCCAAGCAAGGCGTATCCACTCAGAACAGGCATTGGTCAAAATTTTGACCCTGCCCCTCTCTTTCTACGATGAACATAACCCAGGCCGCATTGCGGGGCGGCTGGCGCGGGGGCTAACCAACCACACCTGGAGCTACCCTGAACTAGCTGGGCAATTTATCCCTAAGCTGATGCGGGTCTGCGGCATTTTTGGGGTCATTCTGCTGCTGGAGTGGCGGATTGCGATCGCCTTTTTTATCTCCTTCCTATTTATTTTTGCCTTCAGCTTACGGGGACTGCAGAAAATCATTAAGCGCGAGGCCCTGCTGGATCAGTACATGGAAAATACCGAGAGCCGCACCTCGGAAATTATCACCAATATTAAGACCGTCAAAGCCTTTGCTGCCGAGGGCAGAGAGCTAGATCGACAAAGGCAACGCCTAGACCGCGAGCTGACCGTCGTGATGAACCGCATCCACCGCAGCTACGTCCATCTCCAAACCTGGCAGCGCACCATTGTCCAAAGCTGCGTGTTTGGTATGCTGGCCCTCACCCTCACGGCAACATTGCGGGGGAGTCTCTCCCTGGGGCATTTTGTCACCCTCCTGACCGTATCCAGTATGGCCTACTCAGAGCTAGAGCCCCTCAGCGTTCTAGCAGAATTTTTTGCCCGTCGCTATTCGTCTATGCTGCGCTTCCATGAGTTTATGCAGCATCCAGCCGGCCAAGATGCAGTAGATCTCACGGTACCTCACGTCTCAGAGGGGGCCTCAGAGGGGGTCTCAGACACCCTCCACTTTTTAGGGAAAGTCGACTTCCGCCACCTCAGCTTTGGCTACGAGCCCGACCGCCTGGTACTCAAGGATATTAATTTGCTCATTGAGCCATACCAAACCGTAGCCCTCGTGGGTCGCTCTGGCTCTGGCAAATCGACGCTCATTAAGCTGCTGTTTCGCTACTTTGAACCCACCAGCGGTCAAATATTAATTGACGGAACCGATGTGCGATCGCTCAACGTCTCTCAATATCGTGCTCGACTGGCGATCGTCCATCAGGAAGTAGACATCTTCAACGGTACCCTTCTGGATAACCTGCTCTACGGCAACCCCACAGCACCCTTAGCAGAGGTTCATGCGGCCTGCAAAATGGCGCGAGTCGATGAATTTATTGGAGATTTACCGATGGGCTATGCCACCGTTGTTGGCGAGCGGGGCGTGCGGCTGTCTGGGGGACAGCGACAGCGGCTGGGCATTGCCCGCGCCCTCATCACAAAGCCTGATATTTTGGTCTTTGATGAGGCGACATCCAGCCTAGACTATGAATCAGAGCGCGCCATTCAACTCGCGATGCAGTCAATTTTAGGCACCTGCACAACACTGATCATTGCCCATCGGCTAAGCACAGTGCGGGATGCAGACAAAATAGTTGTGCTTGATCAAGGTCAAATTCTTGAGGTTGGCTCCCACGACGTCCTTCTCCAGCAGGGGGGCTTTTATGCCCAGCTTCACGCCCTTCAAGATTCCAGTACGCTGCTGGCCTAGCTCACCTCACTGCAGCGTAGACTTGCTTTTGGGGGAATGATTCATCACTCCTTTCATCAATAAGTATTGTTATGAAATACAAAGAAAATATTAAGTTATTTATGCTCATTGTGTAATACTGAGAGGAAGCTTAAAGCTTAATGAGCAATTCATAAACATTTCAATCCATAAACATTTCAAAAACTATCCATTTCTGACAAACTTGAACCTCCTTTCCTGATGGCATCCACCAGCAAAGGAATTCAACGGCATCAGAATGATCAAAGCCAGTCCATCTAAGGCGCTGTTTGGCCACCTAGGGAATGCCTTTTGTTTTCGTAACGAGCTTTCCTATTGACAGCCATTCCTGAAGGTATTGATATGAATCGAGGCCCAGCGTTTAACCTGACTCCGGGTGATTTAGTAGGGGATAATCTGGCACAGAACGATCTGGTAAAGAGCGATCTGGCACAGAGCGATCTGGTAAAGAACAATGTGGTACAGGGAAACTTTCCAAAGTTTCAACTGCCGCCAAGAGAGTCACGGCACAAGCCTTTGCTTCTTGCAGTAGACGATGACCCTGACAACTTGCTTGTGTTAATTCATGTACTGACGCGGCTTGGGTATGACTTTATTACCGCGATGGACGGGCAGTCAGGGTTAGACCTAGCAATTCAACGTCAGCCTGACTTAATTTTGCTGGATATTATGCTGCCGAAACTAGACGGCTACGAGTTTGTGCGCCAGCTTAGGCAGCATCCTGAGATCTCTGCGACGCCCACAGTTGCGGTAACGGCGCTGGCAAGATTAGAAGACCGAGAGAAGATTTCGCTAGCTGGGTTTGTAGATCAAATTACCAAGCCCTACTTGATTGAAGAGATCGGGGTAAAGCTATCTCGCTGGCTGGCGTCCTATTCTGGCGTCTGGAGTCGTGAGTGTGAAGGCATTGGGTAGGGAATTGGGTGGGGAATTAGCAAATCGGGTGGGGTGCGCGGCTATTTTTCTGACTTAGGCTTTGCTTTGGCAGCAGCTTCGCGGAACTTGGGTGCTGACTCCAAAACCACGACGATGCCAGTCCGCCCCGTATCTAAGGTTGCATTGCTGAGGATATCGATCGCCTTTACGGCTAGTACGGACTCAACCACTTCCTGTAGTTTAGGCTTCAAGGCTTCATCTAAGTTGCTCCGCACCTCTTTGGCAAGGTCATCTTGTCCTTGCTGGGCGAGGAGCTGTTCCGGCTGGGTGATGGAGTCTTCAAGAATAATAGTTAAGCTTTTGTCGCTGAGCTGACAAATAATTTTGCTAGGCTGATGGCCTATCTCCTTGGTGTAGAGTGACTGAATCAATTGCGAAAGTTTTCGCTCTAGTTGACCGCGTGTTGGCACTGAAGCACTCACTCAAAAAGCCTCTCTCGGTTCTTCTTAAATTAGCTTAGTCTGAGCGGAAGAGAATTTAACATCAATCCTGAAAGATCAATCTTAAAAGATCAATCTTGAACGCTTAATTCTAGAAGATTAAATCCGGACAAAATCTGGACGAAATTTAGAAAAAACTTGGACGGAACTTGGACGAAAGGTAGCCTGTAATTCAGGCGCTGAGCTGTGACTGGTGGCTTTGAGAGGTTGGCTTTAGGCAGAAGATTTAACCTGTATAGGCTCCAACCGAAATAGGCTGCTGTCGCTAGGGTCAATCACGGCCTTAACCCAATGAACATCAGGGGTACCAAAGGTTTCAAGACGCGTAAAGCGCATAATACGCTGGTTCTGGTTGTCGAAGAGGGGCTTGTCTATTCCAAAGGTATGGCTGTCTCCATGCACCAGCATCACGGGCTTGTCAAACCCCAAAACTTCTGAGCGCAGGTCTTCTAAGAAAGCGTTGAATCCGGTGCGCTGGTCAGGGGGTAGCTCAAAGCCTGGGTTTGCATGAATCACGACCATAATGCCGCTGAGGTTTTGAGCTTTAGCGATCGCAAAGGCATCTTTGAGCCAAGCCAAGTTAGCCTGATTTCTGGCCTGAAACTCTTGATCCATTGCGGGCGTGCGACCCAAATTATTATTGCTGCCCACCACATGCAGCCCTACAAACAGCACAGAGCCATAGACCCAACGCACGTTTTCACGATAGAGGGCAAATTTAGCATTGCTTTTAGAGAGGCTGGCTTTAGAGGGGCTGACCGGAGAAACCGAACCTTGACGCTCTAGCTTGAGCACCGTTTGTCCTAAGCTATAGTCCGTCCCAAAAAAAATCTTGCGGAGCTGAGTCAACTGCTCCAGGGGATCATCCCCCGTGCGGTGACAGTCTGTCCATTCATTGTCCCCCGGCACCAGCACAAAAGGTATCCGAAAGGTTTGAAAAGTGGTTTTGCGGCTTGATAATAGCTCACTGCTACAGGGTGTGGCCCCGCTCTTGATGTCGCCGTCATGGATCACAAAGGCCGCATTACTGCGGTTGATGTCGGCAATCAGGGCTGGAAATTCCGCTTCCTCTTTTGGGTTGTATAGTAAATCCCCAATTAAGGCCACCTCAAAGCGGCGGGGCGTTGTGCCTTGATTGATGACGGTCTGCACCCCGTCCTGGCCCAGCACTCGCCAGGGCTGACTCAGAACAATCAGGATGGCAAATAAGGCGATCGCAATCCCGACACTCGCAAGGCGTTTAGGTTTCAAGGATTTGGCCATACATCCTCCACGAATCGCAATGAATCAAAGAATCCCGGCGCTCTCTCCAATCGGAAATCTTAAACTGTCAACGCAAGCTTACACAGAATTTCGCACTGCTGTTTCGTGTGATCACTGCTCGATGCTAGCTTCTTGCCGAAGACGCCATGGACGCGATCGCGGGAGAACACTCTTCTAAAATAATGCGATCCATCCGAGGGTCAGACGACGTGACCTTCACATCCAATCGCTCTCCAAGCGCCACCGCACGATTAAAGCGCATGGCCAGTTCCAACCCTAAATCCTCAATCAAGATTAAAGCCAGCCCCTCATGCTCCCGCAGCCAGCGCAGGGTCATAGCCTGCCAGACGGTTTCAGCGTTTCGCCGCAAAAACTCCAGACTCCAGTAGCGATTAGTCTGGCGTTCCACAAAGCTGGCTTCTTGGGCAACGGTCGTCACACTGGACAAAACCGTGTTCAACGCTGCGGCTTCAAAGGGCAGCGGTAGGCCGCTCAGATGCGCTTTGATCTGAAAATGAGCGAGCAAATCTGCATAACGTCGAATGGGAGAGGTAACCTGACAATATCCGGCAAGACCCAGACTGGCGTGACGAGCAGGCGTCAGCCCAACTTCGCTGCGGGGCATACAGCGCCGAATCGCAGAGAAGCGTACAGGGCCAGCCTCTAGCTGCATCAGCTCTTCCTCAGGGGGAAGTTCTGGCTGGGGCTGCGAACGGAAGGGGAGGGGCAGATGATGGGTCTGGCCATAGAGCGCGGCCACTTCCCCAGTCAAAATCATCATCTCCGCCACTAGGTTTCGGGCGGTTGAGTCGTTAAGAACGTCAATGTCAATGTGGTCGTTATTAACCTTAATGACAGACTCCGGCATCTTAATGCTGATCGCGCCCTGGGTTTCCCGCCACGCTTGCCGACGCCTAGACCAGTCCGCAAGGGCAACCAGTTCAGGCTCATCCTGAATTCCAAGCTCCAGCATTTCGTCGACGTCATCATAGGTCAGCCGATAGGTGGGCTTAACCCGGCTGATGCAAATGCTGTAGTCCTCCACTGCCCCATCAGGGCTGAGAATAATTCCAAAGCTAAGGGCGCAGCAGACTTGACCCTGCACTAGGCTCATGGGGCCTGTGGATAGCTCCAGCGGAAACATGGGAATCATTCCAGTGGGCAGATAAATTGTCGTGCTGCGGCGCTGGGCTTCGCGGTCTAGTTCATCTCCTGGTGTGACCCAGCGGCTTGGATCGGCAATATGCACCCATATTCGCTGACGACCGTTTTCTATAGTTTCTACGCTGAGTCCATCGTCAATCTCGGCGGTACTCTCATCATCAATGGTGTAAACCTTGAGATGGGTTAGGTCTTGGCGATCGCCTTCGGGGGGAGTCATAGTAAGCCGCTCTTGAACCTTAGACAGCACAGCAGCCGAAAACTGAATGGGGGTATTATTGCGCCGCAAGAATAGGTTTTCATGGACATCCCATAGCCCCAAGTCTACCAGCACCTGAAAGGCTGACTGGGGGCTGTCTGGTCGATGAATATGTTTTAAAAGCTCTGCTGCTGCGGCTCGTGTGGAAGACTCTTCTCCTTGCAGGACGTAGCGCTCAAGCTGCAGAAGGTGAGGGCGATCGCTGGCCTCCCATTGAATAGCTTCTCCCGTTAGGCCCTGCTGTAATCGGTCAAAGAACCCGTTTAATTCCTGCTGTCGCTGAATTTCTTTTTCAACTTGATGCTTGAGATCCGCCACCTGCGCTGCTGAGCGCGGCTCGTAAACCTCTCCTTTCTGCTTAAAATAAAGCTTATCTTGACTCAGTAAGCGATAGGCCGCATAGCAACAAACCGCAGACTGCTCAGAAAACAGCAGCTGCGCCATTTGCTTAGGATCAATCGTATCCGACCCTTCGACCAGAATTTCCCAAGCCACTTCTAGACTAGAAGGGTCCAAAAAAGACTCTACAGAGCGCCAGAATTTTTCAATATCGGCAACCCTAAAGGATTCACCCGCCACCACATAGGTAATTTGCCGGGGGTGCAATGTGTGGGGCTGGCTCTTATTGTCTAAAACAACCCAATGTTTTTTCCCTTCGGCTCGCTCTACCGTGCCAAGCCGAGGCTGACGACTGCCATCAGCCGCATCTCCCTGGAGCCGGAACTCAACCAGCGTACCTCTTTCCACAAATCATCGGCCTTTTGGCGAAACAGCTTGGTAAACCCAGAGGTTAATGAAGCAAGGCCGTACCGTAGCCCTTGGCTACAGCAGGAACTCCTCCGGGTCTATCCAGATTAATCCGCTGTCAATTTGCCTAGCCTTCTGTATTGATAAAGGGCAGGAGCGCTACAATGCGCGCGCGCTTAATAGAAGTCGTGAGATCACGCTGCTGCTTAGCAGTCAGACCTGTGATGCGACGAGGCAAAATTTTACCGCGCTCCGTAATAAAGCGGCGCAGTAAGTCTACGTCTTTATAGTCAATTGGGTCGCCGGGCTTAATGGGTGAAACACGACGTCTAAAGTAAGCCATAGTCAGGGTCTTTATCTATTCGAGATGGATAGGATTTGAGATGGATCATTGAGCAGAAGTGCAGGTCGCCCAGAAAACAAGCGCTATCAACAAATATTGATTGAGAAATATTTATCGAAATATTTCTCGAAGCGGCGCTATTTAATTTCCTTGTGGACGGTATGAGTGTTGCAGTGGGTACAAAACTTTTTGATCTCAAGCCTTGCGGTGGTGTTACGACGATTTTTGGTCGTTGTGTACCGCGATACGCCTGTGGATCGCTTGTCGGTATTGGTGCGACACTCGGTGCACTCTAGGGTAATAATGACACGAACGCCCTTAGCCATGAGTTGTTGTTGGTATGAGTGGTGGGTGGTCTGTGGGTCTATTAGACACAGCTTACAATTATCTCATAGATGTACCGGTTAGGGCTACTGTTTTTTCTTTTTGCTTCGATTGCAACCTCGATTTATGGCCGACAGGAAACTGACGATAGGGCGCTGCTTATCGGTTCTAGTCATGATCGGCTTGGGTGCTAATCGGTTTTAGGAAGCCTTACCTGCACTGCGCCATTCTGCACCGTTAAGGTGCCGCCAAGCGCCTTGATTTGATTTGCCGCAAACTGGCGGGTGGGGTCATCAATGGCGTTGGTTAAAATATTGAACCAAGAGCCAACCCGAGCACGACGGCTATCGGGATTTGAGGCTAAAAACTGTGCGGTGCGGCGAGAACGAGCGGCGATCGCCTGTCGTTCTGGGGAGGGAGACTTGCTGGCCCAGTCTGCTGCGGTTTCGTAAGACTTTTGGGCATCTGCACTGCGCCCCAAAAACAGCAGCTCATCGGTTCCCTTTGCCTGCCATAAAAAGTAAGCCTCAGACTGCATCACAGGGGGAATGGACTTTGCCCCCTGCTCTAAGAGACGAACCGTCTCTTGGGGTTTCCCGCCGTATAGGGTGACTCCAGCGGAAAGGTAAGAATACATCCCCAGAAACCGAGGGTCACGGTCAACGATCAGCTTAAAGAAATCGGGCGCAAGCCTATAGCCCGTCTGTGGGCGCGCTTTATCGTCTCCAAAATACTGTAAAAAGCTGAGAAACGACCAGTTTGCAACAAGGTTATCAAATCCCAGGGCAGGCAGTTTGCGCGCCAGCTGAAGGCTAGCGAGGATTTGCTGTTCTTCTCGAAGGTATTCGGCCTTCGTTTGGGGCTGATCTGCCTTTGCTTCAATTTGGGTCAGGCGATCAACCTGTAGCCGGACAATAGCCCCACCTGCCACCATCACGACAAGAAGGGGGAGTAGGTAGGCTGACCATTTAGAAAAACTTTTGAAAGAAGAAGTCAACGCGACACGAGCCATAATCATTGTTGTGAAGTTTGGTTCGTTGCTCTAGAGGTAGGGGGACTCCTCTAGTATGCCCAAACTCAGCTCTCCTTGAGTCGCGCTTGAAGGTCGTTGGGGAGAAATGGTGGCGGGGACAGGGGATAGGTGCTTAACTGCGAGGTGCTTAGCTGCGGTCGGTTATGGGTCTAAACCCATTGCGCTTGAGAACTTGGATGATGGCTTGCGCTTCCTCTTCACGCGTAAAAGATCCAACCTGCATGACTCTTTTGCCTCTAACGTTTGCCCAAAATGCTCCCGGCACTAAGGCGCGAATCTTGGATTGGTCTTGACTGGCAGCATTCACCAAGACACGGAATCGAGGCTGTACCGATTTGGGCGGCGGTGGCGGGAGTGCGGCGGTGGCGGAGGCATTAGTTTGGGGCTGATAGATATTTTTCGCACCCTTCGCGTTTCCTAGGGGGGCGGCGGCACCAGGGATGGTAATTGACCCCAATCGCCCTGGCTTTGCTGCTGCGATCACCTGAGGGTCTTTCCCCTCGGACTGGTAGCGGGCGGCACTTGATTGAGATGAGCCTATGGAGCGACTGACCGTTGAAGCTGCTTCAAGGGAAGCTTTTCCCACTTTTTTCTGAGCCAAAACGACCGTGAAGCCATCGCGCTTGAGATCGGCTTGTAGCGATTTTGCCTTTTGGCGATCGCTAAAAAGTCCAACCTGCATAGCCATTTGACCTTTATAGGACGTCCGAAAGGCATTGGGCATTTTACTGCGCACTTTATCTTGCTGGGTCGGATCTGGGGCAATCACGATGACCTGATACTGTGCATTGCGCTGGTGGCTGGACTTTGCCTCAGCCAGCTTTACTGGAGCTGGTTTTACTGAAGTGGGCTTCACCGAAATGGGCTTCACCGAAATGGAGGCTCCCTGAGCCGATCTGGCCGAAGTAGACCTTGCCTGCTGACCGAGGCTGGCCTGTCTTTGTGACGAGAAGAGTGGATTTCGTGGGGCCGCGATAGGGCCTCTGGTCGATTTTCCTGAGAATAATGCAGGTCGACCAGGCCTAGGCGCTGGCTGAATGGGTTTGGGCCGATCTGCCTGTGTCGTCTGGATTTCTGATTTCTTGATCTTTGATCTCTTGGCCGTGACCTGTGTGGCTTCAGGTTTTGCTGCGTTGGTAGCCAGACGCTTCTTGTTGCTAGAAGTCTGGCTTGTACTAGCGGATTTAGTCTCAGGGGTCTTGAGAGCTGAAGGCTTGAGAGCTGGAGATTTTATGGCTGAAGGTTTTATGACTGAAGGGTTAGGATCTGAAGGCTTAATGCTTGAAGACTTTCCAGAGGCTAAGCGAGCCTGGTAGGTTGGGGCAGGAGTCGCTCGACTGAAATACACATGACCCAGAGTTTTGCCACTGTATGTACGCTTTGTAAACTGCCACCCAGGCGTGAGGGAAATTTTTAAGAACCCTGTCCCAAGTCCGTTGGTGCGGCCCACTTCCACGGGGGCACCCTTGCCAGAATTAGGAATCCCCAGCAGTACTAGGTCATTGGCCTGCTTTTGAATGCTGAGACGATGGCTCATCCCCAAATCCTGCCCCGCGACCCGCAGGGAGTAGCCATTGCTGTCGGTGCTGCGTCCACAAATTCCCGTGAAGTCAAATTTCATCAATAGCGGATCGACCTGTATCGGCCTTGATCCGCTTTCGCGCCAGCATTGTTTTTTGTCCGAGAGCTGCTCTAGCACCAGCAGGGTATAGTAGCCTGAGGCACGCGGAACTGCGATCGCAATTAGCTTTTCTTGATTGAGGGGAGCTTGTCCAAAGGTTGCAGAAAAAGATGGCTCAGCCCAGAAAGAAGCTAATGCGAGAGATACACCGACTGTTAAGGTTCTAAGGGGCTGTAATGTCAGTGACTGTAAGCTAGGTCGCCATACCCTAGATCGCCATACTCTAAGTCGACATAAATCGTGCAGCATAGACTTCAATTCCTCACATCCCAGCACCAAGATGGAGTTTACTGTATCAGACACAAAGAGACGTTTATCTCTACAGACTGATATCAATTGATTAAAAATCTTAACATAGCCAGTAGAGGGAGGCCTGACCTTACGTCTGGGATGAGGCGACCTCTAAAATTCTGACAACGCTCATCAAGCCACACCCTGAAGGTTTAGTCGAAAGTCTTTCTAAAAACTGTGAAGCGTAGAGTACCAGGGGTGATGAAGCGATGAGGTACTGAGTCTAGGTTTCAAAATCTAAAGAAAGTCCCTTCGGCATCAGCGGCATCCTTACCTCTATGCCTAAGGCAAAGGGTTAGGCCCGTGATTTGCGCCCTGCTCTTTCGAGACAAGTTGCCCTTTCGAGGACTTGACCGAGCTATACGGGGGGATCGATAGCCCATCTAGGAATACACTATATCCCTAAAAAGGCAAAAATGAAAAGCGAATTCAGATTATTTTTCTTAGCCTGTTTGATTTTGTGAGAACAAGTCACTTTTTAGGGAAATCCAGTTGCTCCACCGCACGAAAAGATTGGGGATAGATACTCTTGACGCTTCAGCATTTTTTGTGTTACGCAACTCAGCAAGCGTTCTAAAAGCCCATGGTGGAAGCGACTGCCGTTAGCGTTGCAGGAATTCCTTGATGAAATTTAGCGGACTGATGCTTAATGGCAATTTCAGGATCTTTTAGTCCGTTTCCAGTGAGAACGCAAACGACTGTAGCACCTAAGGGCACTTCATTTTTGACTTTGAGTAAGCCTGCAACCGATGCCGCGCTAGCAGGTTCGCAAAAAATACCTTCTTCCCCTGCCAAAATGCCGTAGGCTGCCAAAATTTCTTCATCGGTGACCGCATTAAATTCTCCTTGGCTGGCCTGCTGAACCGCGATCGCCTTATCTCGATTGGCAGGGTTCCCGATGCGAATAGCGGTTGCGATCGTTTCGGGATGGTCTACGCTGTGCCCTGCAATAAATGGCGCAGACCCAGCGGCCTGGAACCCCATCATGCGGGGCAACCGCTGGCACCGATTTTCAGCGTGGTACTGGCAGAACCCCATCCAGTAGGCCGTAATATTGCCTGCATTACCCACCGGAATGCAGAGCCAGTCCGGGGCATCTCCCAAGGCGTCCACCACTTCAAAGGCTGCCGTCTTTTGCCCCTCTAGGCGGTAGGGATTCACCGAGTTTACGAGGGTAATGGGATAGGATTCGGCCATGTCTCGCACAATGTTGAGCGCATTGTCAAAGTTGCCTTGAATCGAAAGCACTTCCGCACCATAAAGCAGCGCCTGCGCCAGTTTGCCCAGAGCCACGTAACCATCCGGAATGATCACAAAAGCCTTTAGTCCTCCCCGTGAGGCGTAGGCTGCCGCCGCTGCCGAGGTATTGCCCGTACTGGCGCAGATGACGGCCTTAGACCCCGCCTCTTTTGCCTTTGTGATCGCCAGGGTCATTCCTCGGTCTTTGAAACTGCCCGTGGGATTCAGCCCGTCATACTTGACATAGACCTTCACCTGACGCCCAATCCGCGCAGCAATGGACGGAACCGGAATCAGAGGGGTATTGCCTTCATGAAGGGTGACAACAGGGGTGGACTCTGTAACGGGGAGATAGCGGCGATAGGCTTCTATCAGCCCCGGCCAGGGTTGAACCAAAGAGGGTGAAGGGGAAAGGCTTGAGGTCACAATCAGTAGGGATTTTGGGTCTAAAAGGACAGGAATGCTTAACCAGTTTACCCTGATTGATGGCTAAGCTACCTGAACTGAGACGCTCTTGTATGCACAACTGCTACAAATGAGACGCTCCTCTAAAGCGCTTGCGGCAAGTTGGTGCAACAATGGGCTGCGCGGGACATTTTCCCTTTCCGGCGTGCAATTTCCGGCGTGCAATTTCCGGCGTGCAATTTCCGGCGTGCAATTCCCGGCGCGCTATTCCCGGCGCTCTATTTCCAGCCCACTCGGTCGGCAATCTTAACGGCCTCTGGACTATTGCGGCCATAGGTGTTCACGTTGATGATATCGGTCTTAAAGGTGCCGAAGGCTTTGAGAGGCTCCGGTAAGGGGGCATTAGTAGCTGCTGGGTATTCATTGTTGCCTTGACCAAAGCTTTCTTGGGTTTCTGGGGTAGTCAAAAACTCTAGAAACTTCAGGGCAGAGGCCTTATGAGGAGCATTTGCCACAATTCCTGCACCGCTAATGTTGATATGCGTTCCGCGATCGCCCTGGTTGGGGAAAAAGAGCTTTACGTTGGAGACCAGCTCACGGTTTTTAGGATCTTTGTCTTGCTGAAGGCGCAGGTAGTAGTAATGGTTGACCAGCGCCACATCACATTGTCCCGCCGCGATCGCCTTCAGCTGGTCGGTATCGCCCCCTTGGGGTGGACGAGCCAAGTTTTGCGCCAGCCCCTTAGCCCAAGTCTCCGTTGCGGCGACGCCCTTGGACTCAATCATGGAACCCAGCAGGGACTGGTTATAGACATTCCCAGAACTGCGCACACAGACCCTTCCCTTCCACTGCGGCTCAGCTAGCGCTTCATAGGTTGAAAGCTGAGTGGGCTGTACCTTATCGCTATCGTAAGCAATCACCCGCGCCCGCCTTGTCAGGCCAAACCAGTAGCCTTCTGGATGACGAAGATTGGCTGGAATGCGCTCCTCCAGAACCGAAGACTTAACGGGCTGAAAGAGCTTTTGCTGCTCTGCACGCCATAGACGGCCTGCATCAACGGTAATAAAGACATCCGCTGGGCTGTTGACCCCTTCATTTTTGATGCGCTCAATCAGCTCATCGTCTTTGCCTTCTACAACGTTGATTTTGATGCCGCTCTCTTCAGAAAACTTTTTAAAAAGCGCTGCATCACTGTCGTAGTGACGGGACGAATAGACGTTGACGACGCCATCAGATGCGTTAGCGCTACTGGATGCATCATTGGGGGCGGTCGCGCTGGGGGTGTTAGGCCCTTCAGAGCTGGATTGGCAGCCTACGAGTCCAACCATCAGAAGTGTTCCGGCAAAAGCAGCGCTCCATCGGAAAGGCCTGAATCGGAAGCCAAAAGCCAAGCCTTTCAATAACAGGCCATCTGATGACGTTTTTTTTGATGACAACCCGATTAATTGCAAATAATTATGATTCATTGAGTCCCAACACAACGCTCCAAAACAGTGAAAGTAAAGGCGAATAAAAGTGGATAGACAGCTCGATCTCTAGATCAACGCGTTAACGCTTGATCTGAGACGCTTAAAGACTTCTGAGAGACTTTTAGCCCGTGCTGCATGAATCATCAAAGAAGGGGAGTGCCCTCATGTAGCCTTCTTTAATGAGAAGTATTCTTGATATTTCCTGATAATTAGGTTAGGACTTATTGGCAATTAATGTCAAGTAGATACTTCAGAATCAATACTATGCCCTTATCGCCCTTTACTTTGGCGAGTTTTGGGTTGGCGAGTTTTGGGTTGGCGAGTTTTGGGTTGGCAAGTTTTGGGTTAGCAAGTTTTGAGTTGGCAAGTTTTGGTTCTTTAGACCTCAATCTTCAGACCTCAATTCGATTCCCCAGGACTTCGCCAAGAACCGACAAACAGGAGCTAGGATGATGATGGGGTCGGCCTAACCTTTTACCGCCGTCTTTCTGGACGCTTAAACCCAGGGCGTTTTGTTCACTCCATATATTTTCCACACCCCAATATCCATACCCCGTATATTGTCCACACATCTTAGGTATCAATGACTCGGAGCAAACTGTCAGGCCCAGAGAAGCAAGAAATTGCAGCACTGTTTGAGCATCAGCAAGAAAGCATTGCAAGTTTGGCAGAGCGCTATCAGGTCAGCTCCTCGACCATTCGCCGACTGCTCAAAAATCTGCCTGCGGCTGCCAAAGCAAAAGCATCCGCCCTAGAGCAGTCGCTCTCTGATGCCTCTTCCCCAGAGATCTCCAGTCCAGGTGCCGCGTTTTTCGAAACGCCATCACCGGAAAGCGGTTTACTAGAGAGTCCTGCGCTAGAAAGCCCAGCTTCAGGGGCTGCTCTGGCTTCATCTCGGCCAAAGCCCGTTCCAAAAGTCTCTAAAAAGAACGAAGCGATCGCCAACAGTACTCTAGCCAGCAGCGCTCCCCAGGCATTGGGGCTAGAAGGTTCGCAAGTTGAGTCAGCGCAAGTTGAGTCAGCGCAAGTTGAGTCAGCACGAGTCGAGTCAGCACAAGCTGAGTTAGCGCAGGACTTTAGCGAGGCCATTGCCCAAAACCCTCAGCCTGAAGAGCCTTCTGCGGCTCAGCCGCCCGTGCGCCGCCGCCCAGTGCCTAAAAAAGTATTGGACAAAGCGGCTGAATTGACTGGAAAGGCAACTCCAGAACCGACTTCACTCACCCAACAACAGGGTGAGGCGCTGTCTGCTGAAGGGTTAAAGCCCTTGGCGGCTGAACTCCCGGCTGTAGAAGAGGAGCTCAGCGAGATTGTTCAGGAAATTGGCCAAGACCCCAAGAAAAAGTTTGTTGCAGATGTTTTGAATGGCGACGATGGGGACGACGGCGATGGGGACGACGACGAGGGGGACAACGACGATGATGACGACGATTTTGAAGATCTTGATGATGACTTGGAAGATGGATTTGATGACGCTGAAGGCTTTGAAGCCGGCAGCGGACTGCAGCTAAATGCTGAAGGACTGATGGCCGTTGTGCCCTTTGCCGAGGCCATTCTGCCCAAAACTTGCTATCTCGTTATTGACCGCACCGCAGAGCTAGTTACGCGGCCGCTCAAAGACTTCGGGGAACTAGGTCAGATCCCAGGAGATGAAGTGCAGTCTCGCACCCTGCCAGTGTTTGACAACCATCGCATTGCGCGGCGGTTTTCCCACCGAAACCAGCGCATTATCAAAATTCCCAATGCAGACATCCTGAAGAAGACCTGCACCCAGCTCGCGGCCAAAGGAATTACTCGGCTGCTGGTTAATGGGCAGATTTATTCCTTGTAGGGCCTCAATGCCTTCCTGAAGATGAAGAGTCTTCCTCAAGATGCAGACAAGGAAGAGTCCGTAAGCTATGATCTGCCAGTATTAATACAGCAAGTTTAATACGGCAAACTAATATAGCAAACAGGCTATACCCTAGCCTGTCCAGGTTAGAGCCGCTCCTTCACTGAGATTGATAAACGCTTATGAAAGCCATGATTTTGGCGGCTGGTAAGGGAACTCGTGTCCGTCCTATTACCTACACCATGCCTAAGCCTTTGATGCCAATTTTGCAAAAGCCAGTCATGGAGTTTTTGGTTGAGCTGCTGCGCCAGCACGGGTTTAACCAAATTATGGTGAACGTTAGCCATCTGGCTGAAGAAATTGAAAACTATTTTCGGGATGGTCAGCACTTTGGTGTTGAAATTGCCTATTCCTTTGAGGGCAGAATTGAAGATGGCCAGCTGGTCGGAGAAGCCATTGGCTCGGCGGGCGGCATGCGCCGCATTCAGGATTTTTCGCCGTTTTTTGACGATACCTTTGTGGTGCTCTGTGGAGATGCGCTGATTGACCTAGACCTGACGGCAGCGCTGAAATGGCACCGGGAAAAAGGTGCGATCGCCACGGTGGTCATGAAGACCGTTGACCCTAGCGAAGTTTCTAGCTATGGGGTAGTGGTCACCGATGAAGAAGGGCGCATCAAAGCCTTTCAGGAGAAGCCTTCTGTGGAGGAGGCGCTGAGCAACAACATCAATACCGGGATCTATATTTTTGAGCCAGAGGTGCTGGACTATATTCCATCTAAGGAAGTCTTTGATATTGGCAGCGACCTATTTCCCAAGCTTGTTGAAATTGGTGCGCCATTCTACGCCATCCCTATGGACTTTCAGTGGGTTGATATTGGACGGGTGCCGGACTATTGGCAAGCCATTCGCAGCGTTCTGTCTGGAGAAGTAAAGAATGTTTCTATCCCTGGCCGGGAAGTGGCACCAGGGGTCTTTACTGGGCTAAATGTCTCGGTCAACTGGGACAAGGTTGATATCCAAGGCCCTGTCTATATTGGCGGCATGACCAAAATTGAGGATGGTGCCCGCATTATTGGCCCTTCGATGATTGGCCCTAACTGCTGGATTTGCGGCGGTGCTACGGTGGACAATAGCGTAATTTTTGAATATTCGCGGCTAGGCCCTAATGTACGGCTGGTAGATAAACTGGTCTATGGTCGCTACTGTGTGGACAAGACGGGGGCTGCGATCGATGTCCGGGCTGCGGCGCTGGACTGGCTGATTAAGGATGCCCGACAGGGGGCGGACTGGTCAAGCATCGATCAAGACCTAGATCTGGTCAGCCCCTAGATGGGTTCAGTCTCTCTCCATGCGTCAGTGACTGGAGCCAACCCATGAATCAAATCCTGCGGACAGGCTAAGCTAACGTGAGTTCGATAATGCACTTGAAGCCCCTCACCCCAAACCCCTCTCCCAAA
>JAKRSB010000043.1 GCA_022402525.1 Thermosynechococcaceae cyanobacterium MS004
CGGCGGGGCTATGGAACTTTTATTTGGAAGCTGCTTAAGGGAGATAGGTCGGGCAAAAGGAAACAAGAAATAAAAAAAGATACGCTTTACAGGCGTTCTAGACCTTTTTATAAAGCAACAACTCTATTGCATCGAACGGTCGTAATGGCAGCGATGAGGAGAACTATTCACTGGTGGAAGATTTTAATTACCCACAGGGGCGAGTTGACGATATGGCAGGGGCGAGTTGACGATATGGTCGATCTTTCTTCTTCATAGAAAAATAAAATGAAGATGAAATATGAATTTTCAATAGTTGTAAATTTTTGAAATTAGATTCTATTTCATTAGGTGGTTCCATCTGTAATGAGAACGTCCTACTGTAATCGCCAAGGACTTAACAAAATACCTTAGCGTAAATGCTTTTAGGAGCAAACTTATGACTACCACTCAATCTCATCATTCTGCACTTGAAGCTTGTATTGAAGCCTGCCTTGCCTGTCTACGTGACTGTGAAAATTGCACGACTGCCTGTCTAGACAGTGACATGGTGCAGATGATGGCTCAGTGCATCAAAACTTGCCGAGACTGTGCTGATGTGTGTGCGCTTTGCGCTCGTTTCATGACTCGTCATTCTGATCTTCATACTCAACTGTGTGCTGTTTGTGCCGAAGCTTGTGATCGCTGTGCTGCTGAATGTGAAAAGCACGATCACGATCATTGCCGTCGCTGTGCCGAGTCTTGTCGCCGCTGTGCTGAATCCTGCCGTCAAATGGCAGCGGTAATGGCGTAGCAGAAAATCATCTGTGCAAAATTTAGGCATTCCCCTTGACTCTCTAGTCAACTAGAGAGTCAAGAATAGAAGTTAGTTAATTTAGAGGACAGTCATTGAACTGTGTTTAAGAAATGACCCTCCAGCTAAAAGTGCCTAGTATGGCCTGCTCTGCCTGCGGCGATACCATTACAAACGCAGTCATGACGGTCGATCCCACGGCTACAGTGCAGGCCGATCCAAAAACCAAGCAGGTGAATATCGAGACTCAAGCCTCTGAAGCCGCTATCAAGAATGCAATTGAAGCGGCTGGCTACCCTGTCCCTTAGCTAATTTTTAAGAGTAGGTCTTATGGAGAATGCCACCCTTAAATTACGGGGCATGAGCTGTGCATCTTGCGCCAATAGCATCGAAAGCGCCATTCTTGCTGTACCAGGGGTAAACCAAGGCAGCGTCAACTATGGTGCCGAGCAAGCAACCGTCACCTACGATCCTGGGCAAACCAATCTCGGTGCGATTCAGTCTGCGGTCGAAGCGGCTGGATACACTGCTCAGGCCATTCAGGAAGAGGACATTCTGACGGTCGAGGATGACGTAGAACGCAGAACGCGAAATGCAGAGTCACGCGACCTGACGCAAAAGGTCTGGCTGGGCGGCATCATCAGCGTCATTTTGGTGATTGGCTCCCTGCCCATGATGACAGGGCTACATCTGCCGTTAATTCCAATGTGGCTGCACAATGCTTGGCTACAGGCAGCACTTACGGCACCTGTACAGTTCTGGTGTGGTAAGTCTTTCTATGTCAATACCTGGAAAGCCTTTAAGCGCCATACGGCTACGATGGATACGCTGATTGCCCTCGGAACCAGCGCGGCCTATTTCTACTCGCTCTTTGTAACCATCTTTCCCAGCTTTCTCATGGCTCAAGGTCTAACGCCAGAGGTCTACTACGAGACTGCTGCTGTGGTCATCACGCTGATTCTGCTCGGACAGCTTTTTGAAAATCGGGCAAAGGGGCAAACCTCCGCCGCCATTCGGAAGCTGATGGGGCTACAGGCAAAAACTGCTCGGATTGTGCGGGATGGAAAGGAAATGGAGGTGACGATCGCCCAAGTACAAATCGGTGATGTGATCCTGGTGCGTCCCGGCGAAAAGATTCCGGTGGATGGGGAGGTCGTAGATGGCTCCTCAACGGTCGATGAAGCGATGGTGACGGGCGAAAGTATTGCGGTCAAAAAGCAGCTTGGCGATGAAGTGATTGGAGCTACCCTCAACAAAACAGGCAGCTTCAAATTTCGCGCCACGCGGATCGGCAAGGACACATTTTTAGCCCAAATCGTCAAGCTGGTGCAGCAGGCACAAGGGTCTAAAGCACCCATTCAGCGTTTGGCCGATCGGGTGACGGGCTGGTTTGTACCTGTGGTGATAGCGGTGGCGATCGCCACGTTCATTCTCTGGTACAACTTCATGGGCAATATCACCCTGGCGTTGATTACTACAGTTGGTGTGCTGATTATTGCCTGTCCCTGCGCGTTAGGTTTAGCGACCCCCACCTCTATTTTGGTCGGGACGGGGAAAGGCGCTGAAAACGGCATTTTGATCAAAGGGGCAGATAGCCTAGAACTGGCGCACCAGATTAAAACGATTATTCTCGACAAAACGGGGACGCTGACCCAAGGAAAGCCCACGGTCACAGATTTTGTTAGCGTTGGCGGGATGGATGCTAGCGATGAACTGAAGCTGCTCCAGCTTGCGGCTTCAGTAGAGCGCAATTCCGAGCATCCCTTAGCGGAAGCCATTGTGCAGTATGCCAAATCACAGGAAGTGGAATGGGCAGAGGTGAAGGGGTTTGAGGCGATCGCAGGTAGCGGCGTGCAGGGCGTTGTATTGAGCCACAAAGTCCAAATTGGGACTCAGCGCTGGTTTACAGATCTGGGCGTTGACACTCAGGCATTAGCACCTCACGGAGACAGACTAGAAGCCTTGGGCAAAACCGTGGTCTGGGTTCTAGTTGATGGAGCGGTGCAGGGCATTATGGGCATTTCCGATGCCCTGAAGCCGTCTTCTGTGAGCGCCGTTCGTACGCTGCAAAAGCTTGGGCTAGAAGTCGTGATGTTGACGGGCGATAATCGCTCTACTGCAGAGGCGATCGCCCGCGAGGTAGGCATTCAGCGCGTCTTTGCCGAAGTTCGTCCCGATCAAAAGGTGGCTCAGGTGCAGGCGATTCAGGCCGAAGGTAAGGTCGTCGCAATGGTGGGCGATGGCATCAATGATGCGCCTGCGCTGGCTCAAGCCGATGTGGGGATTGCCATTGGAACCGGGACGGATGTGGCGATCGCCGCCAGTGATATTACCCTGATTTCTGGAGATTTGCAGGGTATCGTCACCGCCATTGAACTCTCCCGCGCCACCATGCAGAACATTCGTCAAAATCTGTTTTTCGCGTTTATCTATAACGCTGCCGGAATCCCGATCGCGGCAGGTATTTTATTTCCGATTTTTGGCTGGTTGCTCAGCCCCATCATTGCAGGTGGGGCAATGGCTCTCAGCTCGTTCTCAGTCGTCACCAACGCTTTACGACTGCGGAACTTTCAACCCAAAGCGCTGATCCGGTAAAACTTCTATGAACAAGAGAATCGCAACGCTCAAGAAAGTGACCTTTTGGGGGACATTGGCAGGCTTTGGGTTTCTATTGGGAGCCATCTCAGGAGTCCTCGCCGCTGAGACAGGCACACAGCAGACGACGACTCAATTCCAACCTATTGCACAACCCGTTGAAAATAAGGTGGCGGTAACGCTCGGTGGACTGGGACTAATCGGAGCCGAACTATGGTGGTTTTTACTGAGTAAACCCAAGTCTCGCCAAGCCAGCACTCAGGGGGGAGTGCAAGAAGTCACCGTTACGGTGGATGGCGGCTATGAACCCAGTCAAATTGTGGTGCAGGCGGGGCAACCCGTGCGGCTCAACTTTTACCGCAAAGACCCCAGCAGTTGTCTGGAGGAAGTTCGACTGCCTGAGTTCCACATTGCTCAACAGCTTGGGCTAAACCAAACCACACCCATTGAATTTACGCCTAACAAACCTGGTAAGTATGAATTTACCTGCGGCATGAATATGTTTCGAGGTGTCATTGACGTGCAGGCAACGAAAGTCACAGACAAAACAACCTCATTGGCTCAGTCATGAATAAACGCGATTTTTCTATTAAACCCACTCACCACCAACACCTAACCCGGCGAAGTTTTATTCGAGGGACTGGCCTTGCAGGTGGCCTCGTCATCGGAAGTGGAATTCATAGTCTGCTATCCAGTTGTTCTCCTCAATCCTCCACCACAGAAATTGCTCAAGGGAACACCGTAGCTCGTGGCCCAAACCCGAAATTTATTCCCGATCTTGAAATTAACCTTAAGGCTGAACCGAAAACGGTTCCAATCTTGACAGGTCAAGCGACCCAAGTTTGGTCTTACACAGCAGAACTGGTCAAGGGCGACCCAAAAAGCTTACAACCCATTCCCAATAGTTATTTAGGCCCCATTATTCGCGTTCGCAAAGGTCAGCGCGTGCGGGTTAATTTCCAAAATAATCTTCCTCAAGGGCAAGCCAGCGTTGTGCATTGGCATGGCTTAATCTTGCCAGAGGACATGGATGGACATCCTCGCTTTGCAATTCAGCCTGGACAAACCTATGTCTATGAATTTGAAGTGGTTAATCGGGCTGGAACCAACTGGTTTCATCCCCACCCAGATCAGCTTACAGGCGGGCAAGTTTACGCTGGCTTAGCGGGGTTATTCATTGTCTCAGACGACGAAGAAGCAGCCCTTAACCTCCCCACTGGAGCCTACGATATCCCGCTTGTGCTACAAGATCGCACCTTAGATGCCAATAATCAACTCCTCTATCTCGGCAGTAAAATAGGGACCCCTCGCAATGGCAACATGGGTAGCATGGGCGGGATGAACCACGATAGCTCTCAATCCGGCAGTGGGATGGGCGACATGAGTTCCATGATGGGCTTTTTGGGTCAGAAAATATTTGTAAATGGTAAGCCTAACTTCACCTTTGCTGCTGCGACGCGAGTCTACCGCCTACGCATCCTCAATGGCTCCAATGCGCGGATCTACAAACTGGCCTGGAGCAATGGCAATCCCCTGACCGTCATTGGAACTGACGGTAGCTTACTGAGTCAGCCCACCCCACGAAAGTACGTCATGCTCGCTCCTGGTGAGCGGGTTGATATTTGGGCAGACTTTAGTAAATTGAAAACGGGTACGGAAATTTCCCTCAATAGTCTGGCCTTTTCGGGGGCAGAGAATGCGGGAGGTGGCGGCATGGGCAGCATGATAGGGTCTGGCGATGCCCCTGAACTGGGTTCAGCCATAACACTATGCAACATCAAGATTGAGCGCGAAGAAAAGGAAACGCTGCAACTCCCTAGCAAACTCGCAACCCTGCCGCTATTGCGTCCAGAAGATGCCGTGAATGCGGCTCAGCCTCGTCCTGTGGAGCTTTCACTCAAAGGCATGACCTGGGTTATCAATGGACAGCCCTTTGAAATGAATACCGCCACACCCCAAGAAACTGTGAAGCTCAATTCGATTGAGCAATGGGAGATCATCAACAAGCTGAATCCGGGAGCCATGATGGACGCAATGGGTATGGCACACCCCATCCACTTACACGGCGTGCAGTTTCAAGTCATTGGTCGAGAAGTGCTGCCAGAACTGACGGCGGGTTGGCAAACTGTGAAAGACGGCTATATCGACGAAGGCTTGAAAGATACGGTTATGGTGATGCCTGGTGAGCGCGTGAAGCTACTCATGAAATTTGAGCGCTACAGCGGCTTGTTTACCTACCACTGCCATAATCTGGAGCATGAAGACGCTGGCATGATGCGGAATTATCGGATCGAGGGATAACCCAAGCTTCTTGCCAGTGATTTAAGAGATTACTTCAGCTAAGTATCTGACTTTACATACGCCCGCACGTCGCGCATTTTTTTCTGGGTGCGCCAGTAAACGTCTTCCATCAGCATGTGAGAAAATTCTCCATTCCGTCCGATGCTGTAAAGCCCCCAATTCCCGTCGTTTTTTCAATCTGAAGACGTTCTGCTTCGTATTCATTCAAAAAGACAGGATTGCAAAAGGTGATGAATCGATTTCGCTGGATATTAGAAGTGGTTAAGCGTACGGATAACTTATCTAGATTCAGGGTAGTCCCGAAACGCTGGGTCGTGGAGCAGACGCTTGCATGGCTCAACTGGGGACTGTAAATTAGTTTATGTCAAAGTAAAGCGCTGTGCTTAAACCAGCCGCTAGAGCAATCACAAAGATGTCTAGCTCTGGCTGCCAGAGGGATAGCTTCGCAAAGCAAAAGGCATAAACAATATACGTTATCCATTCAGTTGCAGCAATGCCAATAATAATGCCGGGATAACCACCTAGAAAGTAGCCAAACAGCATCATTGTGAATTGGATACAGGTTCCAGTAACCGTGAGGGTCATGGTTGTAAAAGTCATTCCCCTAGCAATCAAAATATCCCCATAGGTTGTGCTCAACACGCGACCTAAAAGCCCAATGGACAGGATGCGCAGAATCCACCCAGCTTCTCGGTAGCGTTCATCATAGAGCAGATTGATCAGGCTTGTACCGCCTAAAACAAAGCCTAGGGTAAAAACTGTGCTGAGCAGCAACAGTATTATCCTGGCGCTGCGCAGGTTACGGTACAACGCTTCAGGACGTTCACGAATGAGTTCAGCATAGCTTGGAAATAGCACTTTACTATTGACCTGCTCTACCACTTGCTCTCCCAAGCTCGACAAGTTCAGGGCAATGGTATAAATTCCCAAAAACCTTACATCAAGGAGCTGACCTAAAATTAGGCGATCGCTCTGCAAAGCCCAAAAGCCAATAATGCTGCTGACAAGAATCCATCGGCCAAATTGCTGAATCTCTTTGAGCGCTGATTGATCCCAACAAAATCGATTGGGTTCACCTTTAAACCACCAGTGGCTGGCGATCGTTTTCAGGAGCGTGCCGATTAAATTCCCGGCCACCAACGCCCAAACCGAACGGTATATCCAGGCCAATGCCGCCATGATAAGCAATGACAGAAATGTCGTAGCGATCTCCAAAATCGTCAGCCGCTTCAGTGCCAAGTGCCGATTGGCGATCGCCAGTTTAGTAGAGGCAAACCCACTGATAATGGCTGTTAGACCTGTAATTGGCAAAAGCTGAGTCAACAGAGGCTCTCTGTAAAACTGCGCAATCGGGACAGCCAGTAGGCAGGCTCCCAACCACAGTAGCGCTCCCCTAATCACCTGAAGTGTCCAGGCCGTATTCAGGAAATTTGGTTCTTCCCCACGTTTGCTATGCACAAGATTGGGCAACACGCCAAAGTCTGAAAATAGCTGCAAACCTGTTAAAAACGTCTGAACAAGAGCCATAAGTCCGAATGCATCGGGTGTTAATAGGCGCGTCAGAACTAAATTTCCTCCTAGGCGAAAAATCTGAGTAGCTCCATAGCCGCCCAACGTCCACAGTGAACCCTGAATTGCTCGGCGTTTAAGGGATGTTTGATTCTCTGGGTGTCCTCGTGCATCACTGGTCATAAACGTGAGTCAAAATTAGGTGAGTAACCCATGATTCAGAGGATGGTCAAGCAGCACTGAGCCTGACAGAATTCGACAGAATATACGCCAGCACGGGTCTTTGATCAACTCAACCCTCACCGCCATCGGGCAGCATGACACAAGCCTGAAGTTTATCCCATTCAGAAAAAGCATTATTCAGACGCTGACGGCAAAACGTTTAGTATTCGCTGATCGTCCATGCCATCGTAGGAACATCAAGCGCAGCAAGGGCACGGGGACCAAATCTGCCCAAGCTGTAGCCAAGATCGGCCAGCAATCGTAGTGCAGTTTCACGTTGCAGAGGCTGAAGAGTATTGTACTCAAAGCAGATTAGCGATGGCTTGAACTGCTCAAACGGAAATGTCTGAATAATGTCAAGATCGAACCCTGGTGTCGTCAAAGAGAGTAGATCTAGCTTATTGACATTGTGCTTGGCAAGCAGCGATCGCATTGTCAAGGTTGGCACCCGTATTTCTTCAATAACTGTGCTGAAGTCTTCAGGAATGCTATCAAGCTTGCGAACATATTTCCAATAGTAAAGCGCACCCAAGAGGTGATCTCGATCAAAGCTCGCTGACTGAGGCAACCAAAAGGTTAGATCGGCAATATCTTCTCGCACAGTAAAAAATGGGATAAACCCATCCTTTTCTCCCACTGCTATTTGCTCAAAAATCAGCCGATCTTGTTCTCCTTCGTAGTTTGTCAAAAGCTGTTGAAAGGAAGCAGGTTGTGGTTCCACTAAGATGCCGGACCAGTTACCATACTTACGAATCTGACGACCAGACGGATCGGCAGACAGTCCATCATGAGATCCTATCTGTATAAAAAAGATTTCGGGCTGATCTTTGACATAGCTTTGCACAACTAGATCGAGTAAGTCGATACAGGGGTAATTTTCAATTTCTCTGCTGGGAAAATCTTCAGATATTTTAGATAGTTCATAGCCAAAAGAATTATAAATTTTTTTGATAGCTTTTTTAAGCATGCAGTTATATTTATCGTGAATGTATGGATTGAAGCCTTGAATTCTGTCTTTTAAGGCTCAAGGCTTCAAATACGACTATCCCGCTAACTCAAGATGAACTTTAACGATGACTAGGAGCAGAGTTGGTTTTTAAGACATGACATCCAACTGGAACTTTATCAGCATCTACGATCTTAGATGCACCATTGGGTCCGCAGACTGCCACGACTGTATTTGCAGACTCAGCAGAAGCACGGTTAGCCAAGCCAATACTTAGCACGGAGGCACTCACTAAAGCTGCACTTAATAGAATCGACAGAGTTTTCATAACTTGACCTAAATCTGTTTAACGAAGGTTCTCATTTATTATGATGAGCCTCAAAAATAAAATGAAGATGAAATGCAACTTGGAAAAATCACTCTGAATTGTCTCCTTAATTTTAGCTCAACGACTATTTCAAAGAAAACTTATACCATTTCATCTTCATTTTATAATTTCTTGTTATATTTACCATCCCAATAATTTTTTATCTTAAATTAAAAACTTTTAGCTGTGTCAACTTTAATTTTTCGTATCAATAAATACTAAGACAATATTTTTATTGATGTAGTGTTAATTTCTTGAAATACTTTGGGCATACAAAGTAGATAAATAGGTGCTCTTACAGAATGAGCTTATATTTTTTCGTCTGAAATTTAGATTTTCAGGCATCCATTAGTGTGTGTTTATGTGAGGATTTGATGGTCATTCGTAGTGTTTTCAAGTTAGTGCTTATGTCTACAGCGTTCTTAGCTGGGACGCTCACTTCTGTCTCAGCAAAGGCAACAGAGCAGCTACAAACTGAAGGTAGCCAAAAAGACTTTCTAGCTGAAGCACACTCTGCATCAGCAGAGATTGGTAGTATGCCGAATACACCACCGCACTTAGCGCAGGCTATTGACGGTAAAACAACTCTCAAGACTGGGATAGGGGCAAAGGAGCTTTTTATAGGAGTCGTCGATGTACTCAAAGCCGATCAGAAGGAAATAGGGCAAGTCACTTCTGTCTCCCAACTGTCTGATGTGCAGCCAACCGATTGGGCATTTCAAGCCCTTCAATCCCTAGTTGAGCGCTATGGCTGCATTGCAGGGTATCCAGATAGTACGTTCAGGGGCAATCGGGCAGCGACCCGATATGAATTGGCGGCGGCTCTCAATGCTTGTTTGGATCAAATTAGCGATCGCTTTGCTACCAAGGAAGACTTAGCAACAGTCAAAGCCCTGCAAGAAGAGTTCAAAGCTGAACTTGCCACCCTCAAAGGGCGCGTAGATGGTTTAGAGGCCAGAACCAAAACCCTCGAAGCTCAGCAGTTTTCTACAACAACTAAACTGAGTGGTCTGGCTGTCTTTACCGCACAATATGGCGACACTATAGGCTCAAAAGCATTTGTCAACTCAGTGCCTGGTGGCAGCAACCTAACAGGTTCAAGAGCGACTGCATTGGCTGCGGTGCAGCTTAGCTTCAACACCAGCTTTAGCGGTAGCGACTTATTGCAAACCACCCTTTTTGTGGGAAATAACGGTCAAGATCTGTTCAGCGCTGCTAATGTAGGCAGCACTAACTCTAATCCTGGCCCACAGTCGTTTTTTGTGCCGGGACAATATTACTGGTCGCAATACCCTACAAGTGTTGGGTTATATCGGTTGTCCTATAACTTCAAGCCCACAAAAGATTTATCCATCACCGTTGGCCCACTGTTTTATCCAACCGACATCATCGACCTTAACAGCTATACAGGGCCTGTCACTGGATTTAGCTCCTATTTCTTCATCAATAACCCGCTGATTACCCCCTATGAGCTGAACTTTAAAGGCGGGGCAGGCGCTGCGGTAGATTGGAAAATTGGCGGTGGCCCTTTGTCATTTCGGGCGGTTTATGTTGCAGCCAGTCCCTTTAACTCAACTTCTAATAACTTTGGCGGCGGTCTATTTGGCGATCCATACCAGGGAACCGCAGAGCTGGAGTATGCCAATAAGTTTGGGAAAGATGGCAAAAATAGCTTTGCGGTGCGGTTGCAGTACACCAATTCTGCAACATCCAATATTTCTCAGAATGCTGGCGGTATCAATGCCGAACTCAATCTGGGTCGTTTTGGCCTGTTTGGTCGATATGGCATCTCAGGGGCAAACGCCTATGGTGGTGCATCTCCCATTCCTTATACCGTTGGCAGTGCTGGGGACTTTGTGGCGCAAACCTGGATGGTGGGCGCTGGCGTTAAGGATCTCTTAATTCCAGGATCATTACTGGCAGCGGCTGGCGGTCAACCATTTATCAATGATTTGGGTTCAGCACCCGGCATTAACGATAGAACCCAAACCAATCTCGAAGCCTTTTATCGTTTCCCGATCAATGACAATATTTCCGTCAGTCCAACCGTGATGGCGATCATAAACCCCAATAACAGCAGTGTGAATCCTACCTTAATTCAGGGGTTAATCCGAGTAACTTTCTCGTTCTAAAGCAAATCAATTCATACTCATCTCACCGATCGGCGGGTGTAAGTTAAGCTTACACCCGCTTTTTCTAGCTTCACCCTTTACCGTTAAGGCTTTGAGGCCACTATATTTTGAGTTGCCCGCTGAAGAGCGGCTAGGGCACGATTGTAATTTAAGATAGCTCTCACCCGATTAACATCTGCCTGGGTTAATTCGTTCTGGGTTGTTGCCAATTCTAGTTGAGTACCTACCCCAGCCTGAAAGCGCACACGAGAGACTTCTAAGGCTTGCTTTGCCTGGTTTAAGTTCTGTTCAGCAGTCTGAATATTGCGGGCATTGGCCTGAAGCGTTTTGTACGCTTGCTCAACCTGAAGCCGGATCTGGCTGCGCGTGTCGGCAAAGCGAGTTTGGGCGATCGCCACATTTGCATCTTGTTGAGCAGCAGCAGCTTTAGCCGCACCCCCGTCAAAAAAGTTCCATCGCAGCTTCGCCCCTGCACTATATCCATCCCGTGCATTGAGCGGATCGAGTCCTTGGAGTACCTGATAATTGGCAAACAGACTCACCTGCGGCTTTGTCTCAGCCAGCACAACACGGCGCTGCTGTTGACTAATCCTTTGCTGGGCAAGCTGTTGCTCTAATTCCACCCGATTCTTAAACGCCAGAATAATACTTTCTTCCAGCGAGGAAGACCACTGACCTGCTAATCGAACCGGATCGGCTGCTGCCACATCCGCAGTTTGGGACAGGCTTAAGCGTTGCGTAAGCTGTCGTCGGGCAAGATCTTGTAGTGTTTGCGCCTGAACCACAGCTTGCTCAGCATTTCCCAGTTGAACCTGCGTGCGAAGCACATCAAACTCAGCGCCTCGCCCATTGAACGCCAACGCTTGGGCGTCTTGTAAGTTGCGTTGAATATTCGTCAGCGCAGCCTGGGCGATCCGCACCTGCTGGTCAGCCTCTTGCAGATCGTAGTAGGCATTGGTCACATCCAGCCGAGTTTGATCTTTTAAGCGCTCAACGTCGAGCGTATCAAAATCTACCTGCTCTTGAGCCGCTTTAATCTGCGCTGACCGCTTACCGGAAGTGTAGAGGTCGTAATTAACGCCTACTGTACCGCTGAGGTAGGAAATCCCTGGAGAGGTGATGGTATCCCCTAATTTCAGATCGATGAGGCGCTCTGTGCCAGAACGCTCCGTTTGAAGGTCTACTTCAGCCCCAATCGTTGGGGATTGAGCCGCTTTTGCCTGTCTCAAGGCTGCTTGACTCCGCTGCAACGTCAATGCGGCAATCTGAAGTTCGCGATGATTTTGTTGGGCTAGGTCGAGAGCTTGTTGTAACGTGATCGGCTGAGTTCCCTGAAGCTTTACTTCATCGGGTCGAGTTGGCAAATCCAACAGATTAGGACTGGGGTTCAGATTGCTGGGATTAGGTTGAGCAAGAGTGGGTTCAAGCCTACTGAGGGCGATCGCAGTTCCCACGCCCACACCTATCAAATAGCGGAAAGTTTGCATTGATTATGTCAAATAACGGTCTAAGAAAATTTCTGGCATGGAATGCTAAACCTAGTGCTTTCGCTTGAAGAACAAGTTGATGAGTAGGCTTTCAGGCCGACATAGAAAAATCAGCATCAAGAGCTGAATAAACCAGGGAGCCAGCATTAGCCCCAAAATCAGGAAAAAACTACCACTAATAGCCGTGATGATACAAATCAGTTCCTCCCTCGCTCGTAGATTGAGCCAGAATGCACCGAACGCGATGGGTAAAAAGAATAAATACGCTGGTGGCATTGTTGCGACCCTCCGATTGCTATTGAACATTTATTCATCGGATGGAATGCCAATGAGGAACTTGAAGCAGCCCTCATTGACGGCAAGTGTATGAGGAGTCTAGATTGACTCTGTATTCAAGCTAAGGCTCAAAAATCAAACCAAGATGAAATGAACAATAATGGCAGTCTGCTTTAGGTCAGAGAGGCTCAAGTGCTTGCCAGTATTCTGGTCTACCGCTGCACGGCCCTCATGGTATAGTTTGGGTACTTAATCGGTTCTGGTGGGGGTCAGCCACCAGAGGTAACGGGGAAAGTTTGGTGTAAATCCAGCGCTGTCCCGCAACTGTAAAGAAGTCACTGATTCGGTGCTCTAAGCCAGGATGCCCGTCGATTGATTCACAATTTAGTCTTATCTGCGAGGTACAGAATGACGGCTCAAGCTCCTAGTTCAGTCCAGCGACGTGCTGCACATTGGACACTTTCGGTTCCGGTGCAATCGACGCTTTACGTTTCACTTTGCACACTAATTCTCTGGACGGTTTACTTTACGACTTATCCCCCTATTCACGACCAGGTGCATTCGCTGCGTCACCATACGGGTCTTGTGAGTTGTCATTAGGGATGAGTTGAAATTAAAGTCATGTCAAAATTTAAGCGATCGCTACTCATCGGCATTATTAGCCTGATGGGTGTTGTTTTGTATGGCTGGGTTGGGGTTTCCCAGTCTCGTCAGCCTTCAGTTCGGTTGACGACTCGTCCTGCAATCAGTCAGATTACACCCTTTGAAGCTGAGGCAACCGACCGACAAATGCCAGTGGAGCTGACGCTACAAGCAGTGAATCAATCCGGTCAGCCTGTTGAAAATGCAAAGCTACACCTACAGATGCTTACCCCAGCCAAAACACCCTGGTTTACGACAGATTTTCCAATTTCAGAAGGGACAACGCTGCTGGAGATGGAAGCGCAAGCACCTAAAGGTGAGCTAAAGCTTCAGCAAATGCTGCCCATTCGCGGCACTTACAAATTACAAGTAAACGTTACGCCAGTCGCCCCTAATGCCTTTGCACCCTTTCAGCAGACTTTGACCCTAGCGGTTCCAGAGAATGGTGTGAAGTACCGCAACTTAGCAGTCTTAGTCATTCTGTTGTTAACAGTAGGGCTGGGTGGGGGCTGGGTGATTGGTAGTAAACAACCAATTCAACCTGGAGAACTTGCACCGCAGCGGGTGCGATTGTTGTTGAGTGGCTTGATCGTGATGGCGATCGCTGTTCTTTTGTTCGTCAATATCAGTGCCGAATTGGCTCAATCTCAACGTTCGATGGCGGTGTCCCACGGAACGGAAGAGCTTCCCGCTGCCCGTCAGCCTGCAATGCTGAATGTGCAGGAGCTAGAGATGAAGCTGTCAGGCGATACCGATTCCACAGTCGGTCAGCTTACTAGCTTTCAGGTTCGGGTGATGGATACTAAAACCAAACAGCCTGCAACAGATGTGGGTTTGAGAGTAACAACAACACAACTTGAAAATAACTGGGTTTTATTTGCCTATCAGGGGATTCCAGACCGCACAGGGACTTTGGCATGGAAGCAGCAGTTTTTTGATGGTGCACCTCACAGCATTGAAGTAACGGCTATCCCTCAAAAAGAGACACAGCGATCGCTTCAGCCTCTCCAGGTTTCCCAAAATATCCTAGTGGAAGGTGTTGCTCCTCCCTTTTTAACTCGACTCATCTCGCTGGCTTACTTTGTTGGAATTGTAGTCGTTGGATTGTTGATCGGTTCAGGATTAGCTGGACAATTAAGCACTCACTAAAAGCGCTGTCCCATACATTACGGACAGACCTAGCCCAAATCCAGCTAAACTCGCCCTAGATAGCCACGAGCTACCTTGCTTTTGGGCAGTGCAGATGAGATAAGAACCCACTTCAACAATCACTTGCAGCACGGCTCCTGCCCCAATACTCAAAAACAACACTGCCCAAATCGGCGTAAACGCAAACGCGCCAAGCCAAGTGCCAATCACCGCAGGTAAACCCGCTAACGCAACCAAGCCAATTAAGGTTTTGAGCTTCGGTCGCAAATCAACGAGCGGAGCCGCAATGCCAATTCCTTCTGTAATATTGTGAAGCGTAAAGCCAATGACGAGTAATGAACCCAAAGCTGCTTCCCCCACAGCAAACGCAGCCCCGATTGCTAATCCTTCTCCAAAGTTGTGAATACCAATGCCTGATGCCATGTAGGTCGATAATTGAACCCCTTCTGGTGTCTTACCTGAACGTCTGCCAATCAAAAAAACCGCTAAGAATGTTGCCACAGTAATCAACCAAACCAGCGTAGTGCTGGAGAAAGCAGCAGCAACTTTGGTTGCTTCCTCGGTTGCTTCCACGAGCGTATCAATAAACAAGTAAACCAACATTCCGATCGTCAGCGCCAAAAGAAACTTCATGCCCTGACTCCCCAATGCTTTCAGCGCTGGGTAAAACATCATGCCCAATCCGACAGGCATAATGCCGACGTACAGCCCTAACAAAGCAAAGCTCAACAGGCGATTGGCCGAAATTGTGGGAGTCTGCACTGCAACCGCAATGTCGTGCTCAAATGCCGCGCCCGTATTCGTCAATAAATTAATCCGATGGGCTTCTCCCTCCACCCATGCATAAGGCAACCGAATCCAAGCACTCGAAAGCCGAGGCAATGCACCAGGAGGATTTTGCGTAAACTGCCAATACGCCCCATCGATTTGCACTTGAGCAATTTGCATTGGTTCTGAACCATCGGCGCGAACGAATAAAGAAATGCCCTTCTCATCTAAAACCGTCTGTTCTACAGTGAGTTTTTCCACTGGTGGCGCGGCACTTTTCAACGGTGCCAGCGGATTTGTCGTCAGAAAAGTACCAATCAATAGGGTGATCAGCACGAGGGGGAGGATGACCCAAAGCCAAGGTTTTGGGTCGGTCAGTTTTTGCATCTTCATGCAACCACCTCAAAGGCACTCATCCAACCTAATTCGAGAAATTCAGACTGATGAGCGTGGAACATATATTTTCCAGGCTCATGGTCTTTGAAAGAAAACTCTAAAATACCGCGCTGTGCTTGCACCATCATCACTGTGTCAATGGTGCGATGGGTTGGGGTGAGGGTAGTTCCGTGGTCATAAAAGTCAAAAAAATTGGCGTGGAGATGGAAAGAGTTAATGGGATCAAATTCGATCACGTTGATCAGATAAACCCGAATCGGGCGATCGCGCTCAATCTGAATCGGACGCTTCATAAACTCGAAGGGAATCGTGTTAATTGCGTAGACTTCATTCTCTTCATCGAAGTTGGTGTCAAAGGCATTCATTACCATGACAAATTCTTGCCATTTGACGTTTTCAGGCGTACCTAGTTGGCGAGATTTAGCTGCCGCTTGCTGGTCGGGATGCTTTTTAGGATCGGGGTCAATGATAAATGCACCATAGAGTCCTTTATGGAGATGTCGTTTGAAGGGAACCGAGTGGCAGTGGTATAAGTGACAGCCAAACGGTTTAGCCTCAAATTCATACACCACTTCCTGGCCTGGAAATGCCTCAAGCGTACCTGCTACACCATCTTGACGCGCCGAATGGATGCCGTGAAAGTGAATGGTATGAGGGTGCTTACCTGGATTTTTGAACCGAATCCGCACGCGATCGCCCTCGGTGACTCGAATCGTCGGCCCTGGCACTCGACCGTTGTAAGTCCAGGCTGGATACTTTATACCAGGTGCAATTTCAATTTCTTTTTCTTCTACCGTAATGTTGTATTCCCGTAGCGTTTGACCATTGGACAACTGCGAGACTCTACCCCCATCCCAATCGGTTAACATCTTGCGCGGGTCAAATCCGTTTTTAGTCCCATCAACCTCCCCGATCATCATATTGCCCCCATGCATCATGCCTGCCTGAGGTTCGGAGCCATTTCCGGCTGGATTGGGAGTAGTTTGAGCAGCGACGGATTGAGAAAAAGCAGCGGCGGGGAAAAACTTACCGAGTAGCGTTCCCACTCCTAGCAACCCTGCTCCGAGGAGCGACCGTCGAATTGAGTTCGGTTCCATAGGAAATGCCACAGTTGAGCGGCTTTAAAGCCGTAAAAGTTTTTCATAATCTTTTCATAATTATATTATGCTTCTCTATGTTTTCATAATTTTTTCATATTTTAGGAGTGTTCTAAAAATGCACGTCAATCACATCAATACTTTGTGAGGCAATCTTTTCAGAATAACTATCCACAGGTCTAGAACTGCGAAAGTTTGATCTTTGATTTGACGCTCAAGCCCTTTAGCCTTTGTCCCAAAACACATTCACAGGCGTACCCAACGGGACGGTCTTGAAGAGATCGCCGATATCTTCTTCCAACATCCGCACACAGCCATGAGATGCAGGCTGCCCTACCGATGACCGATTGAACGTGCCGTGAAAACCGATCTGGTTTTTACCATCCGTCCAGAATCCCATCCATTTAGTTCCTAGAGGATTGTCACGACTGCCGCCTGGAATGACCTCTCCCGTAAACGGATTAATCCAAACCGGATTACGATACATGGTCTTGATTTGGTATTTTCCAACGGGGGTTTCCCACCCTGGTTTACCAATCGCTACGGCATAGCTTTTGACCGGACTATTGCCTCGAAATAGCGTTACGCGGCGGCGCGTTAAATTCAGATCTAAGCGAAACGGCTCTATAAGTGGCGGTAAATAAGCCTTTGGGTCTGATAAACGAGGCAGCGGCGGTGGGGTAAATAATTCCGTAGCCGTAGACAGTTTTGGGCTAACCAGCAAAAGTAAGCCTGAAGCTATTCCAGTCCACTGGAGTCCTAAAGCAACCCTACGTCCTACGTTTAGGTTTTTAGTGCTGTTGAAGGGATTGAAACCTATGATTTTTCTCATGATGCGTCGGTAGTAATCAAAGACAGGCTAAATTGTGAAGGTTCAAGATCTATGGAAATTGAAACTTCAAATCAACAGGACTTTCTTTCTAGTGAGCGTCAGGCTGGTCGGGTAACGTATTTTTGAAGTTTTGCAGCCCTTTATAGCCAGACAGTTGGGCAAGTTCTTGCAACGGTCGAGTGCCTGTCACCGTTTTTCCCTTGACAGTCCAAGTTGGAAAGCTTTTAACGCTAGCCGCTTCACAGCGCTTAGGTTGAGGGTTAATTCCCCCTTCAATACATTCCACGTAGGGAATCAATTTTGCCGCTTCTTTGCCAAACAACTGCTTTTGGTCGTGGCAGTGGGGACACCAGTAGGCACCGTAGAACGTTGCTTTAGTTTGGGTGAGGTGATTGGCTAACGCAATCTCAGCAGGCCCGGAGCTGGTGGTAATGGTAAATCCTCCTGGCGAAGGTTGTCCGTTTCCAGGATCTTTAGCGGTGGGACTATTGATAGGAGCATAAATGGCGAGGGTGGTCAATAAAACCAGTACCGCTACGATTGCTGTGCTAAAGAAGGGTAGACCCAGGTCTTTCCACTCTCGTCCAATAAAAGCCAGGATAAATAAAGTCGTCGAAAATAGGGCTGAAGCAACGCAGTAGACGCAGACGGCTTTGATGTTGAAGGCCAACAGGTACATCAAATACCCGCTGAAGGTCATCATGGCAGCAGCACCTAGCAGCAGCAGTAAACCTGTCCAGTTTTCTAGCTTGGCACGGAGGGGTTTCTGAGCGGGGGAGTTGAGGAGGAGGGGGGCGATCGCAAACACAACCATGCTGGCATAAGCCAAAAATCCAAACAGCGCCAGGGGCTGACCCAATACGGTCGCATAGGGACTAGCCAGCACAACATCACACCCATTGGTGGGACAGGCGGCTTGACTCCCTGTAAGCTTTGAATAGGTTAAATAGGCTGTCACCGCAGCGCCAATGGAGGCAATGCCTGCTATGAGGGGGCGCGACCAGCGATAAGTCCAAGGCATAGAACGTTGACGAGGCATAAGCTTTTAAATGTTGAATGTTGAAGAACAAAAGGAGAGAAACTTTGTTTCACTTGAGAACTCTCGTGGCGTTAAAGATGGCGGCTAGCGCCACCCCCACGTCGGCAAACACGGCTTCCCACATACTGGCTAAGCCAAACAAACCCAGAACAATAAAGATGGCCTTAACCACAAGGGCAAACACGATATTCTGCAAAACAATGGCGTGGGTCTTTCGAGCCACCTGAATCGCCTCCGCCACCTTAGAGGGCGCATCGGTCATCAGCACGATATCGGCAGTCTCAATGGCTGCATCGGAACCCAGTCCTCCCATTGCAATCCCGACATCTGCTCTGGCAATCACGGGCGCATCGTTAATGCCATCTCCTACAAAGACAACTTTCCCTTTCTGGGCATACTGTCGCAGCAGTTCCTCAACTGCCGTCACCTTATCCTCTGGAAGCAATTCTGCCCGATATTCATCCAGCTTCAGCAATAAGGACATGCGTTCTGCCACATCCTTGGAGTCCCCCGTCAGCATCACAACTCTTTCTACACCCAATTTTTTTAGGGATTGAATGGCTTTTACTGCATCCGGCTTGAGCTGATCCGCAATGACAATATATCCGGCATACCGCTGGTCTACTGCGAGGTGAACGACTGTGCCTTCAACATCACAGGTGTCATGCTCAATGTTTTCGCGATGCATCAGGCGATCGTTGCCTGCAAAGACCCGTCGATGCTCTACCGTTGCCTGAATGCCGTGGGCTGCAATTTCGGTATAGTCGGTGATAGTTGATTCATCAATGGGCTGACCGTAGGCTTCTCGAATTGATTTAGCGATGGGGTGATTTGAGTTGGATTCAGCCTTTGCTGCCAGTTTCAATAATTCTGTCTCAGTAAACCCATTGCGAGTCACAATCTCAGAAACGTTGAACACGCCTTGGGTCAGCGTGCCCGTTTTATCGAACACCACTGCTTTCACGTCTGCCAGCGTGTCTAGAAAGGTTGAACCTTTCACTAAAATACCCCGCTTGGCTGCTCCGCCAATGCCGCCAAAATAGCCCAAGGGAATGCTGATGACCAATCCACAGGGACAGGAAATCACCAGTAAAACCAGCGCCCGATAAGCCCATTCTGCATTTGTTCCTAAATTGAACAAGGGAGGCAAAATCGCCACCGCTAAGGACGCAATCACCACGATAGGGGTGTACCGTCGCGCAAATTTAGTAATGAATTTCTCTGTCTCTGCTTTCTTACTGCTGGCGTTTTCCACCAGATCTAGAATACGGGCGATGGATGATTCGCCAAAAAGCTTGGCAACTCGGACTGTCAGCACTCCTGTCTGGTTAATCATCCCGGCCAGAACCGTTTCTCCTAACCCGAACGTGCGCGGGACTGATTCGCCTGTGAGGGCAGAGGTATCGACTTGAGCGCTGCCGTCTAAAATCTCGCCATCCAGGGGGACTTTTTCTCCAGGTTTCACCAGAATAATGTCCCCGACTTTGACGACTTCTGGCGAAACCGTTTGGACACCGCTCTCAGTTTTGAGGTTGGCAGAATCAGGACGGATTTCTAAGAGCGCTGAGATGGATCGGCGAGAGCGGCTGACCGCCAGTTCTTGAAACAACTCCCCTACTTTGAAGAACAGCATTACGCCGACGGCTTCGGGGAGTTTGTGGATGGCGATCGCCCCCAAGGTCGCAATCGTCATCAGAAAATTCTCATCAAAGACCTGACCCCGCAGGATATTACGCCCCGCACTGGTCAAAACTGTCCAGCCGCTTAATAAGTAAGCCGGAACAAAGACCAGATACTCTCCGATTGAGAAGGGCGTGTCATGCAAGGGCTTCTCAAAGACAGAACCCAGAATAAATAAAACAATCACTAATCCAACCAGAATACCTTCGCGCTCTAGGTCAAACCCTCCATCCCTATGACTGTGTCCATGATCGCGATTATCTGCATGATGATGTTTAGAGTCATGGTCTTCGTGAAGACTTTTGGAATCATGAGAACCACTTGAATTTGAGGGTTTTGGGCGCTCAGCTTCTACCGTGTAGCCCAAATCCATCACTCGCTTCTGGATTTCTGTTTCATCCACCTGCTGAGGGTCATAGGCGATCGTCAACCGCCCGGTGGCAACCACAACCGAGACTTCGGCCACGCCTGCTAATTTTTCCAAACTGCCTTCAATTTTCATCGCGCAGCTTGTACAGTCCATACCGCCGACCTGCATTTGCTGGGTTTTGAGGGAGGGGGTTTGGGTCACAGCAACTCCAAGCATAAGAAGCGTAGGGTTCAGAATCTCCAAAACTCTAGCACAATTTCACGATATCTGAAGATATATTCAGATGTTATAATGATTCTCGTTCTATGGCTTAAACTAAAAGCAAGCTCAGCGATTCTTTTCAGTCCCTCAATGTTCTCAGTGCCGCTTATGAACAAGCCTCGCTCATCTAAGGCCAAAGCCGATCCATCTGTAGAAGCTCCGAGCTGCGATGCCTATCTGGTTAATCTAGAGAATGTCCGACAGGGACAGACTGAGATTGTTTCAATCGAAAAAGCGCAGCAGATGGCGGAATTTTTCGGGACTTTGGCCGATCCGAGCCGTCTGCGATTGTTGTCTGCTCTGGCAAAGCAGGAGTTATGTGTGTGCGATCTGGCGGCAGTTGCCAAAATGGGCGAGTCGGCGGTGTCCCACCAGTTGCGGGTGTTGCGATCTCAGCGCTTAGTCCAATATCGCCGTGAGGGTCGCAATATCTATTACAGCTTGGCAGACAGCCACGTCATGAACTTATACGGAGAGGTTGCAGCTCACCTAGAGGAAAATGACTGAAGCTCAAGTTCAACAACAGTACAATCAATTAGCGTCTAGATACGATCAGCGATGGAATTGGTATGTGGCTCAATAGGTGTATCGGGGAGGTAGAATCAGTGACTCCAATAAAGCAGTGAGCAAGGCTTTCCCCCTACGCTTAGCATTGTGGATAAACTCAAAGAAGCCCAAATATAACGGGAGTTTTTCCTGAGAGATACCCCGATGGGGTCTTAGCCAGGAACGCAACAGCGACCAGAAACCCTCCATCGTATTGACGTGGACTTCACAGAACCCATCCCCATCCTCATCTCGCGCATATTCCCCTGCACCATGACACACCGTCTTGTGCCTATAGCTCCAATCCTCTAGAGCATTGTAGATACCATATTCGTCAGTGTAGACCAGACTGCCAGATGCAATCGTGGCTTTAATGAGCGGCTCAATCGTCATCGTTTGCACATTCTCAAACATCCGAATCACCACTTTCCCTCCCCGTTGAATCATGCCGAAAATGGGTGGCTTTTCCTTCTCAAGCGTGCCTCTGCCCCGAACCCCTTTGAGGCGATGCCGTCTCCCTTCTCGCCCTTTTTTAAGACCGCTTCAGGATTCCCCTTATGACCTGCGGTGACATACACTTCGTCGCACTCAACAGTGCCAGAAAGCTTTACTTCTGGTTTTCTTTGGACAATACCTTGTCGCAAGAGTGTCGTCATGTCCTGCACCACATCTTTATCCAAATCTAGTTCCTGGGAGATTTGCTGATTTGAGAGGTTCAATCCCATTAGGTACAGGCACAATATCCACATCCGTAACGGCTGATGATGGTTTGCAAAGATCGTGTCGGTGAGGTCATCAAAGTGAGCGCTGCACGTTTTACATTGATAGCGTTGGCGATGGGGTTGGGTCTCATCTTTGCCCCGTTTGATCACGCTTAGGCTATTACACTTGGGACAGCACACCTCTGAAGACCAGCGCATCTGGCGCATGGTTTCGTAGCATTTGGCATCATCAAGGAGGTGAGTAAGATTGAGACTCAGCATAGGTTTGGATAGCTTTCTCTATTGAGATCTTACCAAGGTTCTAACTCTACTCTTGCACCTCCCTGAAACGCCTATTGAGCCACAGCCGTTTCCCTCGCGTTGAACGCTTATGGAGGATTCCGGTTTCACAATATGAACAGGGCGGCGCTGTCCCTTTGCACGGTGCCCCTACGGGCTGGGGATCTTCAACAAATTGATAGCCACACCCTTTACAAATCCACCGCTGTTTTCCTCGCGCATGTCCATTCTTCACGCTCTTAGTATGTCTACACTCAGGGCAACGCATGGGCATTTAATTTGCTAAATCTTAAATGCTACTATTATAGAATGATAGGTTTGTTGTATTAATAGAATGATGTCACGTACATGAGATTCTAGCGCTACTCCCTTGGCGATCGCTCTCCAAAATTAACGCTTCGGCAACCCTGCACATTGCCCTAACCCTTGCTATATCTCACATTTAGGCCGTAGAAAATAACGACTTAATAGCGTTTTGTCTTAGCTCTGCTGAAGATGGCGGGACAATGTAATTTATACAAGTAACACATAGCGTGAGACGAATTGGTAAAAAGTGACAAATAGCATGAGACGGATCATTCTATTTTCAGCCTGAAATGCCTTTAGAGCAAACACTTCTGGCTTTCACTATCTACCACGCCCACTTTTACCCGTTGTGACAAATACCGTGAGACACAAATCTGGCGCTCTAGTCCATGACACGCTCTGGTGATTCGCTGGCTACGCCTGAGAGGGCG
>JAKRSB010000044.1 GCA_022402525.1 Thermosynechococcaceae cyanobacterium MS004
GTGAGTTCGATGATGCACTTGAAGCCCCTCACCCCAAACCCCTCTCCCAAAGGCGCTATCCATTGGACAGATCTCGCTGTAACCATTGATGGCAATAGATTTTAGAAATGGGTTGCGCCATTTCCAGTCCCCGTAAGCCATCTAATTCATTGCCTAGTTCAACACATGTAGACTCGAAAAGCGAGAAAACTGTGATTCCGCTCTCTGACTGGGTAGGAAATAGCCCGAAAACCCGTGATGGGTTTAGGCGCAGTCGAATCCCAGAAACTATATGGGGCATGGGTTATAGCGACTTGTGGGCAATGGATAGCCCAAAGGCGAGGGGCTTAAGAAACTTGATTTTTAATTGCCCCTCCTTCTCCCCAGGAAGAAGGAGAATGAGGGGCAATTGTTTTTTGTCGTCACGTATCTAAAGCGCAGTTGAACAGTAACCAAGTGCATCGGGTATATCTCAACGAACTTAAAGCAAGCGATGCTTTAGGGGTGGGGTTAATGCAGTTGATTTTGGCAGATGCAGACAGTGCCGTCAGTCAAGCGCAGACCTTGATGACAAAGACGAGTAGCCAAGATCAAACAAACCCAAAGATTGCAGCGATAATAGGATTGATAGAAACGATACTGGTGTACAAATTTCCGCAGCTTAGTCGAGAGGAGATAGAGCGTATGTTTGGCCTCAGTGAACTAAAAGAAACGAAGGTGTACCAAGAGGCTTTGCAAGAGGGTCGCCAAGAAGGTGAAGTATTGCTCATTTTGCGTTTGCTGACCCGCCGCTTTGGTGCAGTTTCTCCAGGGATCCAAGCACAGATTCAGTCGCTGTCGCTATCTCAGCTCGAATCCTTGGGCGAAGCGTTACTTGATTTCTCGCAGCCTTCTGAGCTACAGGATTGGCTACGGTCTCATGTCTAGGCTAAACACTCCTTCCTCAATAGGTCGTTTGGGTTGAGGCACAAACCCAACACCCAACCGATGGAGTACCGCAGAGCCAAAATAACGGGTATTAAGGACTGAGTACCGATCGCGATCGCCCTTCCTGTCCCTAGGGTTCCGCAAATTATTCCATTCGCCAATCATGCCATTATCGAATGTCATACCCAAACAGATTGGGATCTACATCCGTGAGCTGGAGGCCAGATAGTCCATACTCCGCCCAGCGTCGATCCACCATGGCGGCTGTATCGGGGTCGGCAGTGAGGGGTTCTCCCCAGACGCGATCCGTTTCGGGGTAGACCTTGGTGGTGGCGTCGATGCCCATTTTGCTGCCCAAACCAGACCTTTCGGTGGCAAAGTCTAGGGAGTCAAAAGGGTTGTCCGGCAGGATGAACACATCTCTAGCGGGGTCTACTTTAGAAGTAATGGCCCACACCACGGCTCTAGGGTCGCGGATGTTGATGTCTTGGTCTACAACAATCACAAACTTGGTATAGGTGAATTGGGGTAAGGCACTCCAGAAGGCGAGGGCGGCTCGTCTGGCCTGCCCAGGGTAGGATTTGCTAATGGAGATGACAGCAGCCTTATAGCTGAGCGCCTCCATAGGCAGAAAGAAGTCCACAATTTCGGGGATTTGCTGCCGCAGGATGGGAGTATAGATGCGGTTGAGCGCGATCGCCATCATGGCGTCTTCTTTGGGTGGACGACCGCTAAAGGTAGTGAGGTAGATGGGGTTCTTGCGATGGGTAATGCAGTGGAACCGCAATAAAGGCGCGGCTTTATTAACGCCGCCATAGTAGCCCATGTGATCGCCAGCGGGGCCGTCTATGCCAGTCTCACCAGGGGTAATAGTGCCTTCTAAAATCATCTCTGCATCGGCGGGCACTTCGAGATCTAAGGTTTTGCACTTAGCCAAATGGATGCCCTTGCCCCCATAGATTCCCGCAAACAGCCACTCGGACAGATCAATAGGTAAGGGGGTCGCAGCAGCCATAATGACAAGCGGGTCTACTCCCAGGGCGATCGCCACCTCTAGTTTTTCACCGCGCTCTGCCGCCTTACGGAGGTGTCTTGTAGGGCCGCGCACCGAGAGCCACTGCACCGTCATCGTGTTTTTAGACTGAAGCTGGAGCCGATAAACCCCCACATTCGGAATTTTAGATTCGGGATCTTTGGTAATCATGAGCCCCAGGGTCAAAACCTTCCCCGCATCGCCGGGATACACCCGCAGCATCGGAATTTGGTTCAGGTCTACAGCCTCATCCTTCAGCACCACCTGGTGACACGGCGGCAGCAAATCTCGGCTGGGCTTCGCTTTCACCACATCAAATAAGACCTTGCCAAAGGTGATCGCCTGGGAAACTTTTTTGGGCGGTCTGGGCTGGTAGAGCAGGGCAAGTTTTTGGCCGAGTCCCTCCAAGTCCTGGGGCTTGTCCACATTCATGGCGAGGCAAATCCGCTCAACAGTGCCCATGAGATTGACCGCGACCGGCGCGTCATAGCCCTTCACATTTTCAAACAGTAGGGCTGGGCCACCCTTTTGCAGCATTCGAGTGGCAATTTCTGAGATTTCCAGATCCGAGTCCACCAGAGCCTGAATGCGGTGGAGCTGTCCTCGCTCTTCGAGCAGCTTAATGAATCCCCGTAGATCTCTGGCCATGTTAAACCCGATTGAAGTAACTTCTCCTTAATTATGAAGGGTTTCGAGTGAATCTCTCAATTCCTGCGCCGGGAGCTTGCCGGCCGACGGGATTTGCGTCTGACCAGGTTTCTTGGCGATCGCCTCGGGGCGTAGGCATTAATCTTGATAACTCGTGGTACTATCCATCTGAATCATTATAAAACTTAGTATCTTTCCGCTTTAGCTTACCCATTAGGTTGGCTTAAGCAGAGACACCGTTCTTTACGGCAGAGGGTTGTGTGGAGTGAGTAAACGCTTATCGCCTAATCCATTGGTGGCTTATTCAGAGCGAGGCCGCCCCCCCATCCGGATTGGGGTGATTGGAGTGGGCAGCATGGGCCAGCATCACGTTCGCATTTTGAGCTTGCTCAAAGATGTAGAGCTGGTGGGAATCTCTGACGTCAATATTGAGCGCGGCATTGAAACAGCGAGCCGCTATCGCGCTCGTTTTTTTGAGAATTACCGCGATTTACTGCCCCATCTTGATGCCGTGTGCGTTGCAGTGCCAACCCGGATGCATTATGAAGTGGGCATGGTTTGCTTAGGCGCAGGCGTCCATGTGCTGCTCGAAAAGCCGATTGCAGCCAGCATTGCAGAGGCGGAAGCCCTTGTAAATTTTGCAGCCGAAGTCCAGTGCATGCTCCAGGTCGGCCATATTGAACGGTTTAATCCCGCCTTTCAGTCTTTGTCTCAGGTCATTAAAGCAGAGACGCTACTCGCCGTCGAAGCCCATCGGATGAGTCCCTACTCCAATCGAGCCAACGATGTTTCTGTCGTGCTGGACTTGATGATTCATGACATCGACCTGCTGCTGGAGCTGAATGATTCTCCAGTTGTACGGCTGAGTGCGGCTGGCACAAGAAGCGAGAATTCGCCTTACCTAGACTATGTAACAGCGACCCTTGGCTTTGCCAATGGTGCTGTGGCTTCGTTGACCGCCAGTAAGGTTTGCCACCAAAAGCGACGACAGATTCTAGTTCACTGCAAACAGGGGCTGATTGAAGCTGACTTTTTGACGAACGAAATTCAAATTCATCGCTCCAACGTCATGCAGACAATGGGGGAGGGCAGTCATGGACTCTATCGCAGTGACGGAATGACGGAGCGCGTTTTCACAAAGCGGGTAGAGCCACTCCATGCTGAGCTAGAGCATTTTGTGACCTGTGTGCGTGGGGGGCAGCAGCCTTCAGTTGGCGGGGAGCAGGCCCTGAAGGCGCTCAAGATTGCCAGCCTGATTGAGCAGATGACGCTAGATGGGCAGCTTTGGGATGCATCCCTTTCCAATGAGCTTACCTTAACCGAATCTTTAACGGTTTCCCCAAAAGTAGTCGGCTAATCTAAATTTAAGATAATGAGCCATGATTAAAGTGGGCGATTCGTAAAATTTCGTTCAGAATGATGGGTGAATGGTGAGTAGTCTAGGTCTAGATCGTTGTCTCTCTGAGACTTTAGTTTCTAAATCTTGAAGTTTTAAGGGGTTTTCTAACCATGTCATCAGATTTTGATCGCGGCATCATGAAATTTAAGGGTGCAGATCGCCCCATTGTGATTACGCTTTCTGCGGTGTTGATTCTTGGCTTTATTTCAGGGCTGGTCTGGTGGTCTCTCCATTCGGCCTATGTCTTTCACTAGCGCTCTTCATGGAAGCTCTGACCTAGAGCTTCCTCCAGAAGCTCTGAGATCCGTTTTTTTGAAGTCGGTACGATACTGTTCGGGCTGACTTCGAGTCTTTGCGGGTAGATTTTCAGCGGGGCAGAGTTAAGGTTGGGGACGATGTTGGTCTAAAATGGTAAGGCTCACTGAGCACAGCGTCCTTTACCTGGAGTTCTATCAATGTCTGAATCTCAACCCGCCCCAACTCCAGAGGTTGACGCACCTAAAACTTCTGAATCTAAGCCCAAACCCATTCTGCGCAGCAAGGAAGAACGCGAAAAAGCGCGGGAAAGTGGAGGGCAACCAAACCGTGAAAAGCCTAGGGTGGGTGCGAAGTCTGAGGGAGTTTCTGGCGGCGGCTCTGGCAATAAATCTGGCGGGAGACCCAATGATAAGCGCCGAGGCCGCCAAGATCGAGAGGAGGCTCCAGCACGCTCTAATCCTGCACTAGCGCGTGGGCCAAAGCCCACGATCGCCAAGCCTGCTCCAGAGCCTGAAGAAGTGGCGGTCGAGGAAACGGCCGCTGAGGAAACGGCAATTGAGGAGGCATCCGATGCAGCAGAGACAGAAGCATCTGGGACTGAGGCAGAGTAGGAGAACCCTACAATTTTTCTACTCAGTGGGGCTGCGCTCTGCAGCAGCGATCGCAAGTAAGGCTGTCACAGGAATTTCGTGCTTCTGAAGTGTGTTAACGGCAGCCTTTAGGGTTGCGCCCGTGGTGAAGATATCGTCAATCAGAATCACGCCCCGACTCATGGCCTGATCGGAAGGGAAGCGGGACGGGTGGGTGAAGTCAGGGCCCAGGCTGAAGGCGCGCTGTAGATTTTGATAGCGTTCTAGTCGGGATAGTCCGTACTGAGCCGTGGTTGCGCGAGTGCGGCTGAGACCCTGCGATCGCAGGCTCAGTCCTGTATGCTGGCAAAAGCTGTGGGCAATAAGCGCCGCTTGATTGTATCCCCGCTGCTGCTGCCGCTCAGGGTGCAGCGGAATAGGAACCACGATTGGGCGTCCTGATCCTGGGCGTTTTGATCCTGGGTGTCCTATTGAGGATGCTTGAGTGTGCCATAGTTCCGCAAGCCATTGACCAAGAGGTTTAGCGACCTGAGGATTGCGATCGTACTTTAGCCTTGCCAGACTTTGCTTTAGGGTGCCGTCATAGTGGCCCCAACAGTAAAGGGGCGGGAGATCGGGCGCTGCAACCTGAGGGTTGAGGCGGCGACCGTCTAGGATTTTTCCGGTACAGTCTTTGCAGAATACGGCCTCTGCCTTGCGCTGGCAGAGTGGACAGGGCGATGGAAAAATAAACTCTAAGACTGTTTGTCCCAGATAGTTACCCAGACTGGGCTCCAGGTTGCGTCTCAGATTTGCCCAAGATAAGCGCGCTGAAAACCTACGGGTCATAAACGCCACCCTTCGAGTGACCTTTTATCAGCCATGCCAAAGGTGCTGTAACCCATCTTGCTTCTCAGCATTAGTTCTCAGTCTTAATTCTCAGTCTTGATTTTCAGTCTTTGAATTATCTTTGAATTATCTTTGTTTGAAGATAATTACCGGAGTCTGCAAGAAGATGTTGAAATCCTTTGTTCTTAATCTTGTAGGATACCTCTAGGGGATGACCCGCCAAAAGCGTGTGGTCTGTTTTAGGGTTAGGGTTCGGTTTTGAAGTGTTCGCTCCTAGGGGGGTACGTCCACCTCAGAAGGCTCCTTTTGCTAAACAGACCACCCTTTTGTTTTTAACGCCCTTTTTTTTATTCCCTTTTGTTTCAATGCCTTGTTTCAATGCTTATTGTGTCGTTTTAGCCAGAATTGAGCGTCTTTAGCGTCAATGAAATGAGGCTCAAAAAGGTCAGGAATCCGATGCCGTCAAGGATGGTGGTTAAGAGTGGGCCACTGATGAGGGCGGGGTCTTGCTTGATTCGCTTTAGACCCATGGGCAAAAGTGTACCCAGGCTAGCGGCAATCATGACGTTGAACGCCATAACGATCCCCGCGATCGCACCCACCCAGCGATCGCTCTCCGTAGACCAAATCAACGACAGCAGCGAGACGGTAATGCCGAGGGCTACTGCCGTTCCAAGTCCGGCCAAAATTTCCTTACGCAACACCAAGAGCGCATCTTTAGGCGTCACTTCGCCCACGCCTAGCCCCCGGACGGTGACAGATAAAGCCTGAATTGCCACATTTCCGCTGGCGTTGGACATGATGGGCATAATGACCGCCAAGACCGGCACCAGCCGAATCATGCCCTGAAACGGAGCGATCGCGCTGGCAGCAGCAATGTATAGGCCAATATTGCCCAGCAGCCAAGGGAGACGCTTTTGGAGCGTCACAAAAGGGGCAGATAGGGCCTCTTCGTCCCCACTGATCCCAGCGAGTTTTTGGATATCTTCCGTGGCTTCTTCTTCAAGTACATCCACCACGTCATCGATGGTGATAATGCCCACCAGCCGCTCTTCTCGGTCTACCACAGGCAGCGCCAGTAAGTCATAGCGCTTCATAATTTGGGCGACCTCTTCCTGGTGCGTATCGGTCTGCACCTTCATGACGTGATCGCTTGCAATATCGCGGATCTGAACGTCTGGAATGGAGAACAAGAGCTGTCGGAGAGAAACCACCTGCTTCAGTCGCCGAAAATCATCGGTGACGTAGGCGTAGTAAATGGTTTCTTTGTCTTCGTCCGTGAGTCGAATTTTCTGGAGGGCATCTTTAACCGTAAGCCCCTGGCGCAACTGTACGTATTCCGTCGTCATCAGACGGCCTGCGGTGTTTTCGTCGTACCCTAAGATGGTTGCTGTGGCCTGCCGCTCACTGGCGCTCAACTGCTGAAGCAGACGCTTCACCACCCGTGCGGGTAGCTCATCAAACAGTTCAGCGCGGTCGTCTGGACTCATGGACTCAATGACTTGCCGTACCTGCACGTCATGCATGGAGCCAATCAAGTCTTCCTGAACCTCTGGCTCAAGGTATTCAAATACTTCCGTGGCTTTATCTTTGCGCAGGATCCGAAAGGCGATCGCCCGTCGTTCGGAAGAAAGCTCCTCAATGTAGTCGCCCACATCAATGGCGGGCAAATCATTGAGCACAGCTTTAAGCTGATTCAAATCTGTAATGTCTTGCAGGGACTGAATCAGGTCTGCTTGGGTCATCGAAACATCCCGACGGGCAATAAAGGTGCTGGCAATAGGAGGGAAGGTCAGACTGAAGCGCTGTTGAGCATGCCAAAAGGGACATCAACAGTCCAGTGAAGAAATCCATCAGAGAGCGTAACTCAAACAACGCAAAGGGTTTGAGCAAAAAGAGAGCTTGAGGCGCAGGGTTAGGAGAAATTAGGGGGAGGAGGAGCAATGAAGAATTAGGGTTCTTAGGCCCCCTTCACCTTCGGAAGAAAGAGCTTGGATGAGGGGCTCAAGGATAGTTGAGCGATGCCCAACTAGGCCAACCGTAAAACAGCCCAAAACCCCGCAATATTAAATCTAGTTGGGTGCTGTCGCCAGCCTAGCAAAATACTGCCGTGCGGCAAGCGCCAATCTGCCTATCTATTATGGCTCATGTCAGGAACGCTTACGCCACTGAGTCGCACCTCTTGCCATCTCAAAGGGTTTCGGTGCTAGACTGTGCGTCCTCAAGGGCAAAACTTATCCTGCTTCGACTTCTGAGATAGATTCTGGAGCAGGTGCTAACGGCTGACTCGCCTGTGCCGCAAGCTGGCGGCTGACCCGACGCAGCACACCATTGACAAACCGATGGCCGTCTTCCGTGCTGTACCGCTTGGTTAGCTCAACCGCTTCGTTAATAGCAACGCGCTCTGGTAAGCCCAAGTAGTGCATTTCAACCAGCGCCAGCCTCAGAATATTGCGGTCAATTTGAGCAACCCGATGGAGCTGCCAGTCGACGAGAGAGGCCTCCAAAATTTCGTCAATTTCGACTCGATACTGGTTTAGGGTCTGAACCATCTCGAAAGCATACTCGCGCACGTCAGCTTGGCTGGCAAGCTGGGCAAGTTCCGGAAGATCGACGGCAATCCCTAAGCGATTAATAGCCGATTGGGCTAGCTCAATCGCATCTCCCAGCATGGCCTGAGTGCTTGCAATATTAGACGATCGCACTTGGCTATCAATCAGGCGATCGTTGCTGCGTTTCAGTTCTTGGGAGGCGGCTTCTAGGGTTTCTTTGACTTCTCCTACAAGGGTGCGCACCGCCGCCAAAATAAAGGACTGAAGGTCTTGTTGAGACAGCTTTTCGGGGTTGCTGGGAAGTTGGCTGGCGCTCAGCAGGGCTAGCTCACGGGCAATACGGCGGGGTTGCATGGTGGATTGGGTTAAGTTGACAAGGTTCGGCAGTGACCGATCAATTCTATCAGCCTTGGCCGATGGGTCGGTTAGTCTGGGTCTATCGGTCTGGAGCAGGGAAGGATGCTGGCGATCGCCTAGCTTTTGGTGAGACAAAGGCATTGTTAGGCAAAGGCATTGTTAGACAAAGGCATTGTTAGGCAAAGACAACGGTGCGGTTGCCGTAGACCAGCACCCGATTTTGGAGATGGAGCCGCACCGCTCTTGCCAGCACCATGCGCTCTAGATCCTTACCCTTGCGAATCAAATCTGTGGTTTCATCCCGATGGCTGACACGCACCACATCCTGTTCAATGATGGGGCCTTCATCGAGGTCGGCGGTGACGTAGTGTGCTGTTGCGCCAATGATTTTGACACCTCGCTCGTGGGCTCGTTGATAGGGATTTGCACCAGCAAAAGCAGGCAAAAAGGAGTGGTGAATATTAATCACCCTCGGAAACTGAGCGACAAAACTGGCGCTTAAAATCTGCATATACTTGGCCAGCACGACTAGGTCAATGCGATAGTCCTGCAGAAGCTGGAGCGCTTTTACTTCTTGAGTGGCTTTAGTCTCCGGCGTGATGGGGAGGTAGTGATAGTCAATGCCAAACTGCTCTGCAGTGGACTGAAGGGCTTCGTGATTACTGATAATCAGAGCAATTTCGGCGCTAAATTCCTGGGCTTTTTGCCGCCACAATAGGTCAAAGAGGCAGTGATCTTGACGGCTCACCCAAATCGCAAGGCGCGGGACTGAATCTGCAAAGTGGAGCTGCCAAGTGGCGTTGAGCGGGGTGGCGATCGCCCCAAAGGCTGGCCCAATGAGGTCGCGGGGCAGTTTAAACCCTTCTAGCTGCCATTCTAGGCGGGTCAGAAAGAGTCCGGCGGAAAAGTCCGTATGGTGGTCGGCATGGACAATATTGCCGCCGTTGGCGTAGATAAAGCTTGAAAGCTTGGCGACAAGTCCCTGCTGATCGGGACAGGAGATGAGAAGGGTTGCGGTTGTGCCTGCCATACCAGTGTCTTCTTCTCCAGAAATTATGAAGCGGAGCTGCGGTGTGGATCAAGTGTTAGCGCGAGATCCAGAATGAGATCCAGCACGTGATGCGCCATTTGTAGCTTGGTGCAGGACGGAATCGGAATTTGGTTTCCTGATGCAGTGATAAAAACCGCCTGGTTCTGATCGCTGCCAAAGCCATGGTCAGGTATATCAATGGGGTTGGCCACGATCGCGTCTAGTCCTTTGCGCTGGAGCTTGGCGATCGCGGGCGCTACGATCTCTCCCGTTTGCGCGGCAAATCCAATGAGACGCTGATGAGGCTGTTTTAGGGTACTCAGGTGCTGCACAATATCCGGCACAGCTTCTAGGGGTAGCGCTACTGGAAGTTTGTCCTTAGGGAGCTTCGCCGCCGAATAATGCTGGGGACGTACATCCGCAACAGCCGCCGCCATAATGACCCAGTCTGCCTGAGGAAAGGACTGAATCAGCGCATCCTGCATTTGCGCCGCACTCACCACCGTCGTAGACAGAATCCCCCCCGCCGGAACCGCAAGGCTAGCGGCCTGCACGAGCTGCACCGTTGCGCCTCGGTGCCAAGCGGCCAGCGCCAGCGCCAGCCCCATCTTTCCTGAGGCAGGGTTGCCGATAAAGCGGACAGGGTCTAGGTATTCGCGGGTGCCCCCCGCGCTGATGAGGATCTGCTTTCCTGCAAGATTGCGATCGCCGCCACTCCAGAGCAGCGACAGCCCATAGGGAACAATCTCCTCCGGTTCCGCCATGCGGCCAGCCCCAACCGTATCGCAGGCCAGCAAACCCGTCCCTGGCCCGACCCGATGGATGCGCTCCATCCGCTGAAGCGATCGCCAGTTTTGCTGCACCGACAGCTGTTCCCACATGGTCGTATTCATTGCGGGCGCGACCAACACTGGACAGGTAGAGGCCAGAAATGTATTGGTGAGTAAATTATCGGCAAGCCCTAGCGCAAGCTTGCCCAAGGTATGGGCAGTTAAAGGCGCAATCAAAAATACATCCGCCCATTCACCCAACTGAATATGGAGCGGACGGACATGATCAGCAGCCCAAAAGTCAGCATCCGTATAGACGCGATGGCGGCAAAGAGTTGCAATGGTCAGCGGCGCAATAAACTGCTGCGCTGAATCTGTCAAAATTGCTCTGACCTCAAGGCCAGCCTTGACCAGCGTAGAAATGACCTCGCATACCTTATAGGCTGCTACGCCACCTCCGATACCCACCAAAACCCGATTACCTGCCAACTCACCAACCCGCGCCACCGAAATTAACCTGCACGAGACCTCTAGCAGAAAACGATCTTTTCGTTTCTAGCTGAACTATTTTTAGCTGAGCTATTTTCAGATGAATTCTTGTCAGCTGCACTATGTCTGACTGAGCTATCTGACTGAGCCAAATTCTGAACCTCAAGATTCATCAAAGGCTTCTAAATCAAGGAGGTAGAGATAAGACTCAACCATTTCAGGTCGCTGGAAGGCGAGAGAGCGCAGAAGATGCCAATCATTCAGGGCTTCAAAGGGGGAGCCATAATCATCTTCCTCTAATCGCTGGGCGAGCTGAACCACCTCAGCTTCCGTAATGACGGCAACATCAGGATGTATCGCGGTAGTCGTATTCATGACGGAGACCCCTTAAATTCAGAAGATTCAGCGCAGGACTAGAGCAAAACTCGATGCGTTGCCTTCACGCTCATCATACCCCGCTGATTTTTATCCGATGCTGTTTTCGTTACAATCTCAATGTATCGTTAGATTCTCAATGTATCGTTAGATTCTTGAAATTTCTAACCCTGAGTCAAAGGGCTATACTTGAGTGCAGCTCTATGCAAAAATTGACAGTCGATTACCGGGATGTAGCGCAGCTTGGTAGCGCACCTCGTTCGGGACGAGGGGGTCGTAGGTTCAAATCCTATCATCCCGATTGTTTTGGAAAATCAAAGATTAAAATTCTGCGGGCTTCGACGGGACATCACCGAGGCGGCCAAGTTGACCTCATCAGGAATGTTTTCGACAAGCGTTTCTTCTCTGAGCTGACGGATGTCGTGAATCCTCCCACCCTTGGCGGGTGACAGAAATATAATCCACTTCTTGATCTTGAGGCCGTTGAACAGGACGTTCGATGCCATCAAAGATGACGGTCTTCACTTCGGGAAACCGCGCTAAAAATCTGAACATACTCAGACGAATTCTCAAGATCTTTTGAGACATTGTCGCTTAAAAAGCAACAGGTCTATTATTGACGAAACCCCTGCCCTACAGACGTTGGAGCATTACGGGCAACGTCTCGATACCGAAGAACTGTATTTGGGTAGCAAGTCTGGTGCATTTCAACTAAAAGAAAGTCGTTTGGATGAAGCCCAACATTTAGGGCGACTATACCTTGTGACAGCGGTTGCGATCCTGTTTGGTGTGCTTCAAGGGATGGCGGTTTCGTTTGCAGGCTTACGCAGACCAGTAGACCCTCACTGAAAAAGGGGGCTGAGTGATCTCAAGGTAGGACTCAACTAGATCCACGGTGTTATTCATAAAGGCAGACAGTTCCTTGGACTGGTTCCGCTCTTTGGAATTGACCCACAGCCTTATTTTGCTAGTAAGCAAGTAAAACAATGAAACAATGAGCGATTTGAGTTTTCCAAGGTACGAGCACAACCCTGTAAATATCAAGAAGCCATCATATCAACCTCTTAGATGCTTGAAAAAAGATTTGTCAGTCAGCCAGCACCGTCATAGTTCACGTCAGCGCACTAAACTGGAGCTAGGATGAAAAAAACAGGAGTATAGTAAAGCCTGAGACAAAGCCCGCTTAGCCTCTACACTTTTATTAAGAAACTAAGATATCCTAAACACTAAGTTAACCCAAACGTGCGTTACCGAGGCCTTACTTACTGTTTTGAAAGGTCATTGGAACGCTCAAAGGGCTTTCGCGCTGAAAAACTCAAGTAGTCAAAAGCAGTCATTACTCCAGGCTCTAGATTCAGGATTCTAGACATTATTCATTTTCAAAAACAATTACGGTCAATAGTTTTCTGAGTTATTAAGTATCTGAATTTTTTAAGTATCTGAATCGTTAAGTATGTTGATAGTCTTGCGGGTGGCGCAACGTGGAGCAACAGCTAGAAATTCTCTGGGAACATAGCACAACGCCAGAGGTATCAGCGGCCTCATCAGGCTTGCCAGAGGAACTGATGCATCACTCTGCCGTTCATGGACGTCCGGAGGATGGGCCGATGGAAAACGATGTGCCTCTCAATAAAGCTGATGATGAAGCGACTTCTAATGAGGCGATCCTAGATGAATCCATTCTTGATAAATCCATTCTTGATGAAGCTGGCCACCCCCAAGCTGCACTAGAGGGTTATGCAGAGAGCAAGAATGTAGAGACTCAGCCGATTACCTCGGATAGTGCTGCTGCACCAAACCCAGTTGACCTAGAGCGGTTTTCGGAGAATTTCTCGGAGAATTTTTCGGAGAATCTGGCTCAGATCAGTCTTAGTCAGATAGGTTCTGGTCAGATAAGTGCTGTTACCTCAGAGACAGAGGGCAGTATTGACCCCAAGGAATCAATTGATTTTGTTGCGGCGCTCTTGAATGAGCAGGCTCAGTCAGCTGATTCGGATTCAGCACAAGATATTGCTTCTCTCTCGCAGCGACGCATTGCACAGCTAGAGCAGGCGCTCTATCAATGCCAGCTCTATATTGACGAACTTAAGCACAAGCTAATTGAGCAAGCGTTCTTAGAGGAGCAGCTTGCCACCACTGAGTCGTTTTCTCATATTCAAAAGCAGGCGATCGAAACCCTGAAGTCTCAGGTTGGGGAACAAAAAGCGCTGCATGGTGAGCTGGACAATTTGAAGCACCAGCTTCAGTTACTGCGGAGTCAGTACAGCGAGTCTGAGGTTAACCTACAGCTGCGAGAGGCGGAATGTTCTTCTCTTAAACTCCAAATTCAGCAGTACCAAATTGACCTAGACCGCGTTAAGGACAAGAATCATCAGCTAGAGGCGCGGCTGGACGCCATCCAGATCTCGATGGTGCAGGAAACGCAGCAGCGAATTATTTCCCAAAAAACCGCAGAGCGACTGCGCTCTGATCTGAATAATCGAGAGGTTGCCACGCGATCGCTGGAGTCAAAGCTCAAGCAGGCTGAGTCGATGCTGCAGCATCGGGAAGAAATTATTGCAGCGCTCAAGGATCGCAACCGTCCTGATTCTCAAAAAGATCAGTTTATTCAGGGCTTGAGCACCACGCTGCTCAAGGCACAGCGGCAGATTGCAGAGTTAGAAAATGATCTTTCCAATCAGTCTATTTTGCAGGCCCAGCTTCAGCATTCGACCCATGAGCTAGAGCAGGACTCTAGGCTGACTCAAGTCCGGTCGGAACAGCTAGAGGAGCAAGTAAACGATCTGCAAGAGCAGGTTTTGCGTCAGGCACAGCAGTCCAGCGAGTATGAGACTGCAATTCAGCATTGGAAAACCCGCTGTTTGGAGGCGGAGGACTGGACGGCTCAAGTTGCAAAATTATGGGAAGGGCAAAGTCCGCATCAGTCTTCAGCGGAAACTTCTCCAGATTTAATTAAGACGCTCAGTGCACTATCCCGTTGGGTTAAGGGCTCACGAGGTAACTTTGGGCAAGAAGAGGTGAAGCAGCTCAGCCCTAGAGAATTATTAGGCATTCGACCCCATTGGCAAAAGTTGTGAACGCCACTCTCTGAGTCTTGGTCGAGGGCTTGTATCGGATACACACTCAAGAATATGGGTGTGAAAATTGGGCATGGAAATATGGGTGTGAAATTTGGAATCTTCCCAAAACCCTGAAGGAACAATTGCGGTATAGTTTTTGAAGTCTATGGTCGGTTTTAACGGGGAGCAGCCGTTAAAAGTAATGGGGAAAGTCCGGAGAGAATCCGGCGCTGTCCCGCAGCTGTGATGAGAGCCCCCTCTCTAAGCCAGAATGCCCGCCGACTGTGCCCTACACGAATACTCTGCGAGGTACAGATTGTGTCAAGTTTATTGACGTCTTTCCAGACGTTGAATTTTAGCTTTGGTCTGTTTTCGCTCTCTGAGTGGAGATAGCCTACGCCCTATGACTCATACACTTTTTGTTTGCACGGCCTGCGCGAGCTGCCAGGACGGACAACGGCTTGAAGAAAGTGGCGGACAGCGTCTTCTAAAATCTATCGGACAGCTCCATCAAGATTGGCCCCTTCAGGATCAGTTCCAGATTCAGCCTGTCAAATGTATGGGGGTGTGCCACCGCGAATGCGCGATCGCCTTAGCCTGCATGGGCAAGTTTACCTATATCTTTGGGGATTTGCAGGGGCATGAGGCTCCCCTAGAAACCGCTGCTGCGGTACTGCACTATGCCAGCCAATACCATGACCGCCAAAATGGGGTGGTGGCTTTTGGCGATCGCGACCCGCGTTTTAAGACAGGCTCCGTTGCGCGCATTCCACCCGTTGTTGCGTCTAGCGTTGCGATGGTTCCATAACCTCAGCTTCTTAATTTCAGCATTGATTTCAGCGTTAATTTCAGTATTGAAGCGCAAGCGTAAACTCAGGACGTTTCAACTCGGAACGTTTCAACTTAGGATTTAAGAATTCACCATGCATAAAATTCCCGTCACCGTCATTACCGGATTTCTGGGTGCAGGCAAGACAACCCTCGTGCGGAACCTGCTGCAAAACAGCCAGGGGCGACGCATTGCGGTATTGGTCAATGAGTTTGGGGAAATGGGCATTGATGGCGAGCTGCTGCGCGACTGCCGCATCTGTGAAGATGAAGAAGACCCCAGTAGCAATATTGTGGAGCTGGCCAACGGCTGCCTTTGCTGCACCGTCCAAGAAGAATTTTTGCCCACCATGCAGGAGTTACTCAAGCGCCGCGATCGCCTGGACTGCATTCTGATTGAAACCTCTGGTCTAGCCCTGCCCAAACCCTTAGTACAGGCATTCCGCTGGCCGGAGATTCGGACAGGCGCCACGGTAGACGGCGTCATTACCGTGGTAGATTGCGAAGCCCTCTCTACCGGACAATTTGTTGGCGACCTAGATGCCCTTGAAGCCCAACGACAGGCCGATGACAGCCTAGAGCATGAAACACCCATTGAAGAATTATTTGAAGATCAGCTCGCCTGTGCCGATATGATTCTGCTGACCAAAACAGACCAAGTGGATCTTGCAGCCCAAACCAAAGTGCGTCAGTGGCTCCAAAAAGAAGCGCCCACAGGCGTCAAAATTGTGTCCTGTCAGCGCGGTGAGATTAGTCCAGAGGTGTTACTAGGCTTCAACGCAGCGGTCGAAGATAACCTCGATAGCCGTCCCAGCCACCACGACACCGAAGAAGACCATGAGCATGACGATGACATCAACGCCGTCCAAATCAATACGGATCAGGCCTTTGACCCCGCCAAGCTAATTGAGCGCCTTCAGACCCTAGTGCAGCAGCAAGAAATTTATCGCATCAAAGGCTTTGTGGCAGTGCCCAACAAAGCCATGCGGCTGGTGCTTCAGGGGGTGGGGCAGCGATTTGATTCCTTTTACGATCGCCCTTGGCGTTCTGAAGAACCCCATCAAACCAGGCTCGTATTTATTGGCCGAGGCCTAGACCATGCTCAGATTGAGCAGACAGTTCTCGCGCTTCAGCCATCAGCATCTTGAGCCGTGACGCCTTAAGTGGCCATTTTCAAACTTGCGGCTCCCAGAATCTCTTGTAGACTGCGACAGAGCTGGTCATTTTGGGCATCGGTACCTACGGTGATGCGGAGCTTGTCGCTCACGCCGGGTAGGTCAAAATAGCGCACTAAGATGCCCTGCTGCTTGAGCGATTGCTGGAGGTCAATCGCCAAAATACCAGAGGGAGGCTGTACCAAAAGAAAATTAGTTGCCGAAGGCCAAACCCTAAACCCCAGATCCGCAAGCTGCTTTTGTAGAATAGGTCGCGATCGCAGCACCTTTTGGACGCTCTGATGCTTGTGCGCCTGGTCGCGTAGCGCTGCTGTACCCGCCAGGGTGGCGATCGCATCCACGGTGTAGCTGTCTTTGGCTTTATTGAGGTCTTGGATGAGTTCTGGCTGGGCGATCGCAAAGCCGACGCGCAGTCCGGCCAGGGAGTATCCCTTCGATAAGGTACGAAGCACAATGACGTTAGGATGCTTATGAATGAGAGAAAGGGCATTTTGGGGTTCAACCCCCAAACCATGATTGGCTCCCCCCACTTGAGCAAAGTCAATATAGGCTTCATCAATCACCAAAATGCCCTTAAGCGCCCCAGCCAACTGGTCGAGTACCGAGATCGGAACCACGTGACCCGTCGGGCTATTAGGCGACGCAATGAGCGTGATTGCGCCTTGGGCATCAATCAGCGAATCCAGGGGAAATGTAAAGCACTCATCGTAGGCAATTTCATAGGGAACAGCATCCTGAAGCTGTGCAAGCGTGCGGTAAAGTACGTAGCTCGGCATGGGGTAAACAACCCTAGCGCCCTTCTCCACAAAGGCACGCATCACTAAGGCCAGGAGTTCATCACTGCCATTGCCGACGGTCACCGCCGCTGGTGCAACCTGAAAAATCTCCGCCACAGCTTCTCGAAACACCCGCGCCGTGGGGTCTGGATAGCGCCTGAGCCACTCTAGGTCTAAGCTCTGGAGGACTTTTATCACCTCAGGGGAAGGGGGGTAGGGATTTTCATTGGTGTTGAGTTTTAGAATGGAGCTACCTGGGGGCGGCTGCTCGCCCGGAGTATAGCCTTTGATGGGCTGAAGGTGATTTCGTAAAAATGTCATGGGCTGGAACGCGAGGGGCTAGAGCGTGATGAGCTAACAAGATACACAATTGCAGAATACAGCGTCAAAATAGGAATAAACCTAAAGCGGGTGAGGCCAGAGCTGCTGCGTGAATGGCGTGAGTGAATGGCGTGAGTGAGCTAATCCTGAGTTAACGTTTGAGTGTGCGTCCATGGTCAAAAATCCCTTTGCCAAAGATCCCTCCGCCCCAAAACATCCACACATGAGGGATGAACTGAAGCGCTCAGCATCAGACTTTAAGGCGCAGCCGCCCCACGCGTCCCCGATCGCTGCCTCCAAAGGCAGCAACCTGAAAGGGAAATGGAAGGCTCGGCTCCTTCTGCCTGTCGCAATCTTGAGCGTACCTTGGGCGCAGGAAATTATAGATCAGGTGGTGTTTCAAGGCCGATGGAACTTCGTGCTGCACCCACGGGCGATCGACGGAATTCCGGGAATTTTTCTGTCAGCCTTCTCCCATTCTGGCTTTGGACACCTCATTGCCAACAGCATTGGGTTTCTTATATTTAGCTGGCTCATTCTGATCAAGAGTGAGCGAGACTTTTGGATTACCTTTTGGATTGGCTGGGTGGGGGGTGGCCTGACAAACTGGCTTTTAGCACCCCAGAGTGTGCATGGGCTGAGCGGCGTTGTGTATACCCTGTTTGGCTACTTACTGGTTATTGGTTGGCTAGAGAAGCGCATCTTCCCGCTGCTGATTTCGGTCTTTGTGTTTATCAACTACAGCTCAGTGATTTGGGGCGTTTTCCCTAGTCAACCACTCGTCGCTTGGTGGGGACATTTGTTTGGGCTCCTGCTTGGGATTTTTGCCGCCTATGGGGTTTACCGCGAACCAACGGCCCGATAGAGGGGGCTATCCCTTGCAAGAGCGATCGCACCACACCAGCGATCGCTCTTTTATCCGGAACAGTCGGCTAACGGTATAGCTTTGCATTCTTGAAAGACTCTTCCCAGGAAAGTCCCTTTGGGGGGGTAATGGCAAAGGTTTCTGACTCAGAGTGATGTTGGATCGCGATTCGTACTTTCTTAGCTAGCCGTAACCGCGCAATAGGTTCCCGCAAAAGGTGCTGGACGTGTAACAGTGCAATATAAGTCTCTAGCGTCGGACAGGTTATATTGAAAGTCCCCCATCGTCGAGACACCTTACAGAGCGTGATCGGCTGAAGGGTTTTACGCTCTTCGGGATTCTCCCGGTAGTAACTCAAAAGGAGGTGGGTGAGCTGTGGGAGTTGTTTCATGGCTGGTAAAGCAAACTGCTTATTTCTATTGAAGCCCAGGCTCATTTTGTAGCGGCTGAACGGCAAGAAGAGTTAACAACGGTTAGAAATTGTTTACATGCTAAAAACAGCAAAAGCCTTTGGCAGTAGGCTATTTGGCTTCTTGCAGGCAACTTAGATGTAAAGAGCTGGAGTTATATCTTCACGGTTTTTTACAGGACAAACAAAGCGCACCTGCCTGGAATAGAAAAATGGCTGCAAACGTTGTTGAGATTTTAAGTGCAGAAGAGCTACGCCGTACGATTACGCGCCTTGCCTCTCAAGTCATTGAGCACTGCCGTGACCTTGACCAGCTTGTGCTGGTTGGAATTTTGACCCATGGACTGCCGCTTGCAAAAATGCTGGCTCACCAAATTGAAAGTTTAGAGCAGATCAAGGTGCCCTTTGGGGGGCTAGATATTACCTTCTATCGCGATGACTTAGACCGTATTGTGCTGCGGACTCCGGGCAAAACCGATCTCCCCACCGATCTCACTGGCAAAAATGTGGTTTTGGTGGATGACGTGATCTATAGCGGTCGCACCGTACGGGCGGCGCTCAATGCAATTCACGACTACGGTCGCCCCAGCACCATTCAGTTTGTGGTGCTGATTGATCGGGGACATCGTGAGCTGCCCATTCATCCAGACTTTGTTGGCAAGGTCTTGCCCACGGCACGAGACGAAAAGGTGAAGGTCTATCTTCAAGAAACGGATCACCGAGATGCGGTGGAGCTTGTGAAAGGCCGCGACTCGAAATAAAAAATAATAAAAAGAGCGCAAGAAAAAGACCTAAATGCGCAAAAAAACAGTCAAAAATCAAAAATTGCTTGACTCTTCAAGGATTTAGGCTAAAATCCGCATCAAGACTGTTAGGAAAAACCCATGAATAAAGCAGAATTAGTAGATGCGATCGCAGATAAAACAGGCGTCACTAAAAAGGAAGCGGATGCTGTCTTAAGTGCCGTCATTGAAACCATTGTTGAGTCTGTTGCTGCCGGCAACAAAGTTGCCCTAGTGGGCTTTGGAAGCTTTGAGAAACGGCACCGACAAGCCAGAGAAGGACGCAACCCTAAAACCGGTGAAGCAATGACCATTGCAGCAACCTCCGTTCCAGCCTTTAGCGCCGGAAAGGCCTTTAAGGAAAAAGTTGCCCCCGCCAAGGTAGAACCAAAAGCCAAGGCTAAGGGGAAAAAGTAGACGTGAGGCGACGTTAAGCTGAACTGCCTTTACGCGCAGTAAGCTTCGGCTCCGGATTCAGAGAGCAGCGAGGTAAGCTGTTGAGGTCTACACCACGTCACCTTGACAGCGATCGCTTTTGCACCTTCTTCGGTTAGGTCTTGAACAAATCCGACTTGTGAGGTTTCTGCCTCCGTCGCGCTGGTAAAAGGGCCAAAGTAGTAGCGGTAGCCAGGATTCGCCGTTGTGAGCTCCACCCACCATCCCCAGCTTCCCTCCGCATCAGCATTCCCCACATCGGCATTCCATCGCGCTTGACATGCTTCAACAAAAGCTTTGACCACAAGGTAAACCAGCAGCACTGCAGCCGTAAAAAAACCAAGGTTAAATATCAGCGTGCTCTGAAACATGATAGGAACCTAGCATTTTGGGTGTTGACTTCTTCCAACATAGACCGAGAACCCAGCAGCACGCCTCCGTTAAATTACAGATTTTCTGAGTTGGGTTTTCTGAAACCGCTCTCCTAGAAAGGATCTTCTGGATTTGACCCATGAAATTTGATTCATAAAAATTGAACAATGAAACGGCGCAGCGGACGGCGCAGGATAGAATGAGTCTCAAGACTCAGCAACGTTCTAGCGCGATTTTATGGCTTCAACCTATTCCTTCGACATTGTGAGTGACTTCGATCATCAAGAACTGGTCAACGCGATCGATCAGGCCGAGCGAGAAATTAAAGCTCGCTACGATCTCAAAGACACCAAAACAACGATTGAGTTGGGTAAAGACACCATTGAAATCAATACCAATGGCCCACTGGCTTTAGATGCAATTCATTCTGTCCTCCATACCAAAGCTGCAAAGCGCAATCTTTCCCTCAAAATTTTTGAGTATGGCAAAGTTGAGTCAGCCAGCGGTAGCCGCGTGCGTCAAGAAGTGACCCTCAAGCGGGGCCTTAATGCAGAAACGGCAAAGCAGCTTTCTAAACTCATTCGGGACGAGTTCAAGAAGGTGCAGGCTTCCATTCAGGGCGATCTGGTGCGCGTCTCGGCCAAAGACAAAGATGAGCTTCAGCAGGTTATTCAGCGCCTTAAGCAAGAAGACTTTCCCGTTGCGCTACAGTTCATTAACTATCGCTAATGGTCTGCCTTCAGAACTGGTAAGTAGAAGACAAGCAGAAGTCAAGTAGAAATTGACGGGCAGCGTGACGAGATTTCCGCAGGATCCAGCAACCATGAGATCCAGTAACGAGGCACAGTTAAACCGATTAGGATTGCTATAGACGTTTATTAAATCACTATGCTTGGCAGATTCTCGCTTGCAACAACGGGCCTGACGGTGGGCAGCATCATGACGGTTTCCGCCATCATTGCTTATATTTTTGAAAATGCCACGATCAATTTAATTGGCTTTAGCTACGGCATCCCCATTTTGCTGGGTGGCATTGCCTTTAAGATCACTGAATTAAAGCCACTCAAGGCATCCCAGCCTCCAACCCCAGAGGTCGTAGCGCTGCGTGAGGCGCAGCAAACCAAGACCCAAAAAATGGTGCGCAAGGATTTGACGCGCTACTGGTACGGCCAGGATGCCCATTTAGACACTGCCCTTAAAAAAGTGGGTCTTGGCCCACCCAAGGATGAGCAGCCCGTGGTGACGGGATTCCATGAAGGTATTGTGGATGAAGCCTATGCACTGGTGCTGGAGTTTAGCTCTCCTGGACTCTCTCTAGACACCTGGCACCTGAGACAGCCTAAAATTGAGCGCTATTTTGGCCCTGGGATTCGGACTGAAATTACGCAGACGGGCGAAGAAACGATTCATCTCGCGCTCATTACTCAGCCTGCGACGGTTGAAGAGCCTGTCTCTGTATAGTTTCTGGATTCAGTCGCTTCTGGATTAGCGCTCAATTAACGCTGGATTAACGCTGGATTCTTCATGGTTTTTTCTGTCTCGTCCAATCTGATTGCGGATTGCTTGCAAAAGTATGAGCGCTTTGGCATTGACCTAGGGCTTGATCGCATCCTTGTGCTGCTGGAGCGGCTCGGCAACCCCCATCGGCGGGTTCCGGTGGTGCATGTGGCGGGCACTAACGGGAAGGGTTCGGTTTGTGCCTATCTGTCTGCGGTGCTGACGGCGGCTGGGTATCGGGTGGGTCGCTATACTTCTCCCCATTTGGTGGACTGGCGAGAGCGCATTACCCTCGGTGAGCAGCCGATTGCAACGGAGACACTGCTGGCTGCGCTTCACCAGGTGGAGGCTGCGATCGCGCCGGATCAGCCCATGCCGACGCAGTTTGAAGTATTGACGGCGGCGGCCTGGTGCATTTTTGCCGAGGCTGCTGTGGAGGTAGCCGTGGTGGAAGTGGGCTTGGGGGGCAGGCTGGATGCAACGAATGTGTGCGATCGCCCGCTGGTTACGGTCATTACTGCCCTCAGTCGTGAACATTGGCAGCGGCTTGGCCCCACCCTTGCTGACATTGCTCGTGAGAAAGCCGGCATCTTAAAGGCGGGATGCCCCGCGATTGTTGGACAGCTCCCTGACGAAGCCGCAGAGGTTGTGCGGCAGCGCATTGAAGCACTCCAGTGTCCTGCCCAGTGGATCACGCCTGCCGAGCTGATTTCTAACCGAACCGAACCGTATCCTTGGGCGATCGCCCAGGGCATTGCCTACCCAATGCCCCTACTGGGCGAGGTGCAGCTCAATAACTCTGCCTTGGCGATCGCAACCCTCCGGACGCTCCAGCAGCAGGGCTGGAGCATTACGGAAGAGACCATCCAGCAGGGCATGGCGCAAACCCAGTGGCCGGGTCGTCTACAGTGGGCAGACTGGCAGGGGATGAAGCTCCTCATTGATGGGGCCCATAACACCGCCGCCGCAACGGCTCTTCGCCACTATTTAGACCAATCGTTTCCTGCCCAGCCGATCCATTGGCTCATGGGAATGCTCTCGACCAAAGATCACCGCGACATTTTTGCAGCCCTGCTCAAACCTGGCGATCGCCTGACCCTCGTACCCGTGCCAGAACACAGCACCGCTGACCCCCAAGCCTTAGCGGCTCTGGCCTTGGACGTTTGTCCTGACCTTCAGGACTGCACCGTCGCAGACGCACTAAGTAACGGACTTCAGACCTTGGCGGAAGGTGCAAATCCAGAGGGTGCAGATCCAGACCCGCCGCCCGCATCCAGCCCCCCCTTACCTGTCCTCTG
>JAKRSB010000045.1 GCA_022402525.1 Thermosynechococcaceae cyanobacterium MS004
ATCCTGAAAGGGGTTTTAGGCTTTTAGATTCATCTTTTGTCAGTCAACCAGGATGCAGAGTCCAAGCGATCTACTCCAAAATTGCGCTCTTATTCAGAGAAATGAGCTTCTTAAAAGCATCATTATCTAGCTCCGTCAGCCAAGATTCATCAGAACCTACAATCGAACCTGCCAGCTTCTTCTTATCCTCAATCATTTCGTCAATGCGCTCTTCCAGGGTGCCGATCGCCACAAACTTGTGGACAAACACATTCTTCTTCTGCCCAATCCGAAAGGCGCGGTCAGTGGCCTGATTTTCCACCGCAGGGTTCCACCAGCGGCCGAAGTGGAACACATGATTGGCCTTCGTGAGTAACGTAGGTTGGGTTGAGGAACGAAACCCATGCTCAAATCTATCCTAAACGCTCTGAAACCAGCGTTTGTCTCTCCAAGCTAAAATGAACGGGCGATGGGCAGACGATTAAAATGAGCATATTTATGCCATCAGTGAGCGGTTGAATGTTTCTCGATTGGAGATATTTTGGTTTAGCATAGTAGCCTTAACCCCTAAAATAGAGCAGTTAATCGATTGAAGCAAAACATATGCGTCCAAACGTTGACTCGCAGAAGTTAGAACAACTGATGCAAGTCTTGGGCCGAGAAGCTAAGGGTTCAGGCTGTATTTATTTTACAGGTGGCGCTAGTGCGCTACTGATTGGGTGGCGTGGATCGACAGTTGATGTTGATATTCGTCTAGATCCTGAACCCCCAGGCATTTTCCAAGCGATCGCCAAACTTAAACAAGAATTGAACATCAATATCGAGCTGGCTTCACCACAGGATTTCTTACCCCCTCTTCCAGGATGGCGCGATAGGAGTGTATTCATTGGTACACAGGGTCAGATCTCGTTTTATCACTATGACTTTACAGCCCAAGCACTCTCTAAATTATCCAGGAGCTTTGACCGAGACATTCAAGACGTGCAAGCCATGTACGAACAAAAATTATTTTCCCTCAGGGAGCTACGAGATTGCTTTGAGGCGATCGCACCTGAATTAATCCGATTCCCCTCTCTAGATCCCGATCGGCTTAGAAGCAGAGTTGAGAAGTTCATTGCACATTGTGAACTTAGTTCAGAGGAAGGCTAGCCATGATTTTAAATGAGCTGCCGGGAGCAGAGCTAATCTTACCTGGACTAAACGATCTTCACAGTGGCAAGCGCAATACCGTTGGAGCATTGTTAATTGCGATCGCAGCAACGCGCCTATCCGAAGCAGGCTTAGATTTTCCAAAGGATCATTTAGCCATAGAACCTGAGCTGACCTTGTACGAACACCTTCAAGATGAGCGAGACGATGCGTATTCTTACTATAATGGCCTGCTCAATCGCCTCAATAGCTTTTGCAATGCGCTGGAATTACTCCAAAATTGCGCTCTTGTTTAGAGAAATGAGCTTCTTAAAAGCATCATTATCTAGCTCCGTCAGCCAAGATTCATCAGAACCTACAATCGAACCTGCCAGCTTCTTCTTATCCTCAATCATTTCGTCAATGCGCTCTTCCAGGGTGCCGATCGCCACAAACTTGTGGACAAACACATTCTTCTTCTGCCCAATCCGAAAGGCACGGTCTGTGGCCTGATTTTCCACCGCAGGGTTCCACCAGCGATCAAAGTGAAACACATGATTGGCCTTCGTGAGCGTAATACCCAAGCCCCCCGCCTTCAGAGACAAAATAAACACCGATGGCTCCGTTTCTGGGTCTTGGAACTCCGTAATCATGGCCTCGCGCTTATTGCGGTTGGTGCCGCCGTGGAGGTAGTAGGTGTTGTAGTGATAGGTGTGCCGTAGATACTTTTCCAGCGCATCGCCCAGCTCCGTAAATTGCGTAAAAATCAGTAGACTCTCACCTTCCGCCATCACCTCCGCCACCATTTCGCTGAGGCGGCTGAGCTTGTGCGATCGCTCTGGGGTAAAGTCACTCTCATCCTGTAAAAATTGCCGGGGATGGTTGCAGATTTGCTTCAGCTTCAGCAGCGTCGCTAAAATCAGTCCCTTACGCTGAATGCCTTCTGTCTCATCCAGCTCCCCGGTGATGTCCTTCACGACCGCTTCATAAAGAGAAGCCTGCTCTTTGGTGAGGTTGCAGTATAGCTTTTGCTCCACCTTGTCCGGCAGATCTTTGATGATGGACTGATCCGTCTTCACCCGTCGCAGAATAAACGGCTCCACCAGCTTTTTGAGGGTTGCAGTTCGCGTGACATCATTGTTTTTCTGAATCGGTGATTCAAAGTTTTTGCGGAACTGGGTTTCTTTACCTAAATAGCCAGGATTCAAGAAATTGAAAATTGACCACAGATCCAGTAGCCGATTCTCAACGGGAGTTCCCGTCAGAGCCAGACGGTGGGGGGCAGAGAGCTTCAGAATAGCCTTGGTCTGTTCCGCCTTGGGATTTTTGATATTTTGGGCTTCGTCTAAGACCAGTCGATGCCATTCCACACCCTCAATTAGCTTGAGGTCTTTGCGAATCAGGGTGAAGGAGGTAATGACCACATTGTTTTGGCTGGCCATCGCCTGAAATTCAGCCACATCCTTAGCGCGCTCATTGCCGTGATGAACAATAGCGCGCAGATGGGGTGCAAACTTCTCAATTTCCTTGCGCCAGTTCCCCACCACAGACGTGGGCGCAATCAGCAGCGTGGGCTTGAGGGGAACGCTTGCTTGCTCTTGCTCCTGCACCAGTCGCGCAATCACCTGAACGGTTTTGCCTAAGCCCATGTCGTCCGCTAAACAGCCATTGAGTCCCAATTGCTCCAGGTAAGACAGCCAAGAGACACCGCGCTTTTGGTATTCCCGCAAAGTGCCTTGGAGCTGGGCAGGGTCGGCGATCGCCTCCAGCCGACTCTTGTCATGGAGCTTGCCCAGCATTTCGGCTAAAGATTGCCCTCGGTCAAATTCCACCTCTAAGGCATCGCCCCCTTCAGCGGTCAGGCGCATAAAGTCGATGAGGGTTAGCTCTGGATTATCGACCTGCTGTTTTTTCCAGAACTCTAGCATCTGCTGCATCTTGTCCTGGTCTAGATGCATCCACTGGCCCCGAAACTGAACGAGGGGCGATTTAGCCTGAACCAACGCCACCCATTCCTTTTCAGAAACAGGTTCATCCCCAATGGCAAGGTCGTACTGGTACGCCACCAGATTGTCGTAGCTAAAGTAGCTTTTTGCCTTGTCGCTTCCGCTAATAGATTTGCCCTTGGCTTTGAGCCGTACCTTCGCCCGTTGATGGCCCTTAGGCGTCCACCAGGCAGGAATAATGACCTTGTATCCGGCACTCTCCAACACCCAAGCAGAATCCTGGAGAAACTCAAAGGCTCCGGCCAAGTCCATAAAAATGCTCACGGGCTGGTCTGTTTCTAAGCCCTGCCAAAGTTTGGGATAGATTCGAGCGGCGTAGCCCAGGTTGAGCAGCAGATTTTGCTGAAAGTTTTCTCCAGTCTGTTTATGCAGCACTTTCTGCTGAGCCGGACGCATCCGCCAATAGTCTAAGAGTGAAACCCGTAGCGATGGGTCTTGGCGGGGAACCACTAAAAACTGAAGTTCCCAACTCTCTCCCAGCTTACTCGGTTCACAAAGCTGAAAGCATAGGTAGAACGGGATGGCGGTTTGGGTGTCCAGAATGCGATCGCGCCAGGTGTGCCACTGCTGATATAAATCTAGCCCCACGTTTCTGATGAAGGGTTTTGCCTTCATATTGACGCAGTGATGGAGGAGCGTATCGGATATTTTCTGATCAAACCCTGCGGTGGAGGGGGTATGAGTCACAATTTCCGTGAGTAAGCATTCTGAAAAATGTCGTAGCAAAGTTTCACGGTCGTAGAATTCGGGTGTGTCAGGGGGTTCAGCAAACCCTGCGACACAGGCAAGGGGCATATAGTCGATAAACTGCTTCAGGTCATCTTCGTAGCGATCGCTGACGATTTCCCAGCCAGGATAAAGCTCAAAGTCTGATGCAGCAGTTGGAGACTGAGCCTTGGCAGATTTTCCCTTCCCTTTCGCGGCAGACTTCACTGCCGCAAGCTCTCGATACTTCAGGGCAGGGATGTACTGATCTCTCAAGATAATCTGCTTAAAGGTTTGGGTGTAGTGATACCAAAACAGAAGATCCGCGCCAAGCTGTACCTCTGCCAAGTTATTGATGGCAATAAAGTGGAGTTCATTGAGGAGCTTAATGACGTTGCTTACGAGCTCGTGATGAACCCCAGAGGTTTTAATGGGTGTTTTGACGGTATAGCAGTCTACCTGCCAATATTGCAGGTCAAAGGTTTCAGGGATCTCTTGCTCCAAATATCGCGCGAGTTCGAGGGAGGGGAGGGGACGATTACCTTGGCTCGGCAATAGAAAATACTGGGGTACAATTCGCTCGGCAACCGGATACTGCCTCAGGTCTGATTTAATCCCAAGCGCCTGCGCCAAAAAGGGTTCGAGGTCTTTCTGCAAGAGTTGGCTCGGATGAATGTTGTGAGGGGATTTAGGCTGTTTTCCAGGTTCCGTTGTTTCGACCCATAGAAAAAATGCGCCCCCTTGGACAAAATCACCCTCTGCTTGAGGAATCCACGTACCGTGCAGAAGTTTCATCGGTGAAGCGGCTGAGAGATTCTTTTTGATACTTTACCAAGCCTCAGCCGATTACCCGCAAATTACACCCGCATTGTAAAAAAAGGTTGAACCGTGTCTATCGCTTTGTACATTGCCCCGCGATCGCCCATGCCCCGTCTCCGCCTAACTACGGTAGAAGTGGAACCTCAATTCGTTTACATTGCACTGATCTAAAGAGCGGTAATCAGCACTAAAGTCACTCCAAACAGGTTGCCAGATCACCAAAGCTGAAGCGTGTGAGTCACTGCTGAGGAAGGGGTAAACACTGATACTCAACGGATAGACCACTTTAAAAGGAACATCCCATGAAAGCCTTAGTCCTAGCCCTTTTCGTTTGTAGTGCCAGCCTAGCTAGCCCAGCCTTGGCAGATGTCGTCAAAGGAACCCAATGTCACCCAGATTCTCCCGTAGGCTTTTGTTGCCCGAATGACGGTCGTGCATCCGGGCCCTATTGCCCAGATCGTCAGATCAAGGCAAATACGGGAAACAGCAACACATCCAAGCCAGCACCGAAGGCAGTATTGCTTCGTCTGCAACCGACCGCTGATAAATAGAGACAAGGCAAAGCATTAAGAAAAGACTCTGGCCTTTTCATCAGTCATTTGCTTAAGAAGCTGTACTTAATCGAGACGTTGATGAAGTGCCAGAGCTGCGGTAAACGAGAAGGTGTAAAGTATGGGCACTCAAGGTCAAGGAAAAGAAACAAGAAGCGTGAACGACCTGCACTTCATCGAATATTTACAGACAGAACTCGGAATCTCAGAGAGCGAGATTGCGCTGGCGAATCGAGCGCCGCAGCCGAGCAAGACGGAGTTGCCAATCGTGCTGTGGAATTATGGTCTGATAGACCTAGAGAAAGTGGGAATGATCTTTGATTGGATAGAGAGTGCATCCTAGCTTAAGGACTTCTGAAAGAATGGAGGGGGTATCATCTAGCTGGGTGAAAGGCCGCTCCGAAATTCAGCGTCAAGGGATAGGGGGCAACTTCACCAGGTGAATCTTCCCTGTAAAAAGCCGATATAGTCACTGAAACGGAGGATCGCCATACCTCAGAAGTAGATATTGAGAGTCGATATTGAGAAAGTAAAGTATCCGACAACCGCAAATCAAAGAGGAGACTGATTTATGGGATTGAGTGAGCAACTAAGAGAAGAAGGGATAACGTCGAGTATTGCATTAGACTGCGCCAAATTGATTGATGAACAGGTTTCATCCAAGAGAGGAGCGTCTGGGATGGCATTGAAGGCCACCTATAAAGTTGTTCAAGGATTGAGAGCAGGTTATGTTGCTGGAGCAATTGAGCGCCTTCTGCCGGAAGCGATTAGTGCCCTAGAACCGATGTGGGAAGAAGGGGTAAAGGTAGGCGATCCAGTGGCCTATCTGACCCAAAATAGTGAATTGACCGCCGACACAATCCTAAGCGTCACGGATCAGAAAATTCAACGAGTTAAAAATGGAATGATTTGTACGTCCTACAATAGGCTTCGCAAGTCTGTAAAAAGTGACATATCGGCAGCAGTTCCAGGCTTTGCTGAAATTTTAGACAAACATGCCAACACTAAACAGACCAATCCTTGAGTGCAGCAAATCCGGAAAATTTCCGGAAAGTAGAGGGTTTCCGCCATCGAACGGGGGCACCCACGGAGCCGTGACTGAGCCCATGCCGTACAACCAGGTGCTCTTTGAACAGGTTCTCTTTGAACAGGTTCTCTTTCAACATCGGCATTGATGACAATTAGAGCCGTTGAGGTCGCTAACCTATTTAGGGCTGGTTAGGGCTGGCTCTCGCTGCCTTAGCGTGATGGACTTGCGATTGAGAGAGAGCTGCCCTTGCCGATTTACCGTCACCACCACCTTCGATGGCATGTCCGGTTCGTTGGGTAGACGCATAGCCTCGCGCCACTCGTTCATAACGTCGACGATAAATCAGCTCCATTTGCCCCCCATACTGCTGAATTAGACCCAGTTGGCGCTGGTATAGACCCCGAAAAATATTCGAGAAAACTAGCGCCACAATAGCAACAATCAAGCCAGCCGCCGTGGAAACCAGGGCTTCGCTAATTCCGGCAGTGACCCCTGCGGTTTGCGTTCCACCCACATCGCCAAGGCTGAGGGAACCGAAGGAGGAAATTAGCCCTAATATCGTGCCGAGCAGCCCCAGCAGTGGAGCCAATGCCACAATGGTGTCGAAAATATTGTTAAAACGCTTTAAGAGGGGTAGCTCAGCTTGCGCTTCGCTTTCTAGGGCCAACCGATATTCTTCGGGATTGGGATTTTCCAGCAGGACGGCGGCGAGAAAGATGCGAGCAAGGGGCAGGTCGATATACTGCTGGAGTTTACTGGAAATCTGGGCAGGGTCATGTCGATACAGCTCAATCACCTCTCGAAAGAATCGCTTTTGCCGATGGTTGAGCTTGAGCCAAAAAAGTGATCGCTCCACAATGAGGGCGATCGCCAGCACAGAGCACATCAGGAGGGGAGCCATAACGACTCCGCCAGCCGTAAATATCTGTCCTACTGATATCCCCATCAGCATTTTGGTCATCGTGGTGCTCCGTGATGGTCTAGTTCACTAGGGCAGGAGGCGATCGCATACACCATCAGACCCACAGCAGTCTTAGTAATCAGGGTCTGAATGCCAAAGGTATGGGCTAGATTTGACTGGGTTAGGACAGCTTCGGGCGTTCCCATTGCAGCGATTTCTCCAGCCTTGATCATGCAGATGCGATCGCTGTAGCGAGCAGCCAGATTGATTTCATGGAGGACTGTAATGATTGACAGCCCGCGATCATGATTTAGCGCCTTGAGAAGTTCCAAGAGTTCGAGCTGGTAGCGCACATCTAGAAAAGTTGTGGGTTCATCTAGCAGCAATATTTTAGGGTTTTGAGCAAGGGCAAGGGCTAAAAATGCACGCTGTCGTTCTCCGCCAGAAAGGTCTTCTACCCAACGATGCCGCAGGGAAGTCAGCCGCACTTGGGTGATCGCCAGATCCACAGAGTGCTGATCTTCTGCGTTTAGCTCCCACTGCCACCAAGGCTGGTGGGGCGATCGTCCTAGGCTAACGAGTTGCTGTACCGTCAGCCCCCCTGGAATCGTCTGCTGCTGTGGCAAGAAGGCCATCTTCTGCGCCACCGCCTGGGCAGATTGAGTATGAATGGCAACTCCATCCAGTCTGACAACGCCCTGCTGGGGAGATAGCACATTGCCCAAAAGCTTCAGTAACGTGGATTTACCTGAGCCATTGGCACCCACCAAACTGAGCCACTCCCCTGGCTTTAGACTCAAAAACAGGTCTGAAATCACGGGATGGTTCTGGTATCCGCCAGATAGATGGTGGGTTTGGAGAAGCATAGAAGGTTAAAACGCTACAGAAAATTGAGCATTGACTCAGTATCAAAGGCCGTGAGGGGTTATCGGTGGGATTGTCGTCGAACAATGATCCAAACCACAATTGGGGTGCCAATTAAGGCAGTGATTGAATTCAGGGGTAAAATCGTCTGTCTGCCCGGTAGCTGAGACACTAAGTCTGCGATGAGCGCTAAGATTGCGCCCAGTAGCACCACCACGGGCATCAAACGGCGATGATCGGTGCTGCGGAGGAGACTACGCCCTAAATGCGGTACAGCAATGCCCAAGAAGGCAATCGGCCCACAAAAGGCGGTTACGGTGCCTGCCAACAGAGAGACATTGCCAATCATCAGGAGCCGAACACGAGACAGCGTTAGCCCTAGGGTACGGGCCTGGGTTTCGCCCAGCAGCAGTAGATTTAGGGATTTACTTTGAGAAAAAGCGATCGCCAGTCCCGTGAGCACTAGCCCTAAAAAGAGCGGAAGTTGACGCTGCGTTACCGTTGCAAAGCTGCCAAAAGTCCAGATCAAATAGGTCTGAATTTGTTCAGGGACGCTGAAGTACAGCAATAGATTGACCACCGCGCTGGTCAAGTAACCAAAGAGCAGCCCGATGACCAAAAGCGTGACCGAGTTTTTGACGTAATTCGCCGCAATGACCACACAGCCCATCACCCCCGCTGCGCCCAAGAGCGCTGCAATGATGGTGGTGCCGCTGCCTGTAAGCGCAATGCGCTGGGCACCCATGACTGTGGTGGCCAGTACAGCCAACGCCACCCCTAAACTTGCCCCAGAACTAACGCCTAGCACATAAGGCCCCGCGAGGGGGTTTTGAAACAGCGTCTGCATCTGAAGTCCACTCACGGCGAGCGCTGAGCCTGCCAACATGGCTGTGATCGCCTTTGGTAGTCGAAATTGCAAAATAATTGCGCTCCAGCTTGCTTTTTGAGGACTTTGCCCCTGAAGCACCGTCACCACATCCTGTAGCGGAATGGAGACAGAGCCAGTGGCTAAGCTCAGGCAAAACAGCATCAGTAAAATGGCAATCAGGATGAGGACAAGACCCATTTGAGCGTTTACGAGCGCGTTTTGGGAGGATTTCATTTCAGGGCGCGGTAGTAAAAGAGTTGATGATTGCCCAGTAGCTCTGGATGCAGGATTTTTACTAAATCTGCCAGCACCTGATCGGGGCTCATAACACCGCTCTGCCAATAGTCATTCCCCCCAAATTGATTCACCCGTGCATTATTGTTAAAGACTTGTCCGGCCTGGAATGCCGGGATCTTTTGATAGCGCTCGTCCGCTTTGGCTATATCTGAAAGCTGTTGCCAGGTTTGACTGCCATTGATCCAGACTTGGGCATTCAGTGCTCGTTCATAGACGGCTTCAAAACTCATGGGGGTGCTGCCGCGATCGCCATTATTACCCCCCAGATAGACTCCCCCCGCATCTTTGATTAATTGCGCTACATAGCTCTTGCCACCGGGCTGATACCAAGTGCCGCTGCTGCTAAAGCCCGTCAAGACCGTAGGTTTGCGCTGAGCCTTTTGGGCGATCGCGGCAATGGATTGGTAGCGCTGGGCGATCAGCTCAAACTGTTGATTGGCTATATTCTCTTGATTAAAAAAGAGCGCCGTAAACTTCATCCACTCCGCCTTTCCTAGGGGTGAGGACTCCATATATTCCGCATTAATGGCAACTGGAAGTCCGGCTTCCAGTAACTTGGGATGGGCATCATTTTTGGGATTTCCCGTGCCATAGGTTGTCACTAGGTCGGGGGCAAGATCTAAAACCGTCTCGATATTGAGCGATGCATTACTGCCCACCGCCAAGACTTGATTTTGCTGAAGCTTTTCTTGGACAGTTTTGCTGTAGACCAATTTAGGATTGCTCATCCCCACAAGGGTATCAAGCAGCTTCAACTTCTCTAGATGCCCCAAATGGGTGGTAGACAACATCACCACCCGCCGCACCGGAACTTGAACAACTTGTGCCGGATCAAATCCGTCTGGGGTGGGTGTACCGCACTGCACCAAAACATATTGAAAAGTTTGCGCTGCATTCCGCCAAGGATTTTTGACAGAAATAACTTTGTAGTGTTTGTGATAGTCAACTTCAAACCCTTGGGCGTATTGAATGGTAACTTTTTCCGGAAAGTAGTCTTGCTCTGCCCGATAGGTTTGAACACAGTCAGGATGCTGATCGCTGGGTTTCGTCAGAGAAGTGGATGTCAGAGAAGTCGATTGGCAACCCACTACGCCAACAGTAACCCAGCTCAATAGCAGCAGCGCAGGATATTTCAAGACTGACTCCTTGACACGGGCGGGTAGAGATGGCTCGTGATGGGTTCACCCTCAACGAGGTGTTCCTGGACGATGCGGGCAGCTAGCTCCGGTGTGACCCGCGTATACCAGGTGCGATCGCCGGAGCTAAAGACGACAGGCCCCATTTTGCATACTTCCAAACAGCCAGAACTGATCACGTCAATATTGAGATCTGCCTGCTCTACAGCGCTTTGGAGTGCTTCATAAATCGGCTGCCAATTTTGTGAAGGATTGCAGCGACTAGAGCGACAAACTGAAATAAAGGGGCGCTTCAGCGGATTTTCGGTGTAGGGAATTTCCTGCTCACCGAGCACATAGATCTGGCGCAGGGTTTCGTAGAGTTTAAGTTTGTCCAGATTCGGCTTATGTTCTGGTAGTAAATCTTCCTGGTCGCCCACAAAGGGGTTGGGCAGAAACAAATTCATCATGCGATCGCCCGCGCCGTTCCAAAACTGAATGCCCCAGCTCCGCGCCTGCCCCTTGGGGTTAAAGCGTCGGTAAAAGGCCGCTCTTGTAATCAACCGCTTTTGCCGAAGTTCTGGTGGGGTCTGACAGGTGGGGCCACCCAAACTTTCCTCTAGACAAAGATGTAAATGCCATCCCTCTGTAACCACCGTTAGGTAGCCATCATAAAGGCGCACAATTTTGGGGGGCTGATTGAGTTCCAGCTCCAGTACGCTGCCATCCACCATATGGCCAACGCCCACTTCCTGCCAATGATCTTGAAAAAGAGAGTGGAGCAGGGGTGCTGTGACATCTATCTCCACCGGAAAGTCTTCGTATTCAATCCAGCCGCCATTGGGCAGCGGGTCTTGAGCACAGCGCTTGAGAGGCACCACGCGACGAGAAAAGGCGTTGGTTTTGGATGGTGTTGTCATTGAGTAGCTCCAAAAAACGACATTTACACAGACTTCTAAAACTGAAAATCTAACCCCGCCTGCACTACGCGGCCCCCATCCGGGAAGCCAGGGAAAAGCTGGTAGCGCTGGTCGAATAGATTTTGAATGCCTCCATGCACCTTCAGATTGCGCGTAATCGGCACCCGAAACCGAAGGTCGAGAGTTGTATAACCCGGCAGTGATTCGGTATTGACGTTGTTCGTCGGATAGCCACCCAAGGAATTTAGCAGCAGCCCAACGTACCAACTCTTCGGGGTTTCATAGGACAGACTCACATTCAGCTTGTCGGCACTAGCAAACCGGAGCTGTTTACCCGCTTCGTTGGGGTTTACGCTTTCTAAAATCTTGGCATCGTTGAGCGTGTAGCCCACGCCCAAAAACACATGGCGCGCAACTTTTAGATTGAGGGATGCCTCTAGCCCTTGGGTATGGACTTTTCCTAAATTCTGCCAAGTCCCTGAAATGCCGTTGACAGGAGGCGCAATGCGCTGGAACGCAATCAGGTCAGAAATGGTGTTGTTCAAGTAGGTGAGCCGGAGCAGCCCAATGTTGCCAAGCTTTTGGTCAATACCAATGTCAAAGCTATTGCCGCGCTCTGGCTTTAGGTCTGGGTTGCCGATATTCGTCGGACTGGCGTTAAACAGATTGGCCAGCAATGGTACCCGAAAGTTGCGAATATAGTTTGCCCTTAGGGTCGTTGTCTCTGTGACTAAAAACTTTGCGCCAATGGATGGGGATGTAGCAGAGCCTTTAGAAAGGCTGCTAAAGTCCTGCCTTATACCTGCATTTACCGTAAAGCGAGGCGTGAAGTCAATGGTGTACTGGGCAAACAGCGCGCCTTGGCTGACGGTATCGTTATAGTTTTCGGTAACGAGATTGGTAACTAAGTTTTGGGTAATGTTGCGAACCTTGGTGCTGCGGAAGTCGCCACCATAGGTCAGGGTTTGGTTTTTCGCCAACTTCCAGTTGTGCTGAAGCTGTACACCAATTGACTGCTGCTCGGTCTGAAACCGTCGAGGCGTTTGAGGGGTAGGTCTTAGAACAGGAATGCCGTTTACAATCGAGAGCGAATTCGCAAGGGTAGTGCGGTTATCAAAGCGGGTATCGAGCAAGTCGAAGTACACTCTGGCGGTTAGAATAGAGTTATCGCCCTTACCTAGCTTGGCTTTTAGGCTAAAGTCACTCAGAAATTGCTCGGTGAATTTACGGTTGCTATCGGTGAGGGTGTTAAAAAAGCCCTGACCAAAAATGGGATCGGGCACAGGCACCCCACCGGGCGTGCCCTGGTTTTTATTGAGATACAGGGTACTGGCGCTCAAGGTAATGCGATCGCCGATTTTCTGCTCTAGTCTGGCGGTGAGATTGTTGTAGAGTACGTCGTTGTTGCGGCGCGTCCCGCTAAAGCCAGCTTCTGGAATGGTAAAGGGATAGTCGTTGTCAGTACCTGTGCGGTTATAGCCTAGGAAATAGCTAAAGTCCTTGACTTGTCCACTCACCTGAATGCTTTGGTCGTTATAGCCATAGCTGCCAAACTGCACTCCACCTTCAATACTCAAAGGCTTGTTGGGGCGACGGGTAATGATGTTGATGACTCCGCCAATGGCATCGGAACCGTAGAGCGTAGAACCGCCTCCCGGCAAGACCTCAACACGCTCGACAATATCGGCTCTGATTTCAGAGAGGTCAAACCCACCGCCCCCTAAATTATTGATTGGTCGCCCATCCAGCAAAATTAGAACCTGATTGGCATTGGATCCGCGAATAAACTGACCGCTGAGGGCATTGACCTCACTCCCAACGGTACCGTCCCCTAAAATTCCGGGCAAGAATTTAAGCGCTTCTTTGACGGTTCTGGCTCCCTGCTGCAAAATTTGCTCGCGGTTGATGACGTAGGTGGGTCGGGTCGCGTCACCGAGGGTTGCATCATTGCGAGAGGGGGTTGTTATGGGCTGCTTCAGCAGTTTTTCCGTGAACGTCACCTCTTCTTCATCTTCTTCGGACTCGGTTGCAGCAGGGCTTGAGGTGGGGGCTTCTTGTGCAATCACTGGGAAAACACTCCCCCATCCCGAAATCATGGCACCCAAAGCCAGACCCATGCTGCGCAAGATGGGGGAGACAGAACCTGGGACGTTAAGTGGCTGATTCATCTTGGTCTGGCGTGAATTTAGGCATGAATCTAATTTGATAACGATAATCATTCTATTAATTAAATGTCAAGAAATAGGTATCAGCGAGAAGACTGAGGCGTCTAGCCGTCTCTCGAAACGAAGGTGAGGCTATTGATTGGGATTGGGTAGGATTTATCTTGAGCCGCTACAGAGATCAATAAAGTTCTGTCGCGATCGCCCTAGGGGTTTAAGGCGGATAAGCCCACTGAAAGCTGATTGAACTCTGCTCTGCGCCAGTGTTGTAGCGAGGCTGCATTCTTGGCTTGTTTTTCAAAGAGATGAATTGCAGTTTGAACATTTTGCTTGGGCGAGGACAGGATGCATCAGCCAAGCAATGTGACACCACCACCAGCCCTGTATTGAATCATGGGAGACATATTCCAGCCATCGAGGCATTCGAAAACTACGATGGGTGGCCAGCCGATGAAAGCCCAGAGATATTCCAAGCCAACGCCCAAGCGCACCTAGGAGCCAATACCTTCGCTCAAAAATTCTCTAAAGCTAATTAGAAATGCTAAAGAGCATCTTTGCCATAACAAAGATCAGCAGTGTGAAGAGAAACTGCGATCGCAATTGGACGGATCAAGTAAACAGCCAAAAAAGCTTGAATAATGAGTCATCTGTACCTCGCAGATTTTACTTCAGGGTTATTCACATCGGCGGGCATTCTGACTGAGAAGCATCAGCTTCATTACAGTTGCGGGACAGCGCCGGACTTACACCGGACTTTCCCCGTTTCCTCTAACAACTGATCATTGCTAGAACCGATAATTTAAGTTGAGTATAGCACTCTTCATGATGCACAATAAAAAAATAATCAGAAATCAAAGATAGCAACAAAGCTGAGAGCTTCAGGTATTCTGATTTAGAAGGTTGCATTCTGCATTCAGCAGGTTTGATCTGAGAACCAACCATTATGGATTTTAAGCAATCCTGATTTTAAACTAGTTGGAGCTCAGGGAATTTCCCCATGACTCTACTATTGAGGGAAGCAGCAATAAAGAGATTTTTGAACCAGTGGTTGGGATAGTCAGAGTCATTGTTTTGTCCCCTGATGTACTTCGGACTTTGCGCTTTGACCTAGGACTGTTCCTCTGAACTCCCCTACAACGGCTATTTTACAAAACACAAACTAATATAGAATCAGTCATAGTTAAGAGAATTTACAGAGTTGTTGTTAAAAAAAAATTGAGAAAAGGGGTGTTATGCGATAATGCGTTGTATAAACAATAGTTGGCTTGAACGTAAAGCCTGATTGTTAGAGATATTTCTAATTGTTTTCATAGACATTAGATTTAATATTAAATGAATATGACGATGGTTGAACTTGGTTGGGCATTAACAGGTTATATTTTCGTAAGCTTTATTTTATTTTTAATCACGTCTTTTACCACTCTTGGTTGGATAATTTATGGATTAATACTCCTTCCGATCTATTCAATTATTTTGTTAGTATGGTGGCTTATTGTTTGGCAGAACCATACCAAAAGAGCACGCATAAGATATTGGATCTGGGGCATCGTTCTAGTACTTCAGATTTTGACTATCCTGGCTTCACCTGGCAATTGCTACGGATGGAACCAAGGTACTCGCTGCTATTCTAATCTTCAAATTTTTCTGGGACACGCCCCACGAAATGGACCCAGCAATATCTCTCATTGGAAGCCAGTAGAAAATAATTTTCACATACTGGTACTAGCTTATGGAGCATCTGTAGTGGTAGCTTTGTCGTGTACTTCCACAGAAAAAAATTAACCCTATAATAATTTATACTTGAGCATAATGTTTCAAGATCAGACTGCGATATTTGATGCTCTTAGACCATCGCATCTCAAGCTTTAAAGGCCCTTAAAATTGTTATATCTATGGGCATCCAATTAGGTTAATTGTGATGAATCAACCTGTATGTCGACCGCCTAGTGTGTGGATTACACAAGTTCTTTTGCTTGTGTTCTCGATTAATTAGTCGATCTTACGACTGATTTTTCTATTCCAGTGCTTTTCAGCCGAACAACTTCTTAGCTGCACATCGTCTGTCACAATCCTCGAGTTCTTGATTAGCCTCTTAATAATCGTTCTTGCTTGCTTGGCTGTTTGGGGGCTGCAAAAAAGACAACGCTATGGCAAATTGTTGGCTGTGAGTTTTCTGGCTGGCGCGATGATAGCGATTGTCGTCGATACTCCTCTTCCTAGGGCTCTCGAAGTGATTTATCTCTCAATGATCCCAAGTAGGAGTACTCTGCCTGACCCAGTGGATGCGTGTAATCACCCATTTGGCGATTTGACTTATTTTTGTGGCTATGAAAGCTATCAAGAACTGGGATGGAGGATCATCTCAGTTCTTCTTCCATCCTTACTTCTAGGATTTCTTACATTTAGGCTACTTTACAGTCATGCTGCAAAACGCTTCTTCCACAAATGATCGATTAGGTCGATTCTGGTATGAAAAGATTATGTGAGCAATCCCTGAGAAGTGGAGGCTAACAACGCCTATGCACACCGACCGCCAAGATTTATTTGTCTGGCGTTCGAGGTTATCTGCGGCGGGTGATGGGCATCGCTATGTCTAATCAGGGCACAATTTGACTTTAAGCCAATGAATATTGCCAGTATTGTTAGAGTTGTCTCCTTCCGTCTAATACCCGTGGCAGATTTAGCTCAATCCAGTCGGCTAGGGTGGCAACATGCTCGGCAACTTCTTCTCCCATGGGCGTTAGGCTGTACTCTACAAAGGGTGGAACTACAGGGTGAGACACTCGCAAAACAAAACCATCTTCTGCAAGCGATTGCAAACTTTGGGCTAGCATTTTCTCACTAACGCCCCCGATTTTTCGTCTCAACTCACTGAACCGATGGGTACCCTGGCGGAGAGAGAGCAGACAGAGCACTCCCCACCGACTGCAAACATGCTTGAAGATTTCCCGCGAAGGGCAGGGTTCAGCAAAAAGATCGCCCTTCTCAATGCGCTCTGTCAGGGTGTCAGGGTGATTTCTGGGAAGACTCATATACTTACCTTTTTGTAGGTACTTACTAAAAGTTAGTACGTCACACTATAGTGGATTTATGCCATTAAAAAGCAAAGAGGTCAAACTATGATTGTTGTTACAGGCGCATCAGGAAAGTTAGGGCAATTGATCTTGCAAGAACTTCTAAAATCGGTTCCGGCCAGCCAATTAGTGGCCGCAGTCCGAAGTCCAGACAAAGTTTCGGATTTTGCCAAATTGGGTGTACAAGTTCGGCAGATTGATTATACTGAACCCCATACACTGGAGACAGCCTTTACGGATGCCGACAAAGTGTTGCTCATTTCCGGCAGCGAGGTCGGTAGCCGCGTTCCTCAACATGCAAACGTAATCGATGCGTGTAAAAACGCTGATGTAAAATTGTTAGCTTATACTAGCATCTTGCACGCTGACAGTAGCCCGCTCCCTTTGGCGGCAGAACATCTACAGACGGAAATTCTCCTCCAAGAATCTGGTGTACCCCATGTTATCTTGCGCCATGGCTGGTATACAGAAAATTATACGGATAGTATTCCAGTCGCCCTTGAGCATAGTGTTGTTATAGGCTGTGCAGGTGAAGGTAAAATTGCCTCAGCGACTCGTGGTGATTATGCTGCTGCCGCTGCTGCTGTTTTGATGACGAACGATCAGGCTAACAGGGTGTACGAATTAGCAGGTGATGAAGCATATACTTTAAGCGAGTTTGCGGCTGAACTCAGTAGGCAGTCTAATCAGGCTGTTCGATACCAGAACCTACCTCAAGACGATTATAGCCATGCCCTACAAAATGCTGGTTTACCTCAGTCAATTGCCCTGATGTTAGCGGAATCGGATATAGGTGCCTCAAAAGGAGGATTATATGATGACAGCAAAACCTTAAGTCAATTAATAGGACGTCCAACTACACCCCTTAGTGAATCAATTAAAACAACGCTAATCGCATAACAAGTCGCTGGGGCGGCGAGTATGGGCTTTTACTACGTTATGAGTGTGGCTTGCTGCCGCTCAGCTTTGCAGTTAGCTGTAGAGTTCGCATCAAGTCGGGAAAATCTGTATACTTAGAAAGTATTATTATTCTTGGGTACATGAGCCGACTCAATACCTAAATATCGTTCAATCTCACGTTGCCCCTTAGCAAAAGCTTAGTTTTTTGGGATGGTGAAGGCATGAATCCTTGGCAAGTTGGTATGTTCTTGAGACGATTCTCCAAGTGGAGCATCAACATCCTCTCTGTCTTAATGGTAGTCGGCGGACTACGCCTCACCTTTTCGGGAGAAGACCAAGACGACAGCCTGATTGGAGCCACCAATATTATCCTTGGGGCGACCCTCTTTTCCCTTGTTGAAGATTAACGGGTGAGCTCGTAGGTGTCTGAAGATCAACCCTTGCAAGTAATGTGACTTGAGCAACTCTTAATAATCAGGAGAAATCACTTTTAAACAAGGATTTCAGTTTTCTTTGATTGAGTTGAGTACGCTCCAAAACTTGAAAAATACCTGATAGCGATCGCTAAAAGCATCAGCGTGATCCTCGATTTTGTAACGCGCATTCCCCACTTCAACTCTCACTAACCCAACGATAGATTTTTGAGAATACAGCATTTTTATAAACTCCTTGAATCAAGCGATCGCAGCTAACAGCGCCCATGCACACCGACTGACGAAAGTTATTCGGTATTGGCTTAAGGATATCTGTAGTGGGTGGTAGGCAACGCTATGTTGCAAGTTATTGCTGGGAGAGTAGGCGAAGACTTACTTGTTAATGCTTGAATTAATGCAGCATGAAGTTGTGAATCACCAGGCATTTACAACACTTGGCGTGACAATCATTGATTTGACCAATACAAATGATAAAGAATCGTTATTCCCTAACTCATTTAAAGCAGATATCATGAAGGCCTGTAGCTTCAAGTCTTCCAAAGTCAAGTTGGTAACAGCAGCTTATGAAGTCAACTATTGTAGGTCTTGCCTTTTTGCTTCCTGGAATACTTGCGACTGCATGTGCAACTACCCATGCACAAGGTTCCATCTTCTCTGGTAGGGTTAATCGAGTTTGGGAAGATGGCTTGCGGCTAAATAGTGGCAATCGATCCATCACGGTTGACACTTACGGTATTTGCGGAGATAACACAGCCCGCCAAATCGCAGTTGGAGAACAGGTAACTGTAACAGGTGAGTTTGATGGAGGGGAGTTTGATGCTTTCTCCATTACAAGGGCAAAAGGAGAAAGTGTTTGCAGGTAGGGATTCCAGAAGAGTAGTTCGATTGTTGCGACAGGCAGCAGGATAATTTGCTTGGAGTGGATCACTAAGAGAGTTTGATATAGAGAGGTTACAAAGTGGCCTCTCAAGCGAACCGTTAGATACCCTGATCCCTCGATTGGAGGATTCCTCTCAACGCTGACTTGAAGCCAAGAACTGCTTAAGTAAGAAGAGCATTAAAAATGTAACCGATGCTGATGATGCCAACGGTCATCAGTCCAACAAACACAGCTAACAATTGAGTTCGCAGCACTTTCTTGAGAATCACCATTTCAGGCAGCGATAAGGCCGTTACTGCCATCGTGAACGCTAACACTGTACCCATCGACATTCCCTTATTGACTAAAGCTTCGGTAATGGGCAGAACACCCGCAATGTTGGCATAGAGCGGTACGCCTAAAATAACGGCGATCGGCACAGCTAAAGGGTTACTTGCACCCGCATACCGGGTGATGAAATCTGTCGGCACATAGCCATGAATCCCAGCGCCGATCGCAATGCCAAGCACCACATAGAGCCATACTGATCGGACAATTTCGCTGGATTGAAACTGTCCTTGCTCAAATCGTTGCCGCCAAGTGAACGTCACAGGTTCTAGGGTATCTGCATCTTCTAGAGACGTGACTTGACGCGCTTTTTGCAGCTCCCAGACAAAGGGTTCCACCCATTTCTCTAATTTGAGCCGTCCGATAACGTATCCAGAGGCGATCGCCAAACTCACCCCAAAACCAATGTAGATCAGCGTCACCTTCAAGCCAAACAAGCCCCACAACAGAATTACAGCCACCTCATTGACCATTGGCGCTGCCATTAGATAAGAGAAAGTCACCCCCAACGGAACGCCCGCTTCTAAAAAGCCGATGAATAACGGCACCGCAGAGCAAGAACAGAAGGGGGTGACGATACCGACCATTGCCGCCAAGATGTTTCCCACAAAGGTACGCTTTCCTTGGAGCAAAAACCGCACGCGCTCTGGCTCTAAGAAACTCTGAAATGTTCCCACTAGAAAGCTGATCACAATCAGCAATGTGAGAACTTTCGGGACATCGTAAAGAAAAAAGTGCAGACTCGATCCTAAGTGCGATGTAATCGATAAACCTAGAAGTTGGGTAACAATCTGGGTTGCCAACCAATCAAATGGATAAAACGGATCGAACATCAATTTGCCTCCTTAATGCTGCAAAAGGGGCTGAATTTGTTCGGGACTGATAACTTGACCTTTGCTGACAACTTTGCCATTGATGGCCAGGGCGGGAGTAGACATCACCCCTCGTTTGGCGATTTCAACGGGGTCAGTAATATGTGCAACTTCAGCCGTTAAATTGAGATTTGCTACCGCCGCCTTAGTATTTATCTCTAGCTGTTGGCACTTTTTGCAGCCTGTTCCCAAAATTTCAATTTTGATTGTTTGCATGACACTTTTCCTTTCGTTAATACTTTCATTAATAGTTTTGAAGATAAATCTATTTCTTAAGGTAGGATTCGACCTCAGGATAAACCCTATACCCCTATATAAGGTCAAGGACTAATGGGTAAAGTGTGGTCGAACTTTCTGCTGAAGCACCATTTGGGAATCCTTTTAGAAATCCTTGATTTCTTGCTCAAGAGCAACACACTGGTGCGTCGGGTCGGGATGATTAATATTGATGTGACATTGCTCAAGCAAAGGCACTAGCTCGTTTTGCAGGGATCGCAATTGTCGAATTTTCTCTTCAATGTCCTGAACTTTTTGATTGAGGCGCTCGTAGACCACTTTGCAGGTCAGCGATCGCCCATCCTTTAACGCCAAGATGCCTTTAATCTCATCCAGGCTAAGCCCTAAAGATTTAGCTCGCACAATGAAGGCAATCCGCTCCATATCTTGCTGGCGAAAAAGCCGATAGCCTGCTTCGGTGCGCTGAGGGGGTGGAATTAATCCAACGCGCTCATAAAAGTAAAGCGTTTGTGGATTAAGGCCTAGTCGATGCGAGACTTCCCCTACATGAAACATGGACATGGCTCCATTGCGACCTAGTAACCTCATGGTAGATCTTATACCTTGATATAGGGTCAAGCGTTGTCAGGTAAAGCTTGTTGAAGCTGTTTGGCAAAGAGGGATATCCCCCTCTAGCTTTATGATGGGTGTACCTGCTGCCCCGTTTGCTAAACCACCGGTAACGACTGCCTCTCAGCGAAAGTCCCTGACGGTACGACCCAAGCGGAAGCGAACTGAGGCTGAGTGACTTGAGATATTGCAGAAGGCAGATCTACAGGTTTAGCGCTAGAGTCCCGTCAAACGCTCGACTCTTCGTCATTTAGCGCTACAATTCACAGCGGTAATAGGAGGCGATGCCATGAATAAAGGTGAATTGATAGATGCGATCGCTGAAAAGGCAAGCGTCATGAAGAAAGACGCAGACAGTATCTTGAATACGACCTTGGTGAGCTTTGGCACCTTCGAGAGCCGCGAACGATCGCAAAGAGAAGGTCGTAATCCGAAGACCGGGGAGATGATGACGATTGCCGCTACGACTGTGCCTGCGTTCAGCGCTGGGAAGTCATTTAAGGAAAGGGTAGCAGGTGAAAAGTAATGGAATATCTAAGAGGAACATTTTTGCAGGACGTTTGAGTCAGTCACTGTACTGGATTTATTCTGTAATCATGAAGCCCGTTGTATTTAGCGTTTCCGGAATTGTATCAAAGGGCAGAGTAAGAAAAGGGTTACTCGGACTTCTGAGTTTGCTAATGCTTAGTGGATTCTTGGCATTAAACCTGAATGCCCCGTCTTTTGCCATTGCCAATCCTCAATCAGAGATAATAACAGTTGCCACTCGTTTAGTACCCCCCTTTGTAATAAAGGGAGAACAAGGTAAGCTGACAGGCTTTAGTATTGATTTATGGCAAAAAATCACGGAGCAGATAGACAGAAAATCTACGCTCGTTGTGTATCCCAGCCTATTGACGATGTTAAGAGCAGTGGAACAGAAGAAAGCTGATGTTGCCATTGCAGCAATCTCGATTACCGCCGAACGAGAACAAAAATTTGACTTTTCCTATCCCATGTTTGCGTCAGGGCTAAAGATTTTAGTCCGAGACTCCAAGAGTAGTGGGTTTGTCCCCAATGTTCTACGGGACTTGTTTTCGCCAGCACTTATGCACATTATCGGACTTGCCTTTGTAATGGTGATGGTTGCTGCCCATTTAGTTTGGGTATTTGAGCGCCGTCACCCCCGGAGTTCGATTTCCAAACGATATTTTCCAGGCATATTTGAGGCGATATGGTGGTCAGCCTCAACCTTGGCAACCCAAGCAGAAGAAATGCCCAAAGGCGCTTTAGGCCGAGTATTGGCGGTATTTTGGATGTTTATTGCCGTTCTGTTCGTAGCATATTTTACCGCTACGGTCACGGCTGGAATGACGGTTCAGACACTGCAAGGGGAGATTAAGGGAATTGAAGACTTAAAAGGCCGCGTGACCGCAACGATTGCCAATAGTACAGCAGCCGAGTATCTCCAAAGTAGAGGACTAAAAACCTTAGAAGTTGACCAAATTGATTCAGCCTATGCTGCACTCCTAAATAAAAATGTAGATGCAGTATTGTTTGACGCTCCCGTATTGATGTACTACGCTGCCCACGAAGGTCACGGAAAAGTATCCTTGGTTGGAGAGACAGTTCGAGATGAAAATTATGGAATATTGTTATCCATTAATAGCCCGCACCGTAAGGCTATTAATGAGGCATTGCTAAGTCTCAAGGAAAACGGTACCTATCAGTCTTTGTACAATAAATGGTTCAAAAGCAGCTTGGATAATCCAGAATCTCCTATCTAGTGGGCTGGTTGACTGACAAAAGATGAATCTAAAAGCCTAAAACCCCTTTCAGGATAGGA
>JAKRSB010000046.1 GCA_022402525.1 Thermosynechococcaceae cyanobacterium MS004
AGCGATCGCGTTTGAGCCAGTCGTCGAGAACGTCGAAGACGCCTCTCTCTGGCTGTACGCGCCCTAGTGCGATGGTCATGGAACTAAAACCTCTTGCTTCAAAAATAAACGCTGCAAGGTAATCAATATTTTGATTCCATTAGGGATCTGTCTAAGCGAGAGACCCTGGCAATCTAGACACAGTGGAAAGGTGCAAGGGCTCTGAAGCCATGAAGGCCAGAAGCTTCGCAGTACCAATTGATCTTTTTCTAATGTAATGGTTAAACGAACCCCAGGGGAAGGCTTGGAACCAAGTTTTGTGAGACCTGAGTCTCTATTCTTGATCTGACCTTGACAGTCACTATGGTGAGGTAAAAGCGTCTTTTGAAGCGCTTACAGTGAACCCTAAGGCCTCACTTTTGCACCATTATCCAAACTCCCTACGGCTCAGCTGCTTAATCTTTTGATAACGGAATTCTTACGAAATATCAAGCAACGGACTAATTTTTAACGATTTTCATGGATTTGTTTCCGGACGCACCGCATAATCATAACCACGTCAAATCACCCTAAAGTCTATTCTTTCGGCAAAAACTGACGAAAATCCTAGATCTATGCCCTCGACATCATTATTCTCCTATGTAACATAATGTAAATTTTTCTGAGACGGTAGCCGCCCTAATCTGACTCGATTTTGGCTGAGATCGCTTTCCCAAAACGCTTTAGGCGTTCTTTCAGACTCGCTGAGGCTCAAACCGCTTTATAATCAGAGGCTGGTAGGAAAGTTCAGTCCGCTTTTTGTGACTGTTTTGGGGTTGGCTGATTCTCTAAAAGAGATGTTCTGGGATAGGTTTGCTGAACTCCGTTGCTGGGCTCCCTTGATTGGTTACGCTGTCGGCTTCCAGGGTCGGCTTCCAGATTTAGTCCCCAGGCCTGCTGCCAAAACATTTTTTTAAGTGTTTCTTTAGATTTTTAGAAATTTTTAGACTCACAGGTACTCCATTACTTTTCGGACTCGTCACTTTTCGACCTTACATTTCCGACCTTACAACTTTGCCTTCTAGCTTAAAAGAACTGCATATGACTGCCCAGGCTGCTCAAGAGAAGACAATTCTGCGCTATGAAGTGCTTGGCGCTAGACGCTTCAGTAACTACTGGTGGGCACTGGTAATTTCCATTGGCGGAACCGGATTCTTTCTGGCGGGGCTGTCCAGCTACTTCAGGGTGAATCTGCTGCCCATCGGCGACCCCATTGAGCTGGTATTTATCCCGCAGGGCATTGCAATGGGCTTTTACGGCGTGGCGGGGCTGCTGCTTGCAACCTATCTGTGGCTGACCATACTTTGGAACGTGGGGGGCGGATATAACGAATTTGACCGCGCTGCTGGGCAAATTAAAATTTTTCGCCAGGGCTATCCCGGCAAAAATCGCAAGGTAGAGGTGTCCTGCCGAGCAAATGATGTCCAGTCGATTCGGGTTTCCATTCGGGAAGGCATCAGCCCTCAGCGATCGCTGTACCTGCGGATCAAGGGACGGGGCGACATTCCTCTCACGCGGGTTGGACAACCCCTTCCCCTCACCCAGATCGAGAATCAGGCTGCTGAAATTGCTAAATTTCTGAACGTTCCCATGGAAGGGCTATAGCGCTGACTGGTTGCGTGGACGCGCTTCGTAAACTTGATTTTGATTTGGAAGATTTTGATTTTGAACATGCTTACCCGTCCGATTCATTTTCTCCTTCGGCCGCTCATGGCGATCGCCCTCGTGCTGGTGCTGGCCTCCTGCACCACACCCGGCCCCACAGATACTGCTTCTGCACCCCCAGAACCGCCCGTGAATGCAGCAGAAACGCCCCCGCCGGGAGCTGAAAGCCCTGCGCCAAATACTAAGCTTGCCAAACTCATGGGTCAGGCCACGGTCGTGCTGACGGTTAAGGGGAAGCCCATTACGATTGAAGTGGACGGCACCAATGCGCCGGTGACGGCCGGAAATTTTGTTGATCTAGTCAAGCGCGGTGTTTATAACGGCACGGCATTCCATCGCGTTGAGCCAGGGTTTGTGGTGCAGGGGGGAGATCCCCTCAGTAAGGAGGCAAACCCTTCAGGGCCTTTGGGCACGGGAAGCTTTGTGGATCCTGCAACCCAGAAGCCGCGCTATATTCCCTTAGAAATTGTGCCGGAAGGTGCGACGGAGCCAGTCTACGGCAAAACCTTAAAGTCTGCGGGTGTGACCCAACCCCCGAAGCTGAAGCACGGGCGTGGTGCCGTCGCAATGGCGCGCTCCATGCTACCGGACTCGGCCTCTAGCCAGTTCTACTTTGCCCTGACAGATGCTGCAACGGCCCCTCTAGACGGAGACTATGCCGTTTTCGGCCGCGTGGTGAGTGGACTAGAGGTGATCGACACGATTCAGATTGGAGACAAAATTGAGTCTGCAACCGTAACCCAGGGACTGGAAAACTTGAAGGAATAGACAAGGAATAGACATAGTTCTATGTTCTATTTTCAGGGGCCTATTTTCAGGGGTCTAGCTTGGGCCAAAACTGCGATCGCCACGACATCGCCATGACAGAAGTCTGGGTTACAAGAATGGGCCTATGCTCGGCCTTGGGCACCACCCTTCAGCAAAGTTGGTCAGCCCTCATGCAAGGGGAAACCGCAATTCGCCTGCAGCAACCCTTCCTGGACTTACCACCCCTGCCCTTGGCGCTCCTGGGAAAGCAGCCAGCCCACCTAGATCATCTGCTCGGACTAGCGCTGGATGATTTACTCCCAACCTCCTGTATGCTGTCTGACGTCGCATCGCCTAGGGCTCAGGCCAACTGGGGCGTGGTGGTGGGGTCGAGTCGAGGCTATCAGCTTGAGATGGAGCAGTGGTCTGAAGCTTGGTCTAGGGAGGAGATACCCCATGACGGTGTGGAGCTTGCAGGCACGAGCTGGCGGAAGCTCTACGGACAGTCTCCAGCGTCTAGGGTTGCCTGTAGCCTAGCGGCTCTGGACTGCGTACCGAGACTGGTTTTATCACCTAGAGCGGCTTGCTCTACGGGACTCTGGGCGATCGCCCAGGCCGTGGAGCTGATTCAGATGGGGCAATGTGATGGGGTGATTGCAGGGGCAGTAGAAGCGCCCCTCACGCCCCTCACGATTACCGGATTTCAGCGCATGGGTGCCTTAAGCGGAGAGGGTGCGTATCCTTTTGACCAACACCGCACGGGGTTTGTATTGGGGGAGGGGGCAGCGCTATTGTGCCTAGAGCGACGTGAATTCGCTGAGGCCAGAGGCGCTCAGCCCTACGCAAAGGTGTTGGGGTTTGGGTTGACCAATGATGCCTATCGCGCCAATGCCCCTGCGCCAGACGCTGCTGGTGCGATCGCCGCGACTCAAGACTGCCTGCACCGGAGTAGCCTCTACCCGCATCAGATCGATTACATCCACGCCCACGGCACTGCCACTCGGCTGAATGACGATGCAGAAGCCGCCCTTATTCAGCGGCTGTTTCCGTTCAGCGTGCGGGTTAGCTCAACGAAAGGGGCCACAGGACATACCTTGGGCGCATCGGGGGCAATCGGCGCAGCCTTTTGCATCAGTGCCCTCCATCACCAGCAGATTCCTCCCTGTACGGGACTACGGCAGTCTGGCTATAATCTGAACTTACACGTCCCGCACACCCCACACGGGGCAGCAGCCCGTTTAACCAGCCCTAGCGCGAGCCTAAAGACTACACGCCTAAAGACTGCACTCTGCCTCAGCTTTGGGTTTGGGGGACAAAATGCCGCGATCGCCTTTGCTGCGCCCTAAGCACCGTTTTAGCGCACCATGTAGGGGCAGATCATACCTGCCTCCATTTTCTTGATGAGCACCTGCAAGATGGGAGACGTGGCGTAACGATGGAGCCCAGAGGTGTGGCGTCAATCTATGCAGCTAGATCTCTATGCAGCCAAGTTTCTATGCAGCCAGATGAATTTAGCTCAGCTCATGAAAGTTTAGAGCAACTTTGGTGAATCCTATGGGCAAGCCCTCAAAAATATATACTCTCAGCAAAGGGTGTCTGTCTGTATAGTTATGGTGCAAATGTGGTGCAAAGTCAGATTATGTCCCAGGATATGAGCCGGAAATCTAGCCTTGAATCGAGTGCAGCCAAAGCGCATGACACATCCTACACCTCACTCATTGAGGACCATGCCGCCCAGCTCATTGATTCACTCTTTCAAGACTTAGCGCCAGACCTATCCCCAGATCAGCCCTTAGACCGACATGAATCTGCCCAGTCGTTCTTGCAGACCGTTCGCTCGGAATCTTACCAAGCAAGATCTTACCCAGGGACGTCTTCCCAGTCAGCATCCTCAGGCAATTCGCAAGGTAATCCGCAAAGTAACCCATCCAACCTAGCACTTCGGATCCCGCCAGCAGAAGCATTTCTGGGGCCAGACAGTTTGCTCGTGCCCTACGTTGAAATGGAGGCAACCTTAGACTCTCTCTATCCTGCCCCTCCAGAAGAAACCCTCAGTAACCGAGTCAAGGAAGGCCTGGGGTCTAAAATTTTGCTGGGCATCGCCTGCTTCTCCTTTGTGGGCTCTGTGGGGCTATGGATCGGCACCCAACTCACGCAGTCCAACCAGACGCCTGCGATCGCTCAAGCCCCAGTCATTTTGGCCAATCCAAATCAAGCAGACATCGCCTTTGCAGAAGATTTGAAGCAGTCCTTGGCAGCCGTCCGCTCCACCCCAGATCGCCCTACCCCAGAGCTGGCTCCCCTTACAGAGTCCGTCTCAAGTCCCCTCACGCCTCAACTTACCCCAGGATCAGTCTCACAACAGCCCAACTCCCCGACCCTAAACTTTCCCGTCCGCACCCCCCCCACTCCTGCCCATACCGTTGCAATGCCAAATCTGAGACAGCGCACCTTAGCGAAGCCGCCCGTCATCAATCGTTCTGCCTCAACGGTAGCCTCAGCCAACTCCATGACCGCCAAGTCCCCAACCAAACGCTTACCCACCCTGGTTGCGGCTGTCCCTTCCAACCCAAGTCTTCCAACTCTAACCCCTCCCTTGGCCCCTCCTGTCACCTCGCAAGGCTCAACCAAGGCAGGAATTACCGTTCAGGGTATTCTTGACCTGGGGGATAAGTCTGCTATCTTAGTGGCTCGCAATGGCTCAACCCAGAATGTCCGAATTGGGGAAGTGCTAGATTCTTCAGGATGGATCTTTCTGCGGGTCGAAAATGGACAGGCCGTTATCCAGCGCGGCAGCGAAGTCCGCTCTGTGAGTGGGGGAGAGCAATTCTAGGTCTCTTTCAGCAGTTTGAGATATAGCCCCACAGTGGGGCGCTAAATTTCTCAGGGTATAGTTTTAATCTGGTACTTATCTAGGGTCAACCGCTCTTTGGAGTAAATATTCTTCTATGAGAATTCTGGTAACAGGCGGCGCTGGATTTATTGGGTCGCACCTGATTGATCGCTTAATGCACGAAAATCACGAAGTGCTGTGCCTCGACAACTTCTTTACTGGACGCAAGCACAATATCCAGCACTGGGTTGGCGCACCCAACTTTGAGCTGATTCGACATGACGTCACCGATCCAGTGCGATTAGAAGTGGATCAAATTTATCACCTAGCCTGTCCGGCCTCTCCTGTCCACTACCAGTACAATCCCGTCAAGACGATTAAAACCAACGTCGTGGGTACGCTTCATTTACTGGGCTTAGCAAAGCGCGTGAAGGCTCGCATCCTTCTTGCGTCTACCTCAGAAGTTTACGGCGATCCAGAAGTCCATCCCCAAGCTGAAGACTATCGAGGCAGCGTGAATACGATTGGCCCTCGGAGCTGCTATGACGAAGGCAAACGAGTAGCCGAGACGTTATGTTTTGACTACCATCGTCAAAACAACGTAGACATTCGGGTAGCGAGAATTTTCAACACCTACGGCCCTCGAATGCTGGAAAATGACGGTCGGGTTGTGAGTAACTTTATTGTGCAGGCTCTGAAGGGAGACGCCATTACCGTCTACGGAGACGGGTCCCAAACCCGCAGCTTTTGCTACGTTTCGGACTTGGTTGACGGGTTGATGCGGCTGATGAATGGGGACTGCATTGGGCCTGTAAATTTAGGAAATCCAGAAGAGTACACGGTGCTACAGCTGGCGCAAAAAATTCAGAGCATGGTGAATCCTGGTGCACAAATTCAGTTTAAGGCGCTACCCCAGGACGATCCCCGTCGCCGCCAGCCCGACATTACCCTAGCCAAGCAGGCCCTCAAATGGCATCCTACGATTCCTTTGGAGGCGGGTCTAGAAACCACGATTCAAGATTTTCGGAGTCGGGTTGAAGGTGCCATCCCAGCTCCGTCGATTCCGTATGTTGAGGTTTAGTGTGAGCAGATTGGGAAACCTTGTTGCAAGGCGGACGTTGAAGAAGAAAGACTTGCGTAGGTCTAGCGAATTGGTTCTGGCTGATTGGGTCTAGTGAATTGGGTCTAGTGAATTGGGTCTAGTGAATTGGGTCTAGCTAATATTCTTCGGTTGAGCAAAGGTTCTTCGGCTGAGCGAGGGCTGTAGCCCGGTTTTAATCATCTAAGTGGAGGGTAGATTGCATGAAAGTCTGCGTCATTGGGACGGGGTATGTGGGTCTAGTGACGGGCGCTTGTCTAGCCCATATTGGTCATCACGTCATCTGCATTGACAACAACGAAGAGAAGGTCAAGCTGATGCAGCAGGGGCAGTCGCCCATTTACGAACCCGGACTCCCCGAAATTATTCAGACGGCAATTCAAGCCCAGACCTTGGAATTCTCAACGGATATTGCAGCAGGGGTTGCCCACGGGGAGGTTTTATTTATTGCGGTGGGAACGCCTGCCCTTCCAACGGGGGAAAGCGATACCCGCTACGTTGAGGCGGTGGCGCGGAGTATCGGGAATCATCTATCGACGGGCTATAAGGTCATCGTGAATAAGTCCACCGTGCCCATTGGGTCTGGGGACTGGGTGAGAATGTTGGTGCTAGACGGAATTAACGAGCAGCGGCAAAACTCCGCTGTGGCGGTAGAGTCTAGCCCTTCAGAAGAACGAGGGGCGGTTTCCCTGTCTGTGGATTCAAGCGCTGAGTTTGATGTGGTCAGCAATCCTGAATTTTTACGGGAAGGTTCAGCGGTTTTTGATACGTTTAACCCTGACCGGATTGTGTTGGGCAGCAATTCTGCTAGGGCGCTGTCTCTCATGCAGGATCTCTATGCGCCCATTGTGCGCCGAGAGTATGCCGAACAGCAGCAGGCTGATCCCGTACCGGTAGTGACGACTGACCTCAGCTCGGCAGAAATGGTCAAGTATGCCTCCAATGCGTTTTTGGCAACCAAGATTAGCTTTATTAATGAGGTTGCTAACATCTGCGATCGCGTGGGTGCCAACGTCAACGAAGTGGCCAAAGGAATTGGCCTTGACTCCCGCATTGGGACAAAATTTTTAAACGCCGGGATTGGCTGGGGCGGGTCTTGCTTTCCCAAAGACGTTTCAGCTTTGGTTCATACGGCTTCAGACTATGGCTATAGTGCGGTACTGCTGAAAGCGGCGGTTGAAGTGAACCAGCAGCAACGCATGGTAATCATTGAAAAACTTCAGCAAACGCTGAAGGTGCTGAAGGGCAAAACCATTGGCCTATTGGGGTTAACGTTTAAGCCCGATACGGACGATCTGCGAGATGCCCCTGCCCTAATCCTGGTTGAGCAGTTGACTCGCCTTGGGGCTAGAGTCAAAGCCTACGACCCCTTGGTTTCTCAGACCGGTATTGGTCAGGGACTCTCTAACGTCATTGTTGAGATGGATGCAATTCATTTAGCGGATGGCTGCGACGCCTTGATCTTGGTGACCGAGTGGTCGCAGTTTCAGGCATTAGACTATGCTGAGATGGCTAAACATATGGCCAATCCGGCGATCATCGATGCTCGCAATTTTCTGGATAAGGCCAAAATGGAGCAGCTAGGCTTTTATTATGTTGGGGTAGGCTATTAAATTCGAGTTCTCTCATTCTAAATAGAGATTGAATGACGGCTTAGTCCATCTCATCGGGCTGTATTTCGGAAGCTACCCATACCCTGGATGGCCAACTTCTTTCGTAAAAAGCTAAGCTTCGAGTAGGAGCTTGGAGTTTGTTTCAATCCAGGGTTTTTGACTCAAAAGAATATTCGCTCAAACGAATTCGAGGCGTTTCAGACTAAAAATGGCAACTCAACAGAAGTTTACGAGTTTTGCTGAGCTCCTTAGCTCAGCTGATAAGCCTCTTCTTGTCGATTTTTACGCGACCTGGTGCGGACCCTGCCGCATGATTGCGCCGATTCTGGATCAGGTGCAAGCTCTGCTGAAAGATCAGCTTCAGGTCGTTAAAATTGATACAGATCGCTATCCAGAACTGGCGAGCCAGTACGAGATTCATGCCCTTCCAACGCTCGTTTTATTTAAGAATGGGGAGTCGGTACACCGCATTGAAGGGGTCTTACCGCCAGAACAACTGGTTGAGCGTCTAAAGCCCTTACTGTAAAGGGTTTTGAGTCCTATGTCGGGCAGATAAAGCCTGGGTAGATAAACGTTGACTCGATAAACGCTGACCGCTTAAGACAGAAACTGAACGTACCATTGACGGAAGAATATATATTTTAGAGAAATATTTAGAGAAATATATTTAGACGTTTATTAAGGGACTCACTCGGCTAGAATGACTCGCCCCTACACGACCCAGGAACTATCGCAAATTCTGGCGCAGGAGCGAGAGGCCTGTCTACGGGGCGATCGCCTTAATCTGACGACCCCAACGCCCCGCGTAAACCCCGTGGTAGATACTTTTGTAAATGTCGAGGGGGTGCAAAAATTTAGGGCGTTCTGTGACTTTCGCGAGGCGGTTCATGCCTACCAGCGATCGCATGGGGTGTCTGGGCTGCTGTGGCGCACGTTTGAAGTAAAGGGTCAGTCTATCTGCTTTCCAGAGGTAGATGAACACCTAATTGCCTTACCTGAAGATCAGGCCGTTTTGACAACCTACAAAAACCCTGTGTTTACCTTTTGGCAACAGGTGACTCAGGGGATGGATTTATATCGTCAGCAGGTCAAGCCGATTCCTTCAGAACCAACCACTCCCATCCAGGCAGAACTTGACGCCTGTCAAGCCGAATGGGCCTACCTTCACAAACTGGACTACGATGAGGCCCTAGAAATTACCGTCCAGCTCGGCTGGGGAAATCCTAAGGAAGCCCTATACCAGAAAAACTGGCCCGACTCTGGTTGCTGCTTCATTCATGCTGTTGAGCCGGGGCAAGTGCTGCGGAGTGCATACTACTAGTGCCTACTACTAAAGGTTGAGCGCAAATAAAGGTTGAGCGCAAGGTTACGGCGCTGTTGCATCACTCAAAAAACCTCACCCAACCTCTCATTTCGTAGCCTAAATAGCGGAACCCTTCTCCTACTGCAATGCTAGGATGTGTGGTCACTGTACACAGTGTACAGTCAGCCACAATGAGATAGCTGCTTTCAAGGATTCAGTTCAAAGTAATCCCGTTTGCTAGGAGGTTTGGAGGCCTATGGTTGCTACTACCGTTCGTCGCGCTTATCCGAGAGGATGCACATTTCCCGAATCGGATTGGGATGCGCTAGCTCCTTTCTGGTACCCGATCGCCTTCAGCCATGAGTTAAAAGACCAGCCAATCACCGCAACCTTACTCGACCAGCGCCTTGTGATTTGGCGCACCTCCTCTGGGGTTTCTGTGGCCAACGATATTTGCCTCCATCGCGGCATTCCGCTAAGCATGGGACATGTCAGCGATGACTACTTGGTGTGCAAATATCACGGCTTTCATTATTCCGAAAGCGGGCAGTGTGTGCTGGTGCCCGCAGAGCCTACGGCCACCATTCCGGCCAAACTCTGCTTGACCACCTATCCAGTTAAAGAAGCCTACGGACTGATTTGGACTTCCCTCGGCGGCGGGGCAAACCATGACCTCCCGGAATTTTCTGAATGGAACGACCCAGACTATCAGCAAATTTTGCCAGACCCCGTCAATCTTGATGCAGCCGCCGGTCGCCAGATGGAAGGCTTCCTGGATGTGGCGCACTTTGCCTGGGTGCATACAGATTCCTTTGGCGATCGCAGCAATCCCATTGTGCCGCGCTACGACGTTATCAAAACCCCCACTGGCCTCCGTGCTGAATACTTGAGCACCGTCAGCAACTTTCCCAAAGCCATGCAGGATCGTGCCCCGGCTGATTTTCAATGGCTGCGGGTTTTTGAAGTGTTTTTGCCCTTCACCGCCAAGCTGACCGTCCATTTCCCAGGGGAAGGGGAGCGGCTGTGCATCTTGAATGCAGCTTCTCCCATCTCAGCACGAAAGACCCGCGTCTTTTGCCCCATCAGCCGCAACTTTGACAAGGATATGCCCTTAGAGCCTGTCTATGAATTTAACTATCAGGTCTTTGCCGAAGACAAAGAAGTAGTCGAAGCGCAGTACCCCGAAGATCTACCCCTAGAACTTCGAGCAGAATCCCATATCCGCGCGGATCAAACCTCTATTGGCTATCGAAAAGGCTTAAGCGCCTTGGGACTGGGGGCGACCTATACCGCCTGAGGCTCTAAACCCTGAAGCTCTAAATCCTGAAGCTGCAAGTCTGAAGAGTCTAAGTCTAGGGATTTCAATTCTAGAGAATCCAATTCTAGAGATTCCAATTCTAGAGGTTCCAATTCTAGAGCCTCTAATTCTGGAGCTGTCCCAGGAGAAACCGTTACTTCCATCTGGGTTAGCTCCATCGGGCCAAACTGCGTAATTAGCGCCACATCAGCCGCATCCCGTCCATAGGCGATCGCCACTCGGTTGCCCTTGGGCTGCTTTTGGGTAGCGTCGAAGGTATACCACTGATCGCCCACATAGGCTTCAAACCAGGCATGGAGATCCATCGGGTCAAGCTCATGAAGGTAGCCCACCACCATCCGCGCCGGAATATTTAGACTGCGGCAAAGGGCAATGCCCAAATGGGCAAAATCACGACAGACGCCCACCCGCTGATTCGCCGTCTCTAGAGCAGAAGTGGATGCATTACTCGTACCGTACTCATACCTGATATTTTCCTGAATCCAGTTCCGGATTGCCTCTACCTGGGCGTAGGAGGGTTTAAGTCCCGCTACAATTTTAGCCGCAAGGCTTCCGATTTGAGGCTGATCGGCCTGACAGTAGCGGCTTGGCAACAAAAATTGGAGAACATCCACAGGCAGCTCTGAAACCGGAATGAACGGCGCATCGCTCTGGACATCAATACTATCCGCTGTCTCGACCGAGGCACTGGCACAAATGTCAAAGGGCCCCGGCGGAATAACAATGCGCTGGCAGAGGTTCCCGAAGCTGTCGGTGTACTCTACCACCGATATATTAGGCTGGAGTAAGTATTCTTCGCGAACAACCCACTGCCCCCATCCGCTCCGAGGGCGCAACATCAAAATAGCAGGGGTTTCAAACTGCGCGATAAATGAAAGCCGACACTGAACATCTAGGCGCATCTTTATAACCCCCTACATTAAAACCCTATGAAGTTGATCCGAAAAAACTAATGCTGAAAAGCTTGAGCAACTTTTCGGCGAGAGCCAATACTCGCCAAAAATCTAGCAAGAACCGATGGCTGAAAACCACCGCTCAGATTCACTATCGTGGCATGACTCCCCAGCACTTTCTGTCATCCCTTTGGCTGAGACTTAGACGGTCTGCTGGGTCAAAGGCGATCGTCTCCACACTCTACCTAGGATGCACCGAATTCCATGAAAGACAACATAGCCTCGTGCTACTCTGAGCAAAATAAAAGACTTGACCACTCAAGCCCTGACCTTTCACGACTTGACCTTTCAAGACTTGACCACTCAAGCCCTAATTTTCAAAATATCTCCAACGCCCAGCCTAATGGATGACAGTCGAGAGTTTTATTCCAGCTTGATTCGGCTTCACATTTTGAACCACGCCACCCATTACACCACGCCACCCATTGCACCACGCCACCCACGAACCAATTTTTGGGCTAGGGATTATTGAAAAACTAGCCCGCCACGGCTACAAGCTCAGTGCCGGAACGCTCGCCTCAGATGAAGCACAGGGGATATCTGTTCTCCACTAAAGAACGGACTGGACGCCAAACGCGGCGACTGTATCGAGCAACATCCTTGGGCCAAACAACCCTTGCAGAAGCCAAAGAAAAGGTTCGTGAACTCTTTGGGGAACTGCTTGAGCGCTAAGGAGAAGCTCGATCGCTGGATTTGTTGCGCTGGATTTGTTGAACTGGATGGGCGAAACCGTTTAAGCAGAACAGTGCAAGCAGTTCTTGGGGCTAATGTATAAAACTGCGCGAGGTCAGCATAAAATTCGCTAAAGTAACCTTGTTACGCAAGCTCCCAGGGTAAACTCTCTCAAGTTAGACCCTCTCAAGCAATCTCTTTAGAACTGTGCCCCACTCCCCACAAATTCGGATTAATAATGTCCGTGCACACCACCAGCAAATTCAACGCAGCCTTGCCCAGCTCGTCCAGGCCCCAGCTTCAGAAAAATCGATTCAGCCTCTCATCAAAACGCTACAGCAGGCCAGCGAACAGATTGAGCAAAGCTGTGCCCAGGATGGATTAACATCCGCTCACCTCAGTGATCAGTCTCGGCAGTTTCTAGCCTGGATAAAATTTTTGCTAGATACTCAAAATCTTCAGGGCCACCTGGAGGCCGTCCGGCGCGTAAGGCAAATTGCACAATCTATTCTGCAGCCGAAACATAAAGGCTTTTCTCATCACAACATTGCTTCCAAGAGCATTGCTTCCAAGAGCATTGCTTCCAAGGGCATTAGCGCTATTCATCCCCAAAAAATTACGATTGAATTTTCTAATCTAGCGAGCCTATATCGGTACAAAAAGACGGACGACATCGCCCTGATGCAGATCAGTGAAGGGTTTATTGCCGCCGATGATGAGGTGCTGAGAGCGCTGGCCAAAGCCATGATTTTTGGCAAAAGTCCAGAAACGACGACGGTATTGAAGCGCTTTGCCGTATCAGAAGAATATAGCGAGGTCTTACTGGCGATGGACTTAATGGTGGAGCCAATCACGGCTGTCGCCCAAGGCCGCACCTACGACCTCGATGAACTTTTTGAGGGGGTTAATCAGCAATATTTCCAAGGGAGTCTTGCAAAACCGAAGCTCGCCTGGAGCAAAATGTTGACTCGACGTAAGTTTGGACACTACGAGCCAGCCCGCGATCGCATCGTTTTGAGCCTGACCCTGGATGACCATCAAGTCCCCTCCTACGTCCCAGAATTTGTGATGTATCACGAAATGCTACACATCCTGCATGGCGAAACCTGGGTCAACGGACGCCGGATGGTTCATACCCCTGCCTTTCGGCAAGACGAACGTAAATTTAAGCATTACGCATCCGCAGAAACTGAACTGTCTCGCTTAGCCCAGTCTCGCCTGCCATGAATGAGTTCCGTTAAGTTTCCAGCAGGACTTTCTCTAGGGTTTCAAATCGAGAGCAAACCATCCTCCAGCACTCGCTAAACCTAAACAGGGAAGTCTCGAATGGGTATGAGAATCCATGAAATAATAGAGTGTAAAATTTGTGGCGCACCTAGCTCAGCGTATCTAGCTCAGCGCACCTATTCCCTCGGCATCTTTAGGTCAAGCCCGTGAACCCGATAAAAATTGGCAGCTACGACTCAAAAAAACAGTTTTGCCGCAGACTCGCGGAAGGCTATCTCTTAGAACCTGAAGTAGCCCCCTGGCCATCCCTCGATTCCTCCTCTCTGGACCGACTTCAGCGGATTCCCCTTTGGGCTAGCCTACTTCAGTCTCAGTTCACTGCTGCTCAAGTCGTGAATGCCTTTGCTCAGACCCTCTCAGATTCCATGATCAAAGAGGCGATCGCCTTACAGGCTCAACACGAAGAGCAGCACTATCAAGAACTGGTCGCTTTTGTAAAAGCCTACGATCTGGCTGTACCCACACTCCAAACTGTCCTGCCCGCCACAAACCTAGAAACAGCCTTTATCGACCTAGGCTTTCAGAAATGTTTGAATGCGCTGCTAGGATTTGGCTTTTATGGCCTAGCCCAAGAAACCCAAGCCTTCCCCGACGAGCTGCTTCAGCGCTTTGATCGCCTGTTAGCAGAAGAATCTCGGCATATCGTCTTTTTTATCAACTGGTTTGCCTATTCTCAAACCAAGCTGGGTAAGTCCTGGAACGAACTGCGCGGCATTAGCGCTATCTGGCAGCGCTGGGGAGACCTACTCAACCTGCTGATGGCCTTTGGCAAAGACGATGATGAAGACAATATCTTATTTATCTTGTTTGGCGGAACAAACCCAGAGCAGCTCACCGCAGAGCGATTTTTGGCAATCTGCCTCAGCGAAAATAAGCGCCGCATGAGTCTGCCAGGCACCGCTGGGCTACAGCCAAAGCTTGCACCAGCGCTAGCAAGTTTTGGGCGGAGTGCTTGGCAATTTTGGCCCCACCGCAAGGCGAACAGAACGGCGACCTCTCTGAGCTAGCCCGCCTTAGCATTTCTGCCCTAGGACAGATAGACAGATAAACAGATAGTCATAGGACAGCCCTAAGGCTTGTTGCCCAGATTTTGGACGCCACTAAACAGCATCCATAGGCCACTCAATAAAATGAACAGCGCTAAGGTGGCCAATCCCCAGTCAAGGGGCGTATTGCTTTCCATTCGGGGGAGCCTTTATCTAGAAGTGAACCGGAACATTCCCTAGGACTAATCTAGGGAATGGCAACAGACTGGAGGATCTGCTTCACCACTATAGTAGTTGGTTGGCTGCCGGCAGAGATCATTCGGTGGCTGAGGACATTGAGCGCGAGGGCTTTGACGTCGTCGGGCAGAACATAGTCACGGCCTTCTAAAAAGGCAAGGGCTTGGGCGGCTCTTTGGAGGGTGACTGTGCCCCGTGGGCTAACCCCTAGCCGAATATCTGGATTTTGACGGGTGGCGCGCACGAGATCTAGCATGTACTGCTGTAGCGATCGCTCAACGGTCACTTTCAGACAGGCTTCTTGCAGACTGCGCACTTGATCTAGGGAAATACAGGGCTGAAGGTCGTTGAGCCTATGCCCCGTCTGGGTGCGCTGCAGCATTTGTAGCTCCTCGATTTCGCTGGGGTAGCCCAGGCTGAGAGCCAGGGCAAAACGATCTAGCTGAGCTTCTGGCAGGGGAAAAGTCCCGTGGGACTCGATAGGATTTTGGGTAGCAATGACAAAAAAGGGCGACCCTACAGGATGGGTCACGCCATCCAGGGTCACTTGGGCTTCTTCCATCACCTCTAGCAATGCGGACTGGGTGCGGGGGGTGGCGCGATTAATTTCATCGGCTAGCAGAACGTTGGAGAACACTGGCCCTGCCAAAAATTCAAACCGCCCTTCCTGGGGGTTCCAAATGTTAGTTCCCGTTAAGTCGCTCGGCAGCAGGTCTGGGGTGCACTGAATCCGCTGGAATTTTCCCTTAATGGAGCGCGCAAGCGCCTTAGCCAAAAGGGTTTTACCCACCCCTGGCACATCTTCTAGCAGCACATGGCCCCCGGACAGTAGAGCAACCAGCACGAGGCGAATGGCATCTTGCTTACCCACAATGACCGAGTCCAAATTGTCCATTAGCTGCGTGAGGGGACTATGCAGGTCGGGAATGGAGGCTGAGGTTGGCGGAGGAGAGATCTGAACCATAGGGAAAATGCTCGAATGAAGGTTCGATAGAGGGCAGGTTCAGGTGCAAAACCTGAGTCAATAAACGGTCTGAATGAATAGGGTTTCTTTGAGACTGGGCTCTCAGACAATGAGCTCTCAGACAATGGGCTCTCAGACAATGAGCTCTCAGACAAGCTGAGTACGCGCGGCTGTGCAATCTTGCTGAATCTGCGCTTTTAGAGCGTCTAGAGACTCGAACTTTTGCTCAGGGCGCAGGAATTGCTCTAGATACACCGTTACAGTATGCCCATATAGATCCCCAGACCAGTCGAGCAGGTGAATTTCAATGGTTTGAGATTGGCCGTTTACGGTTGGGCGATTGCCAATATTCATGACCCCATTCATGACCCCATTCATGACCCCATTCATGGCGGTGCTTATAGTTTCCGTCTGGGGCTGAACAAGCCGATCACTCTCTACCCAAACGCGATATACACCATTGCGGGGCATCAGTTTCTGGTCAGAAACCTGAAGGTTGGCGGTGGGAAATCCTAGCGATCGCCCTAGCTGCTGCCCTTTGACCACAACCCCAGAGAGTGAGTAGGGACGCCCCAGCAGACGCTTAACTCTCAAAACCTCACCATCAGCGAGCGCCTGCCGAATCTCTGAACTGCTGACCTGCACTCCATCCAGGCTTTTGGGGGCCGCGATAAAAACCGGAATTTTGTACCGAGCCGCGATCGCCTTTAAATCTTGGGCACTGCCTGAGCGCTGGTAGCCAAAACAAAAGTTAAACCCCACGCTGATGCGCTGCGCCTGGAGCTGATCGACCAAAATTTGCTGCACAAAAGCCTCTGGCGTCAGGGTAATGAGCGCTGCATCAAAGGGCAGCAGCACAAGCTGCTCAACCCCCAGGGACTCTAAAGCCTTCACCTTTTCATCTAAAAGCGTGAGGCAGGGTCTTGTCTGCCCGCTAAAAAACGTATGGGGATGGGGGTCAAAGGAAACGACGGTGGTGTGAAGAGGGGTTGCGACCCCAGGCGGGAAAACTCCCATTTCCGAATGCTTTTTCGGCTGCTGTTCTGGCTCACCCTGCGGGCTCAGGGGAAAGGGGTGGGGCAGGTTGTTGGGCCATTCATCCTTCGATAGCGCATCAATCACAGCCTGGTGTCCTAAATGCACACCATCAAAGTTGCCTAACGCCACCTGCGTCGGCTTTAGACAAGTTTTGAGGTCAGAAGTCACCCGCACAGCGTAAGGTTTAACTCGTAAATAATCCGGCCTGAAAGTTTAGGTTAAACCACTCACCCAAGACTGTTCACCCAAGACTGTACCGCCTTGGTTCGATCATAATCGGTCAGATTGTACTGAAGGGGCGTAATCGAAATAAATCCGTCCCGGATGGCCTGCACATCTGTAATCAGATGGGGCGCATGGACGGGGGCAACAGGGTCTTCGACATCTTCACGCACCTCTCCAGCAAGCCAGTAGTAGGTTTTGCCGCGAGGGTCAGAGCGTTTTTCAAAAAGGTTGTGGTAGCGACGCAGCCCTTGGCGCGTAACCTTAATGCCCGCAATGTCAGCAGCAGCGATCGCCGGAACATTGACGTTTAGCAAAATGGGTTCTGTGAGGGCCTGCGCCCCTAGCTGCTCGACCAGGCGTAGGGCAAAGTCCGCAGCAGGCTGAAAGGCCTGATGGCTGAAGCTCGTCAGGCTAATGGCGATACTAGGAATCTCTGCGATCGCCCCTTCCATTGCTGCGGAGACAGTGCCGGAGTAAAGAACATCTGTTCCGAGGTTGGAGCCTTGGTTAATCCCAGAAAGTAAGAAATCCGGCGGCTCATCAAGGAGCGCCTCCAGGGCTAGCTTAATACAGTCTGCAGGCGTCCCAGAGCAGGCCCAGGCCAAAACAGTCTCATGGAACACCCCTTCAATCTGTTCAGCGCGGAGGGGCTTATGAATGGTGAGGCCATGACCAGTAGCAGAGCGCTCCCGATCAGGACAAACCACGGTCACTTGATGTCCAGCAGCGGCAAGGGTATCGGCAAGGGCACGGATTCCTGGCGCAAACACGCCGTCATCGTTGCCAACAAGTAATTTCATGGGTCAGGGTTGAAAGCGCGATCGCGCTGGAGGACAAGTGGAAGCAGGGCTTGATTCTAGAGCATCTGATTTCAAGTCAGATGACATCGCTTAGCGGCCACCCACGGTAATGGAGTCTACCTTAATATGTGGCTGACCGACCGTCACGTAAATGCTGCCGCTGACGGAACCACAGAAGCCAGCGGCCAGCCCTAGATCTTGAGAGCACATGGAAATCTTATTCATAATTTCTGTGGCCTCCCCAATCAGAGTTGCGCCCTTGAGGGGTTTGGTCACCTTCCCGTTTTCAATGAGGTAGGCTTCATCTACCGCAAAGTTGAACTGACCCGTCGGCCCAACGCTGCCGCCCCCCATTTTTTTGCAGTAGATGCCTTTATCAATGGAGGCAAAAATTTCGTCGTTGGTAAAGCGGCCAGGAGCGATATAGGTATTGCGCATCCGGCTGGCTGCTGCGTAGGTATAGCCCTGTCGTCGTCCGCTACCGGTGCGCGGATGTCCCGTGCGCCAAGCGCCCGCACGGTCTGACAAAAAGTTTTTGAGAATGCCATTTTCAATGAGCAGGGTGCGCTGGACGGGCATTCCTTCATCATCCATGTCAAGGGTGCCAAAGGCATCTTCTGTTAACCCCTCATCCCAGGCGGTCAGGTTTTCATGGGCAATTTTTTCGCCTTTCTTTGCGGCAAAGGGGGTGGTTTTGCGCTCAATTTGCGTAGTTTCGAGGAGATGCCCACAGGCTTCATGAAAAATGACGCCGCCAAATTCATTAGCCATGACGACGGGATAGGTGCCGGACTCTACAAATTCGGCATGCAGCATCTGCGCAGCAGAATGGGAGACATCATCGGCATCGGCGGCATAATCCCAGGTTCTCAGGAAATCTGGGCGGTAGGTTGCCCCCACTCGCTTGCTGATCGAAGCGCGATCGCCCTTGTCTTCGCAAAGGAGACTATAGCCCACGGACTGGGTAAGCCGAATATCGCGCGCAAACACGCCGTCACTCGCGGCCACCAAGACTTCTTGCCAGTCTCTAAAGTAAGCAGCGCGACGGGACTGGACATGCTGCGCCTTTTGGGCAAGGTGAGCATTAGCAGCCAGCAGCACATCGCTCATTTCGCGCATGGGGCTACAGGTTTCTAGCCAGCTATTTTTATGGCGCGCAGTGCCGTAGTCCCGCAGCGGCTCTAGATTAATTTCAGGCACATAGGAACTGTCCCCTGGTAGGGTTAAGCCCATAATGGATAACGCTTTTTCGAGCGCTTTTTTGAGTCCGGTAAAGCTCAGGTCATTGGTGCTGACGTAGCAGTCAGCTTGCCCCTTAAACACTCTCACCCCCGCCCCCGTTGCAAGACGCGGAGACAGACTGGTAATGGCGTCATCTTCAGCCAAGCAGCTAATGTAGTTCACCCGCTCCAGGAAAAACTCTACAAAATCTGCCCCTGCGGCTCGACCCAGACCCAATAAGGTAGAAAGGGGCGATCGCCAACTTTCGTCAAAGCGATCATGGCTGACGGTATAGATCAGAGAGGGAATTTCTTTTGAGAGCAGTGCAGCGCTTGGAGACATGCTAAACCTTGAGTGAACGAGGAGGTCAGGACTTCAGCCCCTCATAGTCTAGCAAAGGAGCCTAGCAACGGGGTCAAGTCGAGACTGGGCGATCGCCCGCAAGATTCGAGGGTTTGCAGGCTATTTCCTGGTGGTTGAGGCCAGAGGGGTGGGTGTGCTAGCCACCGTTAGCCCTTCACGTAGCCCTTCACACGCATAGTTGAAGCCGCTGCCGCCTAGGCCAATCCCAGAACTTCCCAGAATCTCCCAGAATTTCCCAGAATCTCCCAAACATCAAAATGACTCCCTTTTGTCGGAGCGGTTTGTTCTCCTTTTATCGCAAAATAATAATGATTATTATTCTCATTTTTGAGAATTATTGAGCTATGATAGGGTAATGATTATCATTGTGTTCAATTCCGGCTGAGCGATACTTAAGTCCAGCTTGGGTTCTGTGCTTCTTTGCCGGCAAAATATCGGCAACAACGAGCGGCTGAAGCGCAGATGGCAAGAGAGTCAGGAAAAGATTCTCGAAAGGCAAGATGTTGAGAAATGAAAAAGCTTGTGCAAAGTAATCCTGTGAAAAATAATTCTGTGCAAGGTGATTCTGTGCAAAGTAATCTCGTGCAAAGTAACCTCGTGCCAAGGAATCTCGTACAAAGTAACTTTAGAATTCGTTCCGGCAGTGGATGGGGGCAGGGTTGGTCGCTGGTGACGGCCTCTGTTCTGACCCTTGGGTTATCAAGCTGCACGGGTTCTGCACCCTCCGCAAGCAATTCGCCTTCCGCTGCAGTTGAGACGACACCCAATGCCGCAGCAGTCAATGTTGTAACGACCTTCTTGCCCATCACCCAGTTTACGAAGGCTGTAGCAGGCGATCGCGCCCAAGTCACCCAACTCCTCCCCACGAATGTCGGCCCCCACGACTTTCAGGCCAAACCTGAAGATGCTCAACGGCTCTCCCAAGCCGATGTGCTCGTCCAGAATGGCCTAGAGATGGAAGAATTTTTAGAGAACCTAGTTAAAAATGCCGAAAACCCCAAGCTCAAAGTAATTGATACCAGTCAGGGCATTCAACCCATTGCCACAGCTGCCGTTGAGGGGCAGAATGCGAAAGAGAGCGACCACGATCATGCTCATGAGCATAATCACGCCCACGGGTCTGAAAAGAAGGGGGAAAAAGCCACAGCACATGGGCATAGTCACGGTGAGTATAACCCCCATATTTGGCTCGACCCGAAACGCGCAATTCGTCAGGTCGAAAATATCCGGGACGGGTTGAGTGCGGCAGACCCAGAGGGGAAAGCGACCTATACCGCCAATGCCTCCGCCTATATTGCTAAGCTCAAAACCCTAGACAACGAAATTTCCACAGCCCTTAAACCCTATGCTGGAAAAACCTTTGTCGTGTTCCATGATTTTGCTCCCTACTTTGCTGAAAGCTATGGCCTCCAGGCCCAGTTTTTGGTGGATGTCCCTGAAGAAAACCCCTCTCCTGAGGACGTGAAGCGCTTGGTTAAGACCGTTAAAGCCTCAAACCTGCAAACCTTGCTCAGTGAACCCCAGGCAGCAGAGAACACGTTTGCCGCCCTCGCAGGGGACTTAAAAATTAAGGTCAGTCCTTTTGACCCCCTTGAATCCGGTGGAGCAGAGGCGGTAGAGCCAGATTACTATCTCAACACCATGCGGAAAAACCTTGAAAGTTTGAAGTCAGCCTTTGGGCAAAGCACCCAGGTTTTTCGCCCGTTTAAGCCGCTGCCTATGACCGCTTTAATGTCCCCAGTATTAATTTCTCCATTAAAGTTGCAATTCTAGGAGATCGATTGTCTTGACTAACCCTGTGGTAGCTGTTGAAGGGCTAACCGTCTACCGGAATGACCATGCAGCCATCCAAGATGTGTCTTTTTTGCTAGACGCAGGTACGGATATGGCGATCGTGGGGCCGAATGGTGCGGGGAAAAGTACCTTGATTCAGTCCATTCTGGGGATTTTGCCCCGTAAGAAGGGGCTGGTGCAGTTGTTAGGGCAGTCTCTCAGTCGTTCGGGGCAGTTACCCGCTCAGGTGCGTCAGGCGATCGCGTACCTGCCGCAAAATTTCATGTTTGACCATCGCATCCCCATGACGGTGGCAGAGCTGGTGGGGCTGGGCTGGGACAGTTTGGGGATTTGCCTCCCCTGGGCGGGGCATAAGGCAAGACGACGCGCCATTCAGCAAGCCCTAGAGCGCGTGGATGCCCTGCATTTGCAGCACCACCTGATGAGCGGCCTATCGGGGGGGGAAACCAAGCGGGTGCTGTTGGCCTACTGTCTGGTACGTCCGCGCCAGCTTTTGGTTTTAGATGAAGCGCCAGCAGGTTTAGATGTGCGGAATGAATCGGAGTTTTATGATTTGCTCTACGAACTGAAGCAGGATCAGGGCTGGGCGATTCTGCAAATCTCCCACGATCTCAATATGGTGCGCCGCCAGTGCGATCGCGTCTTGTGCCTCAACCGCAGGGTTTTGTGTGAGGGCATCCCGGATGTGGCCTTATCTCCTGAGAGTTTAGCGGCAGCCTACGGGTCAGATTTTGTGCGCTACCGCCATTCTCACTAAGTTTTTTCTCCAATTTTTCCGCCAATCGTTTGCCTGTTTTAAGCCCCCCTTTTAAGCACCTATGTCCCTTGCTGCTGAGTTTACCCGCGTTGTCGAGCTGTTTCAGCTTCCGTTTATGCAGCGGGCGTTGCTGGGCGGGGTGCTGACGGGGTTGACAGGGGGGATGCTAGGCAGCTTTACGATTTTGCGCCAGCTTTCGTTTTTTAGTGATGCCTTAGGGCACTCGGCACTGATGGGCATTAGTCTGGGCGTACTGCTGGGGATAGACCCCACAACGGTGCTGATTCCCTTTGCGTTACTGTTTGCCTTGGGGGTCAATTACCTATTGGAAAAAACAACCCTCTGGACCGACGCGCTGTTAAATATTATTTATTCCTCCTCCTTGGCGATCGCCGTGATCATCCTTAGCTTTGTGGGCACCTATAAGGGTGGGCTGAATAACCTGCTGTTTGGCGATATTTTGGCGGTGCGGGAGCTGGACTTGGTGCTGAGTACTCTGCTGTTGGTGATCTGCACCCTCTTTGTGGGATTGACCCTCCGCACTCAGATGCTGATGA
>JAKRSB010000047.1 GCA_022402525.1 Thermosynechococcaceae cyanobacterium MS004
AGTGGTTCGCTCAACTCCTCTTGAGGCAATGTTTTTGCCAAAGTGGGATGCTCCCTAACGTTCTACAAGAAACCCTTCTAATGTCCAGTGCTAAAATGACGATCTCATGATGTTTGAGTGGGATGAAAGCAAAGCAGCAAGCAATCTGTCAAAGCATGGTGTGACTTTCGAGGAAGCTGAAACCGTTTTCAAAGATCCTCTATACGTTGACTTTTATGACCTAGATCATTCTCTAGACGAGGAGCGTTATCTAATTCTGGGGGAGTCAAACCAGGGAAGGTTGTTAATTGTTGCGTATACAGAGAGAGAAAATTTAATTCGCCTAATTAGTGCAAGGAAAGTAACAAAGTCAGAGAAGGAAGCTTATGAAGAAGGATAATCTAGCAGTGGAAGACGATCTTCGCCCAGAATACGATTTAAAGAGTCTTAAAGTTAGAAAATTAGGGCCTGGACGAAAAAGTTTTGGCAGGACAACTGAATATTCAGTTTTAAACAGGGATGATGTTGACTTTAAAATAGTTGATGATGATTCAACTATTAAACAGTTAGTTGAAATGGGAGTTGACTTGTCTTCTGGACTTATTCTTGCTCCAGAGATAAATGAATCATCTGAAATTCTTTATTCCACGACAACTCCAACTCTAAGAAAACTGATGAGGTTTAATGACATACCACTTATTTTTCCTCATGAAGACAAGAATGAAGTCAGGTATTTAGAACTAAGATCTTTTGACTGGTATGCTCCAATCATAGTTGTAACTTCATTATTTTCAACATCTAATCCTACTGCCATCAATATTGCTCTTGGAATTATTACAAACTATTTGACAGATTTTCTGAAGGGATCTTCATTTCATAGTAAAGCACATTTGAAAATCTTAATTCAACAAGAAAATGGAATGGACAGAAGAATAGAATACTCTGGCCCTGTTGAGGGCATCAAAGAAATCTCAATGGTAATTAACAGACTATTAATTGACAATCGAAGAGAATATGACAAGTAATCAAGAAAAGTTGATCTCTCAGGATGATTTCATCTCCTCTTGTATTCAAGAAATGAGTAAGGCAGAAGTATATCTACCTTTTACCATATCTAGTAGACTGAAGAGAGAAGCTATTGAAAAGCTGGAAATTATTAAAGGAGAAATTTTAAAAGCTAAATACGATGCAATCAATAGAGAAGAGGAAAAGCTTGCAAATTTAATGCTGGCATTGCAATGCGGTGTTAATAGCTTTATCTCTGAGCTAAACTGTATACTCTCTCTTAAAGAAGGCATCTTTAGAAGAGCCTGGGACTTTCTTGTTGATGCTCAAGAGTATACTGTTTGGTCTTATAGAGCTGCTCCATACAATAAGATGTTACTTTCGCGATATGAAGATTTGCTTCTTTTAGAAAAAGCATATTTTCCAAAAATGGTATATCTGAGTATGGGAGCCACTGTCTCTAATGGCAAATGCTCAATTTGTGGCAGTTTGATTGATGAATGCGATCACTTGGAAGGTCTTCCATACATGGGAAGAATCTGTCAAATTGTTGATTACAATGTAGTCAATGTTAATCATATTGCAATGGTTGATGAGCCTAGGGACAAAAGATGTATATTGCTATCTTTTTCTGACGAGAAAAAAGAGAATATGATTGATAGGTTCACAAAAGAACCAATTGGAAAAATCAAGCCTGAAGATCGTCTAAAACAAGGATTATTGACTGAAGGAATCATGCTAAGGTTCGCAGAGACGCTAGAAATTTTCTAGATTAAATAATTTATTGATAAAATAGGTATTTCCGCCGTATTTTGATGGGGTTGGGTGCGCCAACAGTAGTCGCACCGACAAATTGGGTGTGATCACATATCTATGGAATCAAACCTACTGGAGGGTACAAACCTTGACAGAAGACAACCTTGAGGCAATGAACCTAAACGATCTACGTCAGTTCGTTTTAACGCATCAAGAAGACCTTAACGCCTTTCATCACTACGTTAATCGCTCGAAAGCATCAGAACGAATGATCGCCATCAACCCCAGCGATCCAAACTGGGAAAATTCACTGGAGCAAAAGATTCAGCAAATTACTTCTACTGAAACCGAGGCAAATTAGTTGCGCCAGCAGGAGCGATCACCATTCATAAGTCAGCAGAGGAACGGCAATCTTGGGGTGTAAGGTTTGGGGGGCGATCACGGGTGCAAGTGTTGTGATGGCTGGGGTGATCGCCCTGTATGCCGGTCGTTTAAGGGCGATCGCATTATCCGAGATTCAGCTTGAGTAGGGCGATCGCCCTGTGTGCTGGTCGTTTAAGGGCGATTTTTTGAGCATTTATAGAGAACAGTTATTAATCTCTATAATGATTTCGCCCTGCTGCAATTTGCCCAATGCATCAGTCAAAGTTTTTGAAAGAAGTTGTTGCAAATTACGATTCGTCACGTTGCCACAGGTCAGCCAAATTATTTGAGGCGGTATACCTAAGCGACAGACTAGATCGATGAAGTCACTGTCCTTCGTCATAATGACAGCATTAGCAGCGCGTGCCGCCTCAAAAATCTCAATATCCCCTGCGTCTCGTAGCCCAAGATCTTTAAGAGACAGCGCTTCTACCTCAAATCTACTATTCAACCAACTTGCCAAATTTGGAGGCAATTGAGCATCGACCCAGATCTTCATGCAGTCAATCGCAGAAAATCTGTCCGTCGCGCCGCAAACAGAAGACAAGCCTGAATATCTTCATTCTCAAGATCAGGAAAATCCTCCAAAATCTCAGAAACACTAACGTTTTCTGCCAACATCTCTAAAATATCGCTCACCCGAATTCTCATCCCTCTAATACAAGGACGACCGCCACACTGACCAGGAATTTGGGTAATACGAGACAATAGATCATTCATTTGTGTATCAAATTAACACCTTCACATCATACTGCGTCAATAGCGATCGCCATGCCCAAGAGTTTGCTTGAGCGGGGCGATCTCTAGGACAAGCGTTGTGAAGGCTGGGGGTGATCGCTCTGTGTGAGTAAAGTAGGGGCGATCGCCATAATTCTGTAGGACATTGGCGATCGCCCATAATAGATAAAGCACCATCGCATCAAACGGTCATGGACTGGAAACTTCATATTCATTCAGACCCCAACATTTTGCTTGGCAAGCCCGTCGTCAAAGGAACGCGCCTCTCCGTAGAATTCATCCTGGGCTTATTTGCTGAAGGGTGGACAGAACAACAAATTTTAGAAAGCTACCCCACCCTAAATGCGATCGCCCTTCAAGCCATTTTTGCATTTGCCGCAGAGTGCCTCAAAGAAGACGTATTTTATACCCCACTCCTGACCGCCGAGGCAGGCTAGCAATGCAGCTTCTAGCAAATGAAAATTTTCCCTTGCTAAGTATCAAGCTAATACGGCAAGCAGGCTATGACATCGCTTCGATTACCGAGGATTCTCCAGGGATAGAAGATATAGAAGTTTTGACCCGTGCGGTTAATGAACAAAGGATTATTCTCACCTTTGACCGCGACTACGGCGAACTCATTTATCGCTTAAGAAAACCATCGCCAAGAGGAGTGATCTATCTTCGGTTTCGCCCCTGTACCCCAGAAGAACCCGCCGCAATATGGCTAAACCTTTTACAAACTGAAGGATTGCAATTTGAAGGACGGTTTACGGTCGTCGAGCGCGATCAGATTCGCCAGCGTCCTCTTCCTTAGTCTGATTAAATCATCAGTCAGCGATCGTCTTACCCAAGATTTTGCTTGCGCGGGGCGATCGCGGGTGCAAGTGTTGTGAGGGCTGGGTCGATCGCCCTGTGTGAGTAAAGTAGAGGCGATCGCTCATCTATTACAAAGCATGACTAGGCTGTAACCTCTATATAAGTCGATAACGTAGATGGCTGAGGAATTTCATACCCTTCTAGCCTTAATCCCTCCAAATGGAATGCGATCGCTTCACGCATATTTTGTTCCACATCCTCATAGGTTTTGCCTGTCGAAACGCATCCCAATAAATCAGGTGAATATGCCGAATAACCTGTAGGTGTTTTTTCGATAATTGTAAGATATTGCATCACTTTAGCTCTGCTTGCTTCAAAATACTGCTTAAAGTTCCTGGTGCTAAATCGTCGCTCTGCTTGCCAGGAACAGTTACTAATCCGGGCTTTGTCTGATGTTTATACTGACGATGACTCCCTCTCGTTCGCACGAGATACCAATCGTCATCTTCAAGAATTTTAATTATTTCTTTGACCTTCATCCCTTAAGTATAAATCTAGTTTGAGTGTAGCTGAGATCACCTTATCCAAGATTTTGCTTAATGGAGCGATCGCATTGTGTATTGAAGAGGTTGAGGGCGATCGCATTATCCGAGATTCAGCTTGAGTAGAGCGATCGCCCTGTGCGTTGGTAGGCTAAGACCGATCCGCGCATAATAGAATCAAGAACCCTCAAGCACCATCATCGATCGCCGAAAAGGTCAGGATTATGAACATTAGCCTAGAGCTACCTTCAGGCCTAGAAAACGAGCTGTCTGCCGAAGCCGCCCAACTAAAATTACCCTTGACCGAATACGTACTCCGTATCCTTTCTCTGCGTCCCGACTTACAAAACCTGCCCAAAACAGGAGCAGAACTCATTACCTACTGGGAAAAAGCTGGCGTCATAAACTCCCGCCCAGACATTCTAAATAGTCAAGACCATGCTCGCCAAATACGCCATCAAGCTGAAACCCGCGAGCAATCATAACAATGTACCTGCTCGATACCGATATCCTCATTGATATTCAGCGAGGCCACACACCTGCGATCGCCTGGTTCGCCAGCCTATCAAAAATTCCAAGCATCCCTGAATTTGTTGTCATGGAATTGATTCAGGATGCGCAAAACAAGCAGAAAGTCCGCCAAGCATTACAACTGGTTGCACCATTGCCAGTCGTCTGGCCTACCGAAACAGATTGTGCTCGTGCTCTTTCCGACTTTACGGCTTACCACTTGTCAAACAACGTCGGGTTGATTGACGCCCTGATTGCAGCCTGTGCCGTTGGACGCAACGCAACACTCTGTACCTTTAACGTCAAGCACTATCAAATCATCCCCGAACTCAACATAGAGCAACCTTACAGTCGTTGAGCTTAGAGCATTAAGACTTTTCCACCAGACAACGACAAGTAAACTCAAGACACTGCAAGTTCGCCTAGTCAGGTTATGAGTGGGCGATCGCATTATCCGAGATTCAGCTTGAGTAGGGCGATCAGTAGTCTGGGTAAAGGCTTTTGGGCATGGCGATCATGCAAACTGGCAAATAAACAAGCATTTCAGGTAGAGCGGCTAAAATTAAAAAGTATAGGTATGATTCACCCACCTGTATTGCTATGACCCTAGATGAACTTCAAGAACAAGCCATAAGACTGTCTGTGGGAGATCGCCAACAATTGATCGACATCTTACAGCGATCGCTTCAAACCAAAAAACAACCCGCAGTCAAGCCAAAGGGCTTAGCCGCAAGCCTCATTGGCATTGCCAAAATAGACGCACCGCCACCTACCGATGAAGAAGTAAAAGCCATTTTAGATGAGCGGTTAGCACAAAAGTATTTGTGATGCGAGTTTTATTTGATACCAACGTGCTCTTAGATGCATTACTGGCACGGGAACCCTTTGTTAAAGATGCTGCATCACTTCTGGAAGCCATCGAGTCAGTTCAGATTGAAGGGTTCATGTCCGCAACGACAGTAACAGATATTCATTATCTAATCAGTCGTCAAACCAGAAGCCCTGAAACAGCAATCACAGCCGTAACCAGGTTGTTAGAACTGATGGAAATCTGTACCGTGGATCGCAATGTATTGGAACAAGCGATCAAATTGAAATTTTCAGATTTTGAAGATGCCGTTCAAGTCGCCTGTGCTATGGCTCTAGAGTTGGATGCAATTGTTACTCGTGACGTTAATGGGTTCAAAAACTCCCCCATTTCAGCTCTTTCTCCTGATGAATTAAGAACTCGTTTGGGTTAGACAAGAAACCGATTATCATTAGTATCTCAAACGAGAGAGAGTATTTGCACCACCTTCATTCCAGCGCTGTAGGCTCATCCCACTTAACTTGACTGGAAACGGCACATTCATTCAGACCCCAACATTCTGCTTGGCAAGCCCGTCGTCAAAGGAACTTAAACAACTTACCTTGAGCCAGCCTGTCCGTTTATTAGACCCTATTGAACCCCTCGGTAGCGAATGCGGGAGTCCACCACATAGCGCTGTACCAGTCGTGGGATGTCGCCTCGGTGGCCCATGACAATGACAGTATCTCCCACATTCAGTCCTGTAGACTGGTCTGGGTGAATAATGGTGCTGCCATCTACTTGCTTCAGGGCTACCACAATAAACGTGCCCTTACCCCGTACTTCAATATCACCAATCGTGCCTCCCGCAATGGGAGAGTCAGGCACAATCACAATTTCTTCTACTTGAACATCAACCTGCGCTAGCAGCTCATTGAGCGTCTGGCGGCCATCATCTTGGCTTAAAAAGTTAAGGCTAACCGGATGGGTAATCATGTAGGCAATACGCTGGGCGCTGATGGATGCGGGTAAAACCACCTGGTCAGCACCCGCGAGCCGGAGTTTCTTTTCGGTACTGGGAAGCTCCCCCCGCGCCAAAATTCTGAGGTTTGGGTTCAGCTCTCTGGCGGTGAGCGTAATGAAAACATTACTCGCGTCATCCGGCAAAACGGTTGCCAAGACCTGCGCCCGCAGAATGCCCACTTCTGTCAAAATAGTCTCTTCCGCAGCGCTGCCAGCCTTGACCAAATAGCCCAGAGACTCGGCCAGCTCAATTCGCGTTTTATCTCTGTCAATCACCACAAACGGTAACTTGGCACGGGAGAGCTGACGCGCCAAAATTTGTCCAATGCGCCCAAACCCACAGACAATTACATGATCCTTGAGAGCTTCAATATCTCGATTCATCCGCCGCACTCCTATTGCCCGATTAATCTCGCCCTCCGCCACCATCTGCACGAATGCACCCACGATGTAGACGGCGGAAGTGGTGCCTCCAATAATTAAACCCATGGTCAAAATCCGCAGGAGCGGGGTATTAATGGGTTTAACTTCTCCATAGCCCACGCCAAAAATTGTAATCACGACCATGTAGGCCGCATCCATCCAAGACCAGCCGGACAGGACATAGCCTAAAGCAGAAACCAGCAGAATTGTGCAGAAAAACAGTGCGCCCGCAACCACTCGTTTTAGGGATGTCTTCATGGGTGCGCTATCTCTGTTTGTGTGGAGCTAAATCGGATAGGCGATCGCGGGTTGTCCGAGGGTAGGACAGCCTACTGCGGGTTAATCTGGCGCAATGCAGCATGATTAAGCGCATGGGGCTAAAACAGACCTGGATTGGGTGAAGGGTTTTGCTGGGCGATCGCCATTGGTCAAAGACATGGCAGGATCTGAATGGTATTCTCCTTAATCCTGGCGCGTTCTTTTGTTAAACTCAAGTCATTCCGGTGCCTAGTCTTGATGTTTTAGGTTTACTTTTTAGGTTTACTATAGAGCGTCCGCTTAGCGTAGCCTGTTTGATGGCCTTGTTCATTCATGGCTTTGTTGATTCACGGTCTTGTTCATTCATGGCTCTTTGCCTACAGTCGCGCTACGGGTTGCGGAACGGCGATCCACTGTTCTGGCAAACAATATCTCTGCCAAACTATTCTCTGCCGGAGCAACAGCGGAGGAAAAAGCTACTTTGAAAATGCTGCTTCAGGATGTTTGTAAATTCTACCGCCAGCAGGCGGTGGTCAATCATGTCACCCTGACAGTCAGCCGTGGGGAAATTGTGGGACTGCTGGGGCCAAATGGAGCGGGGAAGACCACTACATTCTATCTGGCGACAGGTCTTGAAAAGCCGGACTTGGGCAAAATTTGGCTGGATGGCCAGGATATTACCCAGTTGCCGATGCATCGCAGGGCAAAGCTGGGGATTAGCTACTTGCCGCAAGAACCCAGTATTTTTAGAAATCTATCGGTTAAGGAAAACTTACTGTTGGCGATGGAACAAACCCAGGTGCCCCGCTATCTGTGGTCTAAACGTCTGAATTTTTTGATGAAGGAATTTAACCTGCGGAAAGTTTCCTCAACCCTAGGGCTTGCAGTTTCTGGAGGAGAGCGCCGCCGCACAGAGCTGGCTAGAGCGCTGGCCGCTGGCGCAGAGGGGCCTCAGTTTTTACTCCTGGATGAGCCGTTTGCGGGGGTTGACCCTATTTCTGTCTCGGATATTCAGGAAACCATTTCTCGACTGCGCGATCGCAATATTGGCATTCTCATTACGGACCACAACGTCCGTGAAACCCTCGCCATTACCGATCGCGCATACATTATGCGAGAGGGTCGGGTGCTCACCTCCGGCACCCCGGACGAGCTATATAATGATCCCCTCGTCCGTCAGTACTATCTCGGCAGTCAGTTTAAACGATGACTGTTTATGTTCATTCGACCTATTGTTTATTCAACGATGACCCTTGAGCAATGACTACGCCCACCCCTTCAGCAGAAGCCGCCCCAATCCTTCAGCGCATTGAAGTCTGGTTGCCCAAGCTGTCATTGCTAGATCGCTATATTTTGCAAGAGCTGAGCAAGCCCTTTGTGTTCGGGGTCGGTATTTTTTCGGCCGTCGGCGTTTCCGTGGGGTCTTTATTTACGCTACTTCAGCAGGTGAGCGCCACCCAGATTCCCCTTGATTTGGCCCTTCAGATTTTGGTGCTGCAGGTGCCGCGCTTTGTAAGCTTTGCCCTGCCCATGTCAATGCTGATGGCTAGCCTGCTTTGCCTGTCTCGGTTTTCTGGCGATCGCGAACTGACCGCTCTTAAAGCCTGTGGCGTCAGCTTTTTTCGGCTGCTGCTGCCGATTCTCGTCTTCGGGCTAGGGGTTACAGCCCTGATGTTTTTGCTGAATGAAAACCTAGTGCCCTTTACCCAGTATCAGGCCAAGCTCATGATGCAGCAGCCCGCCCTAGAAGGAAAACTAAACCTTCAGGATAAAAATATTTTTTACCAAGAATATGGCCCAGACCGCGAAGTGCGTCGGTTCTTTTATGCTCAAACCTTTGACGGGCGGTCAATGCAGGGCATGACTATTTTGGATTTAACCCAGCCCAACGCCAACCAGGTCATTTCTGCTAAGCGCGCGACTTGGGATGCTGCCGAAAGTCGCTGGCAGTTCCAGAACGGCAAAATCTATCTGGTCACGGCGGATGGTGCGGCGCAAAATGTTCTGTCCTTTGAAGATCAGGAGCTTTACGTCCCCCGCGATCCCCTTGCCCTCGCGGTGCCTGGACAGTCCCTAGACGAAATGTCCATCGCCGATGCTCAGGCGTATTGGGCACAGCAGCGGCAAGCTGGCAATCCCCAGAGACAGCGAAAGGCCGCGCTCTATATTCATCAGCAGTTTGCGCTGCCGTTTATCTGCCTCATTTTTGGGGTGGTGGGCAGCACCTTAGGCACCTCCCTCCGCCGGATCTCCAACAGTACGGGGTTTGGGCTGTGCATTGTGATTATTTTGGGCTACTACCTACTAACGTTTCTCACCAACAACCTGGGCAGTTTTGGCCTATTGTCTCCCCTCGCTTCCGGCTGGATCCCAAACCTCGTCACCGCTGCGATCGCAATTTGGCTGGCGTTGCGTGCTGAGTACCGCATTTAGCACCAAACTGATTAGCCCCAGACGAATGAATCCCAGACGAATTAGCATCATTCGATGAGCAACTGCTCTATGTAGCCAAGGCCTATGCAGCTAAGGTCTATGCAGCCAAGGGAATATTGGCCGATGCAGCCAACGCACCATACCAGTCCACAATCGGGAGATCTCTAGGCACAGCCATCGCTTCGTATTCTTGGCGGCAGAGGGCTAAGAATTTAGGATACGTCCGCTGTCGCCACTGCTGACCTAAGTCTTGAAGGGACGCATCTCGCAAATTTCCGAGGGCATACTGACGCGCAAAACCGTACTGCAGCGGAACAACGGTGCCGTCCGGCTCAATGATGAGGGGCGCAATCAGGTCAGAAAGTTTGGCCTGCATGGGGTCTTGAATACCGCCGCCCGCAAAGAAATGATCGGGATGAGCCCGTAAGACCTGCTGGTGGGTTAGGTCAAGCTGTAAATGAAGGCGATCGCCCAAGGTCTGCTGGAGCCGCATCACCTTGAGGTAGGCATAGGCCGCAAGGTTCCCATTGGGGCCAATTTCTGCTGCAAGCCCTGCTTTTGCACGCCCCTGAGGTTCAAGAGGATGAATTTGCAATAGCTTTGCACCATGCTCTAGGGCAAAATTGACCACCCAGTCAAATTCTTTAAAATTTTGGTGGGTCAGGGTAAACAAAAAGCCAAAGGGGATGCCAGAAGCCTGAATACTGGGCAGTCTGGACTGCATGGTTTCAAAAGCCTGCCCATGATTTCGCATGTGGTTGTGAGAGGCGGGCATTCCATCTAGGCTGATGGCCAATAGATCAAGACGGCCCTGGAGAGACGCTAGACACCGATCATTGAGCAACATGCCATTGGACACCATTGCGGTATTCATGCCGGATTGGCGGGCAGAGTCTAGAAGCTGAGGCAGCGGTTTGTATAGCGCTGGTTCACCTCCAGAGACGCTCAACAGGTTAAATCCTTCCGCACGGGACGCTGCGATCGCCTTTTCGAGAACCGTAAAACTTAGCTCCTCTCGCGCTTCTGGCCCAGACGAAGAATAGCAGTGCAGACAGCGCAAATTGCATCGCCTTGTCGGATGAATATGCAAGATTTTAGAGGGAGAGCTAGAGGAATTCATCAGCTTATCTTCTATAAAAATGGAATTCTATAATTTTAGTTTTGAATCAAAATAATTATTTTCTCTCAAAATCTATAAAACAAAACTTGCATTAAAAACTTGTGTTGATTTACAGATTTTGAGAGCGTTGTTTGAGAATTTCTGATTCTCCAATCAAGCCTTATCTTGAGATTTAGAAAACTCTAAATCAAGGCTCAGGGAAAATCTTATTAAAACTGTCTAACATTTACGTTCAGGACGTTTCCGGGAAGCACAGGCTGCTGAATATTCTTGAAGAAGTCAGAGGGAATACCGTGAGGAAAAGGCTTGTAGTAAATGTTATTAAAGAGTCCGCCGCCCTGAATTTCAGCCAGGTCTTCATCGGTCAATTCAAGCGAGAGGTCTTGATTTTGATCATTGTTGGTCGTCATGGCATTTCTCCTAAAAATTACAATTAATTTAAGCGTCAGTCTTAAGGTGAAAGAAATAAGCTATCTCCTCAACCACTCATTGAATTATGCGGTTTGCCTAGACGGCAGCTCGTGATCTAGATCAGGTGAATGGATGATGTTCATCGCTCATGACTGTGCTAGCGATCGCCCTTTCCCCTCGGAGATCGCGCGATCCTTCACCCCATCGAAAAGGAGAATTCGAGAAACCTTACAGGCCCCCCTACAGGCCCTCTACAGGAGTCAGCGTCCATCCCAGCAACCTACCCTGCCAGAAAAGCCGCTTGACCCAGAAGCTTGACCCAGAAGCTTGACCCAGAAGCTTGACCCACAAATACAATCAAGAGGCTTGGATACATTAAACTAAAGAGAATTTCCCTAAACCGTTTCTTGATCGCTCCATCCCGTACCCTATCGATCTTCAAATAGGCCGATTCACCATGAGCATCTCAGCAAAGCCCCAAGATCAGACTCAAAATCAAATTATTTACCCCCTGTCTCAGGCCGAGGTGCCGCAGGAGCTAGCCGAGAACGTCATTTTGTCTTCTCTGAATGACCTCTATGACTGGGCAAGGTTGTCTAGTCTCTGGCCGCTGCTGTATGGAACAGCCTGCTGCTTCATTGAAGTAGCCGCCATGATTGGCTCCAGATTTGACTTTGATCGCTTCGGCTTGGTGCCCCGCTCCAGCCCGCGCCAAGCTGACCTGCTGATCACCGCAGGCACCGTTACCATGAAAATGGCTCCAGCCCTCGTGCGGCTCTACGAACAAATGCCGGAGCCCAAGTATGTGATTGCGATGGGAGCCTGCACTATCACCGGCGGCATGTTTAGCAGCGACTCTCCAACGGCAGTGCGAGGAGTGGATAAACTCATTCCCGTGGATGTCTACTTGCCCGGATGTCCACCGCGCCCAGAAGCCATTATGGATGCGGTCATTAAGCTCCGTAAAAAAATGTCTGACGAAGATATGCGGGAACGGGGCAAAATGAGCCAAACCAATCGCTACTACAGCACCGCCCACAGATTAAAGGTTGTGCCGCCAATTTTGACGGGGCAATACCTCAAGGCAGAGGCTCGTCAAGCACCACCCAAGGAGCTAGCCGAGGCCTTGGGCTTGCCTATTACTCCAGCACTTAAGGTCGCTGAAAAAGAGCTGACCGAATAGTCGCTGAAAAAGAGCTGATTGCTGAAAGAACTGATTGATGAAAAAGAGCTGACCAGTCGTTGACAAACTAAGTCTGTGCGTGGCGCATAGCCAAGACCGCAAGGGTAAGGCTTCGAGTCGTGCCTCATTACATGACCGCATTTTATTCCCAGAGCCCAGATCCAAAAGGATGGGGCTTCTGGGAGTATTTTTTGGGGCTGCCCTAGCAGAAGCCCTGCCTAGACTGCATGAATGGCAAAACGATATGGTAGTCTAGCGGAAATCAAAGCTGGCCGGAGAAGAACCGTGACAAAACTGAGGGTAGGACTACTGTTTGGTGGATGTTCTGGGGAACATGAGGTATCCATTGTCTCTGCCGGAGCGATCGCCCGTGGTCTAGGAGAAGCCAGCAATGCTGCAAAGTATGATGTAGTGCCATTCTATATTCAGAAAAATGGTGGTTGGCAATCAGGCCAAGCAGCAGAAGCGGTACTGAATAGCGGCGCGCCTCCCACCACAGAAGACCCGATCAACCGCTGGCAGTTTCCAGCAGAGACCTCCACTATTGACGTCTGGTTTCCGGTGCTTCATGGCCCCAATGGAGAAGACGGAACTATTCAAGGCCTGCTTCAGCTTATGCAGGTGCCCTACGTGGGGTCTGGGGTGCTGGCTTCCTCTGCGGGCATGGATAAAATCGCCATGAAAACTCTGTTTGCGGCGGCGGGACTGCCTCAAGTGAAGTATGCCGCCGTCACGCGGGCTGAGATTTGGTCAGATCCTTGTGTCTATACAAAACTCTGCGATCGCCTTGAGGCTGACTTGGGCTACCCCTGTTTTGTCAAGCCTGCCAACCTCGGATCTTCTGTGGGCATTTCTAAAGTCCGTACCCGTGCCGAGCTTGAAGTTGCCCTAGACAACGCCGCCAGCTATGACCGCCGAATTATTGTCGAAGCAGGGGTCGTGGCGCGGGAGGTGGAGTGCGCAGTCTTAGGGAACGACCAGCCCCAGGCTTCAGTCATTGGCGAAATTACCTTCGACAGCGATTTCTACGACTACGAAACCAAATATACCGCCGGATTAGCTGGACTCTTCATCCCAGCCCAGCTTCCCGCAGACATCCAGCAAACTATCCAGGAACGAGCGATTCAGGCCTTTCAGGCGGTTGATGGTGCAGGACTCTCACGGGTAGACTTTTTCTACGTCGAGCAAACCGGTGAAGTGCTGATTAACGAAATCAACACCCTGCCTGGATTCACCGCCACCAGTATGTACCCAGAGCTCTGGGCCGCCTCTGGCATTCCGTTCCCTGATCTGGTGGATCGTCTTATCCAGCTCGCGCTGGAGTCCTATCAAGCACAGCAGGCCGCTAAAACAAGTGCGGCCTAACCCAATCCCCAGGCCAGCACCATGGACTATCACGGTATGGGCAATATAGGCGGCTCAGTTTTTTGGGTCAGCCTTTGGTTAGGCGTTGTCCTGTTGGCGGCTGAGCTAGTCGCCCGCTTTAGCCCGTTGGGGAGCGAAGTCTCTCGCAAGATTGTGCATATCGGCGTGGGCAATGTGATTTTGCTGGCCTGGTGGCTTCAGGTTCCGGCCTGGGTCAGTTTGAGCGCTGCAGTGATTGCAAGCATCGTGACGCTGATTTCTTACTGGGTTCCACTGCTGCGCAGTGTCAGTGAGGTGGGGCGCAAAAGCTGGGGCACGTTTTTCTATGCGGTCAGCATTGGCGCTTTAATTGCCTACTTTTGGCCGATGGGGATGCCGCATTATGCGGTATTAGGCGTTTTGGTCATGACGTGGGGAGACGGACTTGCCGCAATCATCGGCCAACGCTTTGGTCGCCATCCGTACCAAGTCTGGGGCATGAACAAAAGCTGGGAAGGAACGGCAACCATGGCGATCGCCAGTCTGATCGTCAGCGGGACAGTTCTGGGTGCGGTCTATGGCCTCTCTTGGGCGATCGCGCTTACGGCAGTCTTAGTGGCAATCATTGCCACGGGGCTAGAGGCCTTTTCTAAACTTGGCCTTGATAACCTAACGGTGCCCTTGGGTAGCGCGTTTGTTGCGTTTGCCTTGGTGCAGAGCCTACTCTAAAGCGCCTACGCTAAGGGTTCTTCCCATACCCTAATCCAAAACACCTTTCAGCTCCAGCACAAATCCTGGCAACACATCTTCGCCAGACAAACGCATAGGCGAGTCTCCTAGACTTTTCAGGGCGGCTTCGCCAACAGAGAGACTTTGCCAATCCAGAATTTCAACCCCCTTTCCTAGCCGATAAATCTCAACCTCTTTGTCTTTTGCATTGAGAAACCAGACTAAGCGCACGCCGTTGTCGATGTACTCCTTCATCTTGTCTCGGATTTCTTTTGCAGAATCATTGGCAGAGCGTAGCTCCACGACAAAGTCAGGTGCAAGGGGTAAAAATTTTTCAGGATCAGGGGTTAGTCTATCTAAACGATCTTGCTTGACCCAAGCTGCATCGGGAGAGCGCACGGCACCATTAGGGAGCCTGAAGCCAGTTGATGAGTCAAAAGCGATGCCGAGTTGTGCTTGTCGATTCCAGTTCCAAAGCTGACCCGATAGATTTAAGTTGCGCTTACCTGATTCCCAACCCGTCGGCGGCATAACAATCAATCGCCCTTCAGCAGAGAGTTCAAGCCGAACATCACGGTTGGTCAGCGAGAGTTGCCAAAACTGCTCAGGGGTCAGCGTTGTAATGGCATCTAGGTTCAAGGTTACGGCAGTCATGGAACAGCCTTTGCAAACAGTTAGCTACAGCTTAACATCCGCTATTTTGTTCGCTTCTTGAGAGGTTTAACACATCCCAACAATACATGGGCTCCGATGGCCTGTAGGCGCTCAGGACTCTTTCTGCGCCATTGCCTATCTGTGGGTCTGCTTACTAACTAGATTTACCCCAGACAAAGGGCGTACCCCAATGTTTCCAGTTTTCTTTATTGAAGGGCGATCGCCACTGTTCGATGAGCGATCGCTCCATGCGCTGGCGGGCGCGAGTTTGCTCCGGTGCGTGGGGCCAAAATCCGATGCTGACGCTCACGGGCAGGTGATGAATGCGATGCGCTTCGACATAGTTTCGCACGTAGCGCTTACAGTCATGAACCCCTTTCCAGCGCTGGTTTGCTTTACAGGTTTCACCCACGTACAGCAGGAGGGGCAGTTCCTGGTCAATCACAAAATAGAGCGCGGCTAACCCTGGCTCGTCCGCTGGCGATCGCCAAAATTCAATATTTTGTGCCGTTAGGCTAAAGGGATCAAGACGTAGCGGGTCTTGAGCATTACGATCTGTTTCTGATTCAAGGCTAAACAGCAAGCCTTGGACGGCCTGATTCTGGGCAGTCTGATTCTGGGCAGTCTGACTCTGGGCAATCTGATTCTGGGCAATCTGATTCTGGGCAGATTGATCATGAACCAGCGGATCTTGCAGAATCTGATCTTGCAGGACTTGTTTTTGGTATTGGAGGACGCGACACTTCCACGAAACGAGTACATCAGCACTCATTTCTAGGGGCACCGCTTCAAGGCTAGAGTGCCGAATTCGCCGCAACTCAAGGTCTGAAAAAAGAGATTGCTGAGTCAAAGGTCTAGGCTAAGCAACGAGAGGCTCAGCAATAAACTGACTCACTATACCGCAAAGCATTTTTTCCTCCAAGATGAGTTACTGGAGCCAGCGAATGAATAAGTCCTGCAGATAGGCTACGCCAACGCGCCTACAAGAGCAAAGTCTGCCTACGCAGACTAAATGGATCAAGGATTTCAGCAATCCGCGAAGGCGGATTTCGTTCTTGTCGCTGCGGTTTCAACCGCCAAGCGAAAAGTTTTATCATCAAATCAGGTGTTCGCTAGAGGACTTCTAGCTCAGCATCATTTAAGTGTGCTCGAAACTTAGGCGCGAGCTGCACAATAAAGGGATAGTTAGCGCTGACTTCTCGCCCCTGCCATTCCTTAAGGACACCCACAATTTCACCCTCTAAGCCTTTGAGATCAAAGGGCTGATTGCGACTTTCTGGGTGGTGATACACAATCACCGATTCTTTCACGCGAACCCGATCACCCACTTGCATAACCTTAGCGCTGCTTCCCTAACCGTTGTCTTCTTTTGTAGCGTTGGCTCTTTGAAGTGAACCATCAGCTTTACTATCTTCACATAAGAAGGGACATAGGCCTTGAAATTATGCATTGAACTGTAATATTTGACGATTCAGGTCTATCCCACGCCTATGATGGGACTAGGAATTTGTCTTCTATTATCTGCACTTATCCCCCTGCACTCTATCGTTTGCACTAAAAACCGCACTAAAACCGATATGGGTGATCTCTCGTTAACGTGGTTCTGGATTGTGCTGGGGCTGATGCTCTGTGTACTGGAGCTGATCTTTCCCACGGCTTTTGTGGAGTCGGTGATGGGGTTGAGCGCATTACTCGTCGCGTTTGCCTCGTTGGTTATTCCATCCTTTGGTATCCAAGTCCTGTTGTGGATGATTCTCTCGCTGATTGGCGTGTTTGGCATTCGGCGCTTTCTCCCTCGCAGGCTGCCTAAAATTTTGCAGGAGACTCAAGAAGCCAAAACTTTAACGGCGATCGCGCCGGGGGGCACAGGCCGCGTGCAGTACGAAGGCAACCCCTGGCAGGCAAGATGCCCAGAGGAGAGTATGGCGATCGCGGCGGGGACTAAAGTCATTGTGATGGATCGAGAGGGCACGACGCTGATTGTCATGCCGTGGAATTTTGATTCAAGCGTTTTTAACGCAGCGCCTTTTGACCCCAAGCCTGAATTTGACCCCAAGACTAAAAAAGACGGAGGCATTTAACGAGATGGGACAGTTTTTACTTTTGCTAATCTTGGGCGTGAGTGGAGCAGGACTCGCCTCTTCCGTGCGGATTATTAACCAAGGCAATGCAGCACTTGTAGAGCGGCTCGGCAGCTACCGCAAACGCCTTGACCCCGGCCTGAATCTCTTGATTCCAGGACTAGATCGGATGGTCTACCAAGAAACGCTGCGGGTCAAGGTGCTAGATATTGAGCCGCAGTCCTGCATTACCGCAGATAACGTAAGCATTACGGTGGATGCTGTGGTCTACTGGCAAATCATTGATATGGAGCGCGCTTACTATAAGGTTCAGGATCTAGAGTCCGCGATGGTTAACCTGGTGCAGACTCAAATCCGCGCAGAAATTGGCAAGCTGGAGCTAGACCAAACCTTCACCGCCCGCAGCCAGATTAGCGACATCCTGCTCGAAGAATTGGATACGGCCACCGATCCTTGGGGAGTGAAGGTGACTAGGGTAGAAATCCGAGACATTACGCCGTCTAAGGCTGTCCAGGACTCTATGGAGCTACAGATGACGGCAGAGCGCCGCAAGCGTGCTGCAATTCTAAACTCCGAGGGCGAACGAGAAGCTGCCGTCAATACCGCACGGGGGAATGCAGACGCCCAGGTGCTGGCTGCTGAAGCCCAGCGAACCGCCGCTATTTTAAAGGCCGAGGCAGAGCAGCAGTCTATTATTCTGAACGCCGAAGGGGAGCGCCAAGGAAAGTTGCTGCGTGCCCAGGCGATCGCCGAATCTATGGCGGTGGTGGCCAATGTCCTGCAAAAAGAACCTCAGGCTCACGCTGCACTACAGTTTTTACTCACCCAGAACTACCTCGACATGGGCACCACCATTGGCGAAAGCAGCAGCAGTAAAGTTCTGTTTTTAGACCCGCACTCCGTTATGGGCACCCTCGAAGGCATGCGAGAAATTCTGGAGCAAGGTCGCCCACCCCAGAAAGGCTAGAAGGCCCAGAAAAGCTAGAAAGATGGACTCAAATTCCAGGCGCTTGGCGGCCACAAGGCCCATCGCCTGGATATGTTTGCTAACAAGCGCTAACCCTAGAGACAGAACTTAGGGCAGAATTAAGCATCTTGGGAAAATACTCAGTATGATTGAGTTTACTGAGCTGAATCTAATAAGGGCGAACGATGGGACTCGAACCCACGAATGGTGGTACCACAAACCACTGCCTTAACCTCTTGGCTACGCTCGCCATAGCGGTTTTTAGTATAGCACCTGGGTTTATTTTAGATCCAGATTTTTAGGCTAAATCACTATTTTTCTGAGTCCCTCGGATTACCTACCAACTTTGGCTAGGGCGACAGGGTGACTAGGACAAAGCATTCTCCTTGACTCTTCTGCCGGACTGCCGATGACGCCTCCCCCAAGCTACCCTTCAGCCCTGCCCAGCCGTAAACCCTTCTCAATGCTGCGGTGGGTGGGTGGTGCAGCGATGGCGGTGGCCGGACTAGCCTTGATCGTGACGAATCCCAGACAGGAAATCTACACGGACTTTGCCACCGGAACGGTTTCAAAATTTTTGGTGCGCGACCTCTGCAATGCTAACCCTCAAGCGCCAAAGGGATTTGAAACCTTAGTGAAGGATGGCTGTCAGGCCTTTATGCAGCAAGGGTCTACAGAAATTCGCGGGTTTATTCAGCACAATACGGAGCGACAAGACTTTCTATTGTTTAGCCTCTACACGACGGATTTTCCCATCCGCCCCCTGCGGGTCTTAGGCATTTTCAACCAGTTTTTTTTGATTCCATGATCCGCAATACTTTGCCCACGTAACCTTGCCCACTCAGCTTTGCCCACTCATGCCAAGAGGTTATGAAACGCTCAAAGTCGAACAGCGCCCTGTCGCAGAATGAGCCAGCTCTGGTTGACCCATTGGACGACCGTTGAGGGCTGACGGTCTTTGCTGTGTGGCAGAACCCAATCGTCCGCTGTGGGCGTGAGTACGCTGGGGAATTCTGCGGCGATCGCCTCCAAATTTTCCAGCGGTTCCTGGCCTGATCGGTTGAGGCTGGTGGTGGCGAGGGGGCCAGTCTGTTCCAAAATCTGCCGAGTCAGTGGCCAGTTGGGGACGCGCAGGCCAATGGTGGTAGGATTCGTGGGGTTGACGGCAGCGGGTAGGCGATCGCTTGCGGGCAATACCAGGGTCAGCGCCCCTGGCCAGTGCTGGGCAGCCACGGCCTGCCAGATGTTCTGCACCTCTGGGCTACCCTGCACAAAGGGCCAGAGTTCCGCCGCAGTAGCCGCCATCAGAATGAGAGGTTTTTCAAGGGTGCGCTGTTTGGCGGCATAAATGGCGGCGGCGGCCTCCGGAGCAGTTGCGAGCCCCGGCACCGTATCCGTCGGGAACCCGATTAGCTGTCCAGATCGCGCTGCTGCGGCTAATGCTGCAATGGAGGATTGGGGCATGGCTAAGCCTCAGCAAAGGCAGTGGCGAGGTCGGTGTAGGTCTGAGCAGCCTTCAAAAATGCAGCCTGCACCTGGGCAACGGGGAGACTTCCTAATTCTTCGGAGGTGATCGACCCAGAATCTTCGGGGTTGGGGGTGCGAATCCGCAGGTTGAGGCCGTTGGACTCCACTTCCTTTGCGCCGATGACCGCCATCGCCGGAATTTTGGCCTTCTCGGCGTTGCGGATTTTTTTACCCAGGCGATCACTGCTGCTATCCACTTCCACCCGCAGACCCTGCGCCACCAGCGCTGCCGCGACCTTTTGGGCAAAGGGAAGCTGATCTTCAGAGACGGTCAAGAGTCTTGCCTGGACTGGGGCTAACCAGAACGGGAAATTGCCTGCGTACTGCTCAATCAAAATGCCGATTAGGCGCTCTAGGGAGCCGAAGGGCGCACGGTGAATCATGATCGGGCGCTTACGGGTGCCGTCTTCCGCCACATACTCTAGGTCAAACCGTTCGGGCAGGTTGTAGTCCACCTGGACAGTGCCGAGCTGCCACTCGCGCTCTAGAACGTCTTGGAAGATGAAATCCAGCTTTGGCCCATAGAAGGCTGCTTCGCCGATGCCCTCAAAGTGATCCATACCCAAGGTTTCGACAGCGCGACGGATGGCGGTTTGGGCTTTGTTCCACACATCGTCGCCCCCTATATATTTATCGGATTCAGGGTCACGGAAGCTGAGGCGCGCCCGAAAGTTTTTGAGCTGCAGTTTTTCAAAGACCGACAGAATTAAATCCACAACCTTGATAAATTCGTCATCGAGCTGTTCTGGGGTCACAAACAAGTGCGAGTCGTCCACGGTAAAGCCCCGCACCCGCGTGAGGCCACCCAGCTCACCGGACTGTTCGTAGCGGTAGACGGTGCCAAATTCAGCCAGCCGCAGGGGCAGCTCTCGGTAAGACCGCAGTTCACTTTGATAAATCTGAATATGGAACGGGCAGTTCATGGGCTTCATGACAAATCCCTGCTCCGCAAGGCGATCGCCCTCGTTTTCGCTCATCAGCGGAAACATATCCTCGTGGTACTTCTGCCAGTGTCCAGAGGTTTTGAATAAATCCACCCGCGCAATATGGGGCGTCACCACCGGCAGATAGCCGCGCTTGATCTGCTCCTGCTTCAGAAAGTCTTCGAGAATTGAGCGCAGAATAGTACCTTTAGGCGTCCAGAGGGGCAGTCCAGGCCCCACCAAATCAGAAAAGATAAATAAGCCTAGCTCTTTACCCAGCTTGCGATGGTCGCGGCGGAGCGCTTCTTCCTTGCGGCGTTTGTATTCTGTGAGCTGTTCGGGGGTTTCCCAGGCGGTGCCGTAGATCCGCTGAAGCTGCGCCTTGGTTTCATCGCCACGCCAGTAGGCCCCCGCCACGCTCTCCAGCTCGATCGCTTTGGGGTTTAGCTCAGCGGTAGAGACCACATGGGGGCCTGCACAGAGATCCCACCATTCATCACCTAGATGGTAGAGCGTGATGGGTTCTTCGAGTCCGGCTAAAATTTCCAGTTTGTAGGGTTCATTGAGGGCCTGAATCCGCTGCTCAGCTTCCGCACGGGACACCTCTTCTCGCGTGACGGGCAGCTTGCGGTTAATAATCTTAATCATTTCCTTTTTGATGGCCTTCAAATCCTCTTCAGAAAAAGGATCGGGACTATCAAAGTCATAGTAAAAGCCGTTCTCAATCCAGGGACCAATGGTGACTTGCGTGCCTGGAAACAGTTTTTGAACCGCCATTGCCATGACGTGGGACGTAGTGTGGCGCAGCCGCTTTAGCGATTCTGACTCGCTGGTTTTGGGCAGGTTTATTTTTGGCAAGTCAATTTTGGGCGAGTCGCTTTTGGCGGACAAGGGTTCAGACTGTTGAGACGCAGACATCGGCAACCTATCAGGGGGTGTCAAGAGCAAAGGACGGGAACATCAATTCCTAGCGAGCATCTTCTAATCGACAGAATCAGCGCTTCTCCATCTTATCTGAGCGTTAGAGATCTGAGCGTTCAGAAGAATGAGCCGTCTAGATAGAGCGTCTGGGTGAGGCGTCTGTATGAGCCGTCTCAGAGTTCAAGATTTCACAAAATTGTGCGATCGCCCTTTCCCATTCCACGGCACAATAGCTGTGTTGTGCCTCCTGAAACCGACTAAAACCTTTATGCCCAGCGAAGTCATTCAAACCGCCCAAGCCCCCGCCCCCGTTGGCCCCTACAACCAAGCCATTCGGGCAAGCGGCACCCTGGTCTTTTGCTCTGGACAAATTGCC
>JAKRSB010000048.1 GCA_022402525.1 Thermosynechococcaceae cyanobacterium MS004
AAACTCCGGACAGTTTTGATGACGGATGCAAAAAAGCCATCCACTGCTAGAGTGCCTGATTGACTGACACAAGTCCTGAAACCCTTGCTAGGCAGGGATTTTGGATCTGAGCTTCTTCTTCCTGATTCTGAGGCTCTTGGCAATCTAGTGAAGGACCTACTGTGATTGAGTTTCAGGTCAATCAATGGGCTGTCACCCAAACCCAGATGGGGCAGGGTATCCAAGAGATGTGTCAGTCAATCAGGTACGCAGATAAACACATCAAGCTGCACCAATGGCTAGCCTAAAAAATATTGTAACGATTCCGCTGTATCCAGCAGGCCGTTTTACAAACTCCGGAAGCATCTCACTTTGGCGATAAGTATTTATACTTAAGCAATTAAATCATTAACATATACAGCAGTTTTCAGTGATATAGGGGACAATAAAGCATTAGAAAAGTAGGTCAGAAATGAAGCCTTATCCATCGACTTACGAGAGCGAGTTGTCAGTGCGATTGAAAAGGGTGATAGCTCTTTCCGAAAAGTAGCCCAGCGCTTTGGAGTGAGTAAAAACTGCGTCGAGCGATGGGTCATTCAGAAACGCACTCAAGGTCATGTCATCCCCCGCAAGCAGGGCGGGTCAGTGAGTGCCGCGATGGAGCATCAAGCTCAGTTACTGGCGCTTGTTGAGAAACAACCCGATGCGACCTTAGCAGAATATTGTGAGCTACTCTTTGATAAGACTGACGTATAGGTGAGTCAAAGTACGATGTGTCGGCTACTTCAGAAGCTCAATCTACCGCGCAAAAAAAAAACACTCCGCTCCAGCCAAGGCACCAGTGAACGCGTCCAGCTGCTAAGGGCAGAGTATTGGACCCAAGTGACAGGGATAGCCCTCAAAGACTTAATGTTCCTTGATGAAATGGGAGTACTCCTGGGATTGATGAGAACTCATGCTCGTGCTGCACCTGGAGATCGGGCTTACGACTTTAAGCCCTTTTATCGAGGTGCCAAGGTTAGTGTCATTGGGGCGATTACAGTCTCAAAGGTGCTGGCTGTGATGACCCTCGATAAATCAATGGATGCCGCTGCCTTTAAGGTCTATGTCTCACAATGCCTGGTGCCACAACTGTGGAAAGGGGCTGTCGTGGTGTTGGATAACCTAACTGCCCACAAAGTAAAAGGCATTGCGCATTTAATTGAGGCGGTGGGAGCAAGCGTTTTGTACATGTCCCCTTATTCTCCAGAATTTAACCCGATTAAGCATTGGTGGTCACAGCTGAAAGCATTTTTGAGGCAGTTCTCGCCGACCACTTCGCAAAATGGGGACATGCTCATTAAAGTAGCAATGAGTTTAATGAATCCGAGCCATCTGCGAAACTGGTTTGCCCACTGCTGCTACTGTCCCTCATAAGATTGAAAACCGCTGTAAATCAAGCCTTATAGCCTTTTTCCTTCCTTATTCCAGTGGCATTGATCAGTCAGTTGATAATTCAACTACTCGAATTTTCGCATCAAACTTGTACAAAACTCCCAACCAGTTGTAAGCTATTCCAATTCAGTGCGTCAATTTCTGAATAGGGAGGTTAATGATGAATCCAAAAATAAACAGAAATCAGAGTAACCTAAAGACGGCAGTTCAATCTAGTCCTCTCAAGGCTTCTTGGTTTCAACAGCTTGATTTGGCTGCAATTGCACAACAATACTCAACACCTCTCTACATCACGAATCGAGCTCAAATCCTGAGTAATCTCCAGGCATTCAAAAGCATCCTGGGAGAAAATAAATATATATATTTCCCAGTGAAGGTCAATCCATGCATTGCAACCTTCAAAATGCTTGCTGAGCAAAAGTGTGGCGCTGACTGTGCATCATCTCGTGAGGTTCAGTTAGCTCGCTTAGCTGGAATACCAACCTCTCAATTAAGTTACTATTCTCCAGCACCCGATCTAAACCTGGCTGTTACTCTACTTCAGGATGGTGGAAGTGTCATCATTGATTCGATATCAAAGTTGGCACCCCTCGAAGAGAAATTAGGCAATGTCCCTTTTACTGGCAAGCTATTTCTGCGAGTTAACCCTCCACTTTATCGAAGTTATGGTGCAGAAGCAGATTACCAAAAATATACTTCCCATGGAAGTCTAACAAGTCAATTTGGCATCCCCACCGAGGAAGTTCTATCATTTCTTAACTCCACAAAGTTGCCATTTTCTGGCCTGCATGTTCATGTGGGAACTCAAATGGATAATGTTGAGATATTTCAAGAATGCATAGATGTTTTACACGAACTATGCGATGTGATCCATGCTTTCACTCATCACATCATCACAGATCTCAACCTAGGAGGGGGACTAGGTATCGCAAATCAGGAGGTAAAATATTTTCCCTCAATTTCTGAATTGGGTGATGCCTTAAAAAGTAGATTTCGGTCTGAATTCACCTATAAAATGGAACCAGGGAATGCCTTATTTGGTAATGCTACTGTACTCTTAACAAGAGTTGTAACCCGTAAATCAACCAGAGGCAAGGACTGGGCAATTGTGGATGTTGGATCTGATCAACTTTTAAAAGTCACTCTGGCTGGATTTACTCAAGATATCTATCGTGCTGATGGAACGCTGCTCCCAAAATCAGGGACGGGCAGTATTGCTGGCCCCCTTTGCTTTGCTGGAGATGTGCTACTTCCTGAAACAGATCTTACAGGAGTAAAAGAAGGCGATCTGCTATTGTTGTCCAACACTGGTGCTTATTGCCGTTCAATCGGAAATCACTTCAATGGATATTCAGAACCGGGTACTCTAATGGTAGATGAGAGCCATGAAATAGGCGTGGTCTATGCCCATGAAGATCCCTATTGGGAACCCATAATTCAAAGTTTTCAGCCTCAATATATACCTCAATCTTTAGAAGAGTCAGATCTTCTCCTTCAAAAATTCAGTGAACAACAAGTTGAGAACATCCGAAGTGTTTACCTGAATAAACAATGTGGCAATGATACCTATTCATTTCATGACTTTACAAGGGTTGCCAATGGCCATTATGAGATGAAGGTTGAAGTTGATTCAGCAGTAGCTTTTATCTCTCTCCCCACAGTTACAAGAATTATTTCTGATGCCGCTGTCGCAGTCACTATCGATAGCCTAGGGCTAACGGAGAAAAATATTTCAGTTTGGGGAAATCGTTGCGCCATTTCCCTAAACGGCATTTTGCGTTCGAGACGGCGACATAATCTCAGCCTCTATCTCACACCGATGATAAGTTCATCATCTTCCAAAAACTGTGAACTTATTGCTTACTGGAAACTCGGAGAGGGCGTTGGTCACGGAAATTTTTTAGTGGTTTTTTAACTCTACATTAATTGAAAGGATATCTTCCCCATCTATAGGTCTGGGGAGATACTCTGTACGACAAATTTGTGAGTCTCGGAGGCGTTTCAGGTAAACTTTCCCAAGTGGATACCTAATGGTAAATTTTTGGCACATATTGTGCAGATCATTGAAATGGCAACAGTTACCACAGTCCTTATTTTTATAATTCATGACTACCTCAAAAATTGGTCTTTGGCTAGTTATTGCACTTCTCGTGCGTGTGAGAAGGTGCAGAGGTTCCACCACTGCGTGGTGGAAGTGCCCCCACCCTCCTTCTGATACGGATGAGAAAAGCCAAAATACGTAACCCTACCTATAAACCTACCTATAAATGTGATAGATCCAGATGTATATTTAGAAATTCTTCAATTTTGTCAACTTCATACTTCGTCGCCCAGCCAATGATTTTTTGCAGAAATTGAGCATTTTCTGGTTGAGCTTGAGAAATCAGCTCAACATATTGGATCAGCTTCTTTAATCGCCCTGACTGAACCAACTCCCAACAATTCTTCAAAGTCTCAATGGGTGGTATATTTGTATTCTCTGAATATGCATCAGAGCCAAAAGAAGTAACACATACGTTTTTTTCTGTGCAATCAACTAAGCAAGTCTCTTCTGCCAGAGTACTCAGCAATTTTGTCTGGTTTTCTATGATGGGCAAATCAAGTGTAAACGAAAAGATACTGCCCGCTCCGACACGGCTTTCAACCTGAATAGAACTACCCATTGCAGACAATATTCGCTGACTAATATTGAGTCCTAATCCGGTACCTTCTGCTTTTCGTCTCAAATCGCCAACCTGCTCGAAGGCATAAAAAATTCGTTCCATGTCCTGGGAAGATATTCCAATCCCAGTATCGACAACAGCAAATTGGATTCTGGCAAAGGGACTGCGCAAGTGTCTTGTCTCTAAGTTCTTTTCTAGCACCACCGATAAAGTCACTTGGCCAGCATCTGTAAACTTAATAGCATTGCTCAAAAGATTCAATAGAACCTGACGAAGGCGTTTAGCATCAACAGAGACTTTTATCGGTAATTCTGGAGAAAAGTCTCTCCTTAAAAATGTCTTTTTTTGATTTGACTGGAGTTGACAAATATCAGCAATTTCATTCAGAAATAAAAATAAATTTACTGATACAGGTGAAATCGTTATGTGATCGTTCTCAGTTTTTGAAAAGTCCAGGATGTCGTTAATCAGTGTAAGCAGATGATTTGCACACTGATGAATAACCTCAATACCCCGAGCTTCGTTTGATTCGGGAACAGAGGTCCGCTGGAGAATCTGGGTATAACCAAGTATTCCATTGAGCGGTGTTCGTAGCTCATGACTCATACTTGCAAGAAACATACTCTTTGCACGATTTGCCTGATTCGCCTCCTCTTGTGCTTTTAGTAGTTCGCGAGTTTGCCTTGTAAGAACTTCATTTGCTTCTTTAAGATTTTCCTCAGCATCATTGCGAGCAATTGCTCCTCCAAAGCTATGAGCAATCGCCTCTAAAACAGCAACCTCACTTCGAGTCCAATAATGACCATTCTGGCAGTCATCATACCCCATAAAACCCCAGCATTCATCTTGAATCATGATGGGTACAACTACAAGCGAAAGAATATTTTGCGGTTTGAGAATTGCTTGTTCCTGTTCAGGAAATGTATCGACCACTCCAGAGATAGACTGTCCTACTGATAGTATTTCATGCCAACGAGGGCAAACATCTAAAATGGGAAGATTCTGCAATTCAGGATTATCAATATGCGAGTTAATTCCATGCCTAACCCATTCCCATTTCTGACTCATAAGTGGGAATTTCTTTGCAGGATGAATATGAAATCTAAACACATAAACACGATCTACTTGGGTTGCTTCACCCAAAATTGCGAGAGATGACTGAATTGATTCTTCATAGTTTGAAATTGTCAAAAGTGAACGTGTTGCTCCTGAAACTCCCACTAATAGGCGTTCGGCAAACGCAAGTTCATCTTCAGTTATATTGCGAGTCATGATTATTTCCAGTGTTAGCCAATGATGTCAGTTATTTATCTCTAACAAGCCTCCTAGCACCAAATTGATTATGCACACATCAACCGATTTGCCCGATCTTCCAACCATTCATTAATATCAGACGTGTTCAAAGGCTTAGAAAATAGGTACCCTTGCGCCTTATTACAATTTAGACTTTTGAGGTACTCCAGTTGCCCTGGAGTTTCTACCCCTTCAGCAACAACGTTCATATTGAGAATATTTGCCAAACTAATGATAGTTTTTACAATCTCTTGACTTTGGTTATCAGTTTCAATACGACTAATAAAAGAACGATCAATTTTGAGTTCATTCAAAGGAAAATGATGAAGATAACTTAATGAGGAATATCCTGTTCCAAAATCATCTAGGCTAAGCGTAATTTCTCGTTCTGAAAGACCATTTAATATGTTTAATAGAGACTTATGGTTATCCATAAGGAGACTTTCGGTGATTTCCAGTATTAATTCATTTCCAGAAATATTACTTTGATTCAAGATTTCATCCAGAGTGTCAATAAAACCGGGACTTTGCAGTTGCTTGCCAGAGAGGTTAACACTGATGGTATAAGTTGATACTTCTGGAAAACGAGTTTTCCATTGTTTCAATTGATAGCATACTTGCCGGAGAATATCCGCTCCCAAATCTACGATTAGGCCATTTTCTTCAGCAATAGGAATGAAGACTTCTGGAGAAATATATCCTTTCTGAGGGTGCTTCCATCGAGCTAAGGCTTCGAATCCGATCACGCGCCGAGTTTGTAGATTCACAATAGGCTGATATTGGAGTGTAATTTCTTGGCGATTCTGTGTTAGCCTTAAATCGCGTTCAAGCTCAAGATAACGAACGGTATCAGCATGCATGGAATGTTTAAAGAGTTGACAACGAGACTTTCCCCTTTTTTTGGCCTGATACATTGCGATATCAGCATCTCGTAGAAGTTCTTCGGCATTGGCGTAGTTGGAACTAGCGATTACAATTCCTATACTTGCGGATGTAAAGAAAATTTGATCTCCAATCTTAAATGCTTCCGTCAGTTGGGAGTGAATGCGCTCTGAAATAGTGATGGCCTCTTCCGGATTTGAAAGATTCTTCAACAAGATGGTAAACTCATCTCCTCCAAGTCGAGCAATCAGATCAAAAGGACGCAGAGACTGCTTTAATCGCTTAGCAACTAGTTGCAATAATTTATCGCCAACATGGTGACCAAGACTATCATTAATACTCTTAAAACGATCCAAGTCGATAAATAAAACCGCAAAATTTTCGATAGGAAATTTTTTGAAGGAGTTCAGAATTTGGTTGGTTTGAAAAATAAAGCTACTACGATTGGCTAATCCTGTCAAGTTGTCATGGCTGGCTTCATGAGTCAACTGATTTTCAAGTCGTTTTTGATCGCTTATATCGATTATAATTCCATCGACTCGATCAACTTTATCCTCAACGTATTCACCATTGATTTGGAATCGGATTTTAAGCCATCGTAAGTTTCCAGTTATGTCGAAAATTCTATATTCAAGGCTAATAGAGGATTGTGCATTAAGGTTGTGAAAAGCTTCCATCAGAGAGGTCTTGTCCTCAGGATGCACCATGTCAAACCAGAGGTGAGGTGCAGCAATCAGTTCATCGGCAGAAAAGCCAAAAATTTTTTTTACTGCGGAATTCACGAATATAAACTGAGATAAATCAAGTGTTGCAGACCATACAACTTCTTCTAAGGAGTCAAGAATACTTTCCATCCGCGCTTCGCTCTGACGTAGATGCATCTCTGTTTGTTTCAAACGGAGATGTGTTCTAACTCTGGCAAGTATTTCTGGTTCTTGAAAGGGTTTTGCAATGTAGTCTACTGCTCCTAGTTCAAAACCCTTAACCTTATTGCTAGTATCCACTAGGGCTGTCATAAAGATGATTGGAATCGAAGCCCACGCAGCGTTATTTTTAATGATTTGGCAAATTTCATAGCCATCCATCCCAGGCATCATGATATCTAGGAGGATAAGGTCAGGGGGAGTGTGTTGAATTTGCCGAATTGCTCGTTCTCCAGATATAGCGACCGCAACCTCGTACCCAGCATCATTCAATGTTTCGGACATCACCTCTAGGTTGGTGAGGTTATCATCAATGATTAAGATTAACTGAGGATTAGTTGATTGCATCATGATAATCTCCGATCAGTTATGATTACTAGTTGTAGGTGGCTTAATGTTGTCAATGAGTTCCGGACGGGTTTCAGTCATGTAGCTGACGATAATTTAGTATTCCTCTATTTGATTTCCACTCCCATGAAATCTGAAAAGAAAAAGCAAGTCCCTACATTGAGGTTGCTGCTAAACTGAACCACACTTTCATCCCAGGACTACAACCGGGCCAAGTAACCCCCTAGCAATTTTAGATACAGAGTCATTGACGCTCATATCATGTCTGTTGGCTTTCTCATCAGTTGAAGAAGCTTGAGCTCTTACAGGCTGAATCTTTCCTTCTTGTTGAATTGACTCAGTGAAAATTCTCCTTGCGATACCATATCCATCTTTATGCCTAACCTATTGAAGCCTCCATTTATCTAAGAGTACCCATCTAGCCTGGATGGTTCAACAAGCAAACCCCTGATGGTAATGCTAGCTTGGGATGACCCAGCCAATTCGAGCACATTACGACTCGGCCACTGAATGAGGGTTTTGACATCTCGTGCAAATCCAATCGTGATAGACTCGGCCTGACGGGATTGAGTCAGTTGGGTCGAGAGTCGCTTGCCCTGCCCCTTCTGCTTGGCCTTTTCCATCTCCTTCTCAAGGGATTGGCGTTGGGTCGTAACTCCCATCGCTTGACGCTCAAGGCTGTTGACTACGCCCTGACACTGATGCTGAAGATAGAACACATCCCCATGACAGGGAACTTCGTCGCCAAAAACTTCTTGATGACCTGCCCGCTGTCCTGAGCCAAAATCGGCAATGGTTCGCTTTGGGTCTAGCCCCTGGTCTACTGCTTCTAGGATATGACACCCCCAGGTGTCGTCATTTCGATGCTCGACCAATGCCAGCAGATAAAAATAGGTGGACGCTGCATTAATCTCGACCAACACCGGGAATGACCCTTGGAAAATTTCGGCGTAGACTTATAACTATTTCTGGAGTATGGCATGGCATTCAAAGCTGCAAGGACATTAAACCGTTTACGACCACAGGGGGCCTTCACAAATAGACGTTCAAAGCACCACAGAAATACCAGAAAGGCACCCATGACGAAATGGGCTGTATCTCCAAAAAAATGGCTCGCTTTCAGGCTTGAGCTTCCTTGATTCGCGGCTCTAGCTTCTCAAGCCTAAACGTTCCCTGAACCTCTGGGTCTGCTTTGGCTGGATAAGCCCCAACCTTCAGACGTTTCATGCCCATACCTTTGAGAAAGAGTCTGACTTGGGTGGGGCAGCGGCGAATTCCCGTGAGGGTTTCAATGGTTTCAATGACAGCGTTAATACTGATAGGGGGATGTTTACGAAAGTGTTCCTCCAAGCATTGAGCGTGGGGTGCTAATGCACTGCTTGGGCGGTAAAACCGTAGGGTCTTAAGATGCTCGATTCCTCCACTTTGATACTCCCGAAGATAGCTTCGCAAGGTGTTTACCGAAATGCTCACTAGCTGGGTAATGGCCTGGTGTTTCATCCCTTGGCTCTTTAACCACAGGGCTTCCATCTTGACTTGTACTCTAGGATGAGGGTGATGAAACCGTTCGTAAAGAAGGGCTTGCCTGTCTGCTACTGAGAATTCGATGGATAGCATGGGATAACCTCACTACCAATAGGGCAATCTCAGTACATTAGAGTTGTTGCCTTTTAAGTCCAAAAATCGCTGAAGCCCTTATCTAGCAAAGGTTACAGGTCTTTTTGGGTAAAATCGTTGAAATGCTCTCTAGGCAAGACTTTCAAGGTTCTTTCATTTTATAAAGCAACAACTCTATTACATCTACTTCTCGGTAAGCTCAAGCTATGAACGTGTAAAGTATAGCAATCACGGATTAGCAGGGCAGTGCTTCGGTATTACGTTACCCCGCGAAATGAGATCTAGGGGTCTTTAAAGTACACCTAAGGGTCATACAAAGCATAGGTCTGGTTTCGGGGAAACTGAGCATAATCAGCCTTTAAGGCATTCAGTATAGTCACAAGACCATGCCCTGCTTGCTCGGTACTCATTCCTCTCTCCCCTCTTGCAACATAAGCTTAAGAACTTTCTCCTACTGCGCAGCGGCCTTCCGGTAATGAATCGCCGTTACGCCTTCTTGATCGAGCAATTCACCGTGGTTGATGATGGCGTAGATGAGCCAGCGATCGCCCGCTTCAATCCGATCCTTTACCGTGCATTCTAAATAGGACAGCGCTTCGTCTAGCACTAGACAGCCGTTTTGGGCAGGGTGGGTGCTAAGCTTGGCCAAGGCTTCTTCTTCTGCATGGGCAGAGAAATGACGGCGTAGGTTACGGCCTTCTCGCAGCACATTTAGCACAAACTGATCGCCGGGCTGAATCATGAGTCCTGCCCGCTGCGCTGTGCCCACTGCGATGATGAGTCCGGGTGGTTTAAAGCTGGCCTGAGAAACCCAAGAGGTAAGAAACCCGCGATGGGTATTGTTCCATGCAGTCGTCACCACGCACAGTGACCCAATAATGCGCCCCACGGCCTGCTCTGTACGATCGACTGGGGTAACGGTAACAGCCTGACGGAGGCTGCGAAGCTTTTTAGATTTCTTGAGCGCTTGAGCAAACTCCTGACCTGCGGCAACACACTGCTCAATCGCCGCTTCAGTGGGGCTAAAGCGAATGCGAATGGGGTCAAAGCCAAAGCGATAGTTTGCATCCTGGAGCTTGCCTTCAATAAGATCCACGGCTTCTCCACTCCAGCCATAGGAGCCAAAGACCCCTGCTAGCTTGATTTTAGGAGCCGAAGATAAGATCAGCCCCAATGCCGTCTGAATTTGGGCGGGAGCATGACCGCCGAGAGTGGGAGAACCAATGATAAACCCATCACAAGACTCGATCGCGCGGGTGATTTCGGCAGGGTCTGCACATTCGCAGTTGATAGACTCCACCGCAACGTCGGCCCCGATGAGTCCCTGGGCGATCGCCCCTGCCAAAATAGCCGTATTCCCGTAGGCCGAAGCGTACAAAAGCGCAACCCGTAGTTCCTGCTGCTCTTGCTGCTGGCACCATTGGCGATAGTCATAGATAAAACGGCTGAGGCTATAGCGCACTAGGGGGCCGTGGGCGGGAGCATAGCATTGGGCATTGACGCTTGCGAGTTTGTCGAGGGCGGTTTCGACCTGTTTGGCTTGAGGGGCGTGGAGGCAGTCGAAATAGTAGTGGCGATCACCATCTAGCTGCTTCCAGTTTTCGTCAAAGAGCGCATCTTCACAAACGTGAGCGCCTAAAAATTTGTCGGTAAACAGAATGCGGGTGGCGGCGTCATAGGTGCAGAGTCCATCCGGCCAGTTAGGGGTGGGCACAAATATAAATTGCAGGACGTGGCCCTGCCCCAAATCCAAGGTTTCGTCACTCCGAACGGTCTGGATGATATTGGCGCTCCACTCAGGGAAGGTACTTTTAAGGCTATTAGCAGCAGGTTTGGAGCAGAGGATGATTGCCTGAGGAGCTTTAGCGACTAAGGCGATAAGGGTCGTCATCCGGTTGGGGTTGACGTGGCTCAGCAGAATATAGTCGATGCGGGCCAACTCAACTTGGCCTGCCAGAGTCTGAAGATAGATTTCGGTAAAGGATGCCCCAGGAGGGTCTATCAGAAGAGTTTTATCGGCGCTGATGAGATAAGAATTGGCAGTGGTGCCGCGCTGACGGGCGTATTCTGCCTCAAACTTGAGGCGTTCCCAGGAGCGCGATCGCAAAATTTGGGTGTTTGCGCCAATTTCAACGACCTGAACATCCCGCGATCGAGGGGAAATAGGGGTGTTTTCTGGGATAGGTAAATGCATCATAAAGATCCTCTACGGAAGGTTCAGAGTACTATCGGTCTTTTCTCAGAGATGGATGTAAGGCATCCACTTGGGGACGGGAGACAGATGCCGGGGTGCCGTAGGCGTGAGGGATGGGGGCAGCGGGGGCAGATTCATCTTCGATGGAACGGTTTCGATAGCGCTGGGACACCACCTGCTCTGGATCAATGCCCTCAAAGGTAGGCGGTAGCCAAACTCGACTCACAAGTAGTGCCCCTAGACTGAGCAGAAAGGCGCAGGTTGCTAAAACCTGCGGCCAAGGGGTTTCTAAAACGCCGCGCACAATCATTTCCCGCAGAACCGACACAATGGACACCTCAACAGCAACGCCGATGGAGACTCGGTGTTCCTGGAGATAAATGATCAGCAGCCGAAATAACTCGACTAGAATCAGCAAAAACAAAATATCGGAGGTTACGGAGGGAAAGTCTAAGGGAGGCAGCAGAGATAACCCAGTTTCGTAAAGTTGCACTAACATCAGTGCAAACAGGCTCATGCACAGAGAAATGACGATGAAATCCTGAACCGATTCCAGCACACGGATCATACGCCCGCTATTGAGCCAGGTATTATTCGGGACGCTATGGATCTTGATGGGGCTATTCATAGGGTTTTGCTCCGGCTATGGTGTTGTAATGGTGCAGGGGCGGGTGCAATCAAGCGGTATTGAGAACAGATTGAGCGCCCATGTTTTTGAGCCCTTCACATTAAGCATGAGTGGGGGCGCAAGGTATGTGTGCCCCTACCAGATATCTCGCAATCGAACAATCTATGGCTTAATAATGGTTGCCGACCTTGCGATGGTGAACGGCAGTTATCCCTTGGGCTTTTGCCACCCGTCCAGCCTGCACCGAGCTATAAATCACCCAGTGATCGCCGCAGTCCATTCGACTCGTCACTTCGCATTCCATATAGGCCAAGGCATCCGCCAAAATGGGCGAACCGTTGCTGGCATCGTAGGTTTTAACCCCTGCAAATCGATCTGCCCCTGGCGGGAAACGCTTCAGGAAATGTCGCATGAGCGGCTGATAGTTGTTTTCTTCCAGCACGTTCAGCACAAACCGATCACCACAGTGCAGCAGCGCCTCAATGGCGCGGTCTTTGGCAACGGCGATCGCCACACCCAAGGGGCTCAGACTCGCCTGCGTCACCCAGGAGGCCAGCATGGCGCTTGCAATCGCCTTATCATGGGTACCTTTGCGAGCGGTAATAATGTACAGACCACCGCTCAAGCGCCCAAGCGCACGCTCAAGTTCCGTATCGATCGCCTTGATTTGTTTAACCGTGCGATCGCGCGTCAGCCACTGGCCTAAATCCGTTCCGGCCTCTTCGCAGCATTGATTTAGCGCGACGGTCGGTGGCTCCTTCACCAAAATGGGCGGAAAGAGCTCCGTCACGCCCACTTCGCGGAACTTATTGCGGAGGGGATACAGCGGCTCATCCTGGTCGCCCCCCGACTCGAAGAACCCGATGGCCTGCTTTGCATGAGCTGCTGCCAAGATGGTGCTGAGGTTGGTCTGGGCGACTGCATCTGTCTGGGAGGGCATCCCAATCGCAATGCCTGCTGCTGTATTGACCAGATCCCGAACATCCTGCTGATCGAGTTCACTTAGATCAACAAGCTCTGCCTCAACCCCAGTTTTGGTAATGCCTATCCCTATTTGCTGAGCAATAAGATGGCTGTAGCCATAATCTTCAGAATAAAACACCGTCACAATTGGCTCTGTGCTGGCCTGCGCTGCACTCCACTGGCGGTAACAGTTTACCCAGTCTGCATGGTGGTGCTTTAGTAAAGGGCCGTGTCCGGTGGCAATCATTTCGACGGTCAACGGCTCCATGCGCTTGAGCGCGGCCAACACAGACCGAGCATTGGGTCCCATTAGACAGTCATAGTAGGTTTTGAAGTCTGCTTCTAAGATTTGAGGAACTTCGTCATAGACATGGTCATCGCAGTAGTGCATCCCAAAGGCATCGCAGGTAAAGAGCGTTTGGGTCTTGGGGTCGAAGGTAAAGATGGTGTCTGGCCAGTGAAGGTTGGGAGCGGAGATAAATTCAAGTTCGTGACCTTGCCCTAGGTCGAGGCAATCGCCCTGTTTCACCACCTGTGAATGAAAGGGACGATGCACCATATTCTCTAAAAACTGGATGGCAACCTTTGCACCAACAACGATGACCTGAGGAGCCAGGGCTAACACATCCGCAACCAAGCCACTGTGATCGGGTTCCGTATGACTCACAATCAGATAGTCGAGGGTAGACAGATCGACCTGTCCCCTCAATGCATCCATATATAGATCGCGAAATTTTTGATGAGAGGTATCAATCAGCGCAATTTTGTCGCCCCGAACAATAAATGAGTTGTAGGTGGTGCCGTTTTGAAGCTCAAATTCAATATCAAAGCGGTCTCTGTCCCAGTCCAGTGATCGGATAGCGGTGGTATCAGGGGCAATCTCTACGGTTTGGAGCGTTAGACGACTGGGAGACCGTAGTCGTTCTTGCAGCAAAATCATAAACACCTCTTTGTTTCATAGACAAAATCTATCTACTTTCTGGATCTACCAGAATTTCTCCAACACCAGAAAAACCATCATTTCTGACTCAGAATCTGCTCAAAATCTGCAAAGACTTGATTTTCAAAGACTTAACTTATAGAGTATGAAGATTTTTTTAAAATAACAACATAGATACAGCATTTTATTCTTCTGGCATTCATTGACTTTATCTATTTATGAATGATTGCAGAGCCTTGGAACGATCTCTCGAAGTCTTTCAGTCCCTCACAATCCTTCCGCATCAGCGAAAAATCTCTTAAGCCATCCAAGGCGTGAAGGACTCCAGCAGGAGATCTTCTCTCTGATGTGATGCCAAAATTCAGTTTCTGAGCAGCGCTCTGGAACCAAAATGAGTCTCAAATTAAAATAGATAAAATCTATTTAATAGATAAGATAATCATGCTTTTGTCTATCGCTGATCAAGGATATTATCGATTCAACGTTTGAAGCCTAACCATACAAAGCGTCTTGGCAAAGAGCAATCCCCGCTTATTCGTAGCTTTAGCCTATAAGCCAAGATTCATTCTAGATATCAATGTTTATTAGGTTTTGCTTCGGCAATATCAATAGGTATTTACATTGGCTCAAGCTTATCAGCATCCTTTAGTTCTTCATTTTTAGGAGTACAGCCATGCTTGAGTGTGTCTTGCCCAGCGTTATTGCAGGCTACTTCGGGCTCTTGATCTTGATCTTTAGTGATGCGGAAGGACATTCCAACTAGTTCTGACAGTTAGGTTTGGCGTTTAGGTTGCCCCTCGCTTCCCAAAGTTGCTGAGTGACTGACTTAACTACTGCAATATCCACTGCAATATCCACACCCTTTTAACACCAGGAGAATCTATGAGCCAATTGTCTCGCCGTAAGTTTATTGTGACTGCTGGATCTGCCGCCGCTGGAAGCCTCTTGCTCAAAGGGTGTCTGGGAAATCCGCCCTCTGCAACCAATGTAGGGAGTCCACAGGCGGCTGCGCCTGCTAGCCCTGCTGCAGGCGCAGCTCCAGAAACGACAAAAGTAAAGCTGGGCTATATTCCCATCTTTGAGTCGGCACCTCTGATTATTGCCCAGCAAAAAGGCTTCTTTGCCAAACATGGCATGACAGAGGTAGAGGTTTCTAAGCAGGCCAACTGGGGTTCCGCCCGTGACAATGTGGAAATCGGCTCAGCCGGCGGTGGGATTGACGGCGGACAATGGCAGATGCCCATGCCCCACCTGATCAGCGAGGGTCTGATTACGAAGGGGAACAAGAAAATTCCCATGTATGTTTTGGCTCAGCTCATTACTCAGGCGAATGGGATTGCGATCGCCAACAAGCATCTTGGTAAGGGGCTGCACACCAAACTGAATGAAAGCGCCGTTGCCTATATCAAGGGACTTAAAACATCGGGAACACCCTTTAAGGCTGCCTATACCTTTCCCAAAGCCAATCAAGATTTTTGGATTCGTTATTGGTTGGCCGCCAGCGGCATTGACCCAGATGCAGACATCAGCCTATTGACGGTTCCTGCCGCGCAAACTGTCGCCAATATGAAAACGGGAACAATGGATGCGTTCAGTACGGGCGACCCCTGGCCAGCCCGCATTAGCCAAGACAAGATTGGCTTTATGGCGACCTTGACTGGCCAAATGTGGAAATTCCATCCTGAAGAATACTTGGCGATACGGGCGGACTGGGTTGATCAGCATCCTAAGGCGACCAGGGCTATTCTCAAGGGGGTTATGGAAGCCCAGCAATGGTGCGATCAGCCTGAAAATCGCGACGAGCTGGCCACTATTTTATCGGGTCGAGAATTTTTTAATGTCCCAGCAGCGGTTCTAAAACCACCCTTAGCCGGAAAGTATGAAATGGGGGATGGTCAGCCCGCTGTCGATGATTTCAAAATGGGGCCACTTTACTGGAAGGACGATCTGGGCAGCGTGTCCTATCCCTACAAGAGTCATGACCTTTGGTTCATTACGGAGAGCGTGCGCTGGGGCTTTTTGCCAGCCAGCACCCTAGATGATGCAAAGCGCATTGTGGATACAGTCAACCGAGAAGACTTATGGAAAGCAGCGGCAAAGGAGCTTGGCGTTCCTGATGCGGATATTCCTAAGAGCACCTCTCGCGGCATAGAAACCTTTTTTGACGGAATCAAGTTCGATCCTGAAAACCCGAAAGCCTACCTCGACAGCCTAAAAATTAAGCGAGTTTAGACAGGCTCATTTCTAAGACAACTTTCTAGGGCGATCGCAGATAGGATCGCCCATTTATTCACCCATCTAAGAGAGTGAGATCTATGGCAGTCAGCACCCTTGCGCGCAAAAAATCATCCGGTTTTCTTCAGACCTTTTGGCAGAAGTACTCAAAAGAAATTATTCCGCCCATTCTAGGCATTTTAGGATTTCTACTCATCTGGCAGCTCTTTGCCAGTTCAGGACTCACCAACCTCCCTGGCCCGATTAATATTGTCACCGAACCTCGAACCAGAGATTTAATTCTGTATCCGTTTATGGATTTAGGAGGATTAAACAAAGGGCTATTTTGGCAAACCTGGGCAAGTTTGCAGCGGGTGGCGATCGGATATTTCTTTGCCGCAGTTGTGGGGATTGGTACTGGCATCTTAATTGGGACAACTCCGGTTGCCTCCAAAATGCTAGACCCACTCTTCCAGTTTTTGCGGACGGTGCCGCCCCTCGCTTGGGTGCCGATCGCCCTTGCTGCGCTCCAAAAAAATGAGCCTGCGGCCCTCTTCGTGATTTTTGTGACGGCAGTTTGGCCGATTTTGATCAACACCGCCGTAGGGGTTCGCCAAATTCCCAAAGACTACAACAACGTTGCAAAGGTCTTACAGCTTTCCCGCCAAAAGTATTTCATCAAAATTCTGCTGCCTTCGGCACTCCCCTATATCTTCACAGGGCTGCGAATTGCGATCGGGTTGGCGTGGCTTGCCATTATTGCGGCTGAGATCGTGATGTCCGGGATTGTCGGGATTGGGTTCTTTATCTGGGATGCCTACCAGAACAACTACATCGGCGAAGTCATTCTAGCCCTGGTCTATATCGGCGCGGTGGGGCTGCTGCTTGACAAAGCCATGTCCTACCTCCAAAACCTGATTGTGCCGGAAGAACCTCGCTAGATCGCTTCTGATCGATATTTCCCTTCCCACAGCCCCAACTTCTCTTCTTCAACTTCCTCCTTCTATTAGAGGTTTAGCCATGACTTTTGTAACCGTTGACAAAATTGATAAAGTGTTTCCCCTCGCTGGGGGAGACGAATATGTGGCTCTGACGGGAATTGATTTAGAAATTAAACAGGGAGAATTCGTGTCCCTCATCGGACACTCAGGCTGCGGAAAATCCACCCTCCTCAATATGATTGCAGGGCTAGATCTCCCCACGGAAGGCATCGTGGCCCTAGAAGGGCAGCGCATCACGCGACCCGGCCCCGATCGCATGGTGGTGTTCCAAAACTACTCTCTTTTGCCTTGGCTCACGGTGCGCCAAAATATTGCCCTCGCCATTGATGAGGTGATGGCGGGTCTGCCCAAGGGGGAGCGCAAGAGCATTTTGGAGCAGCACATTGATATGGTCGGCTTGCGACCCCACGCCCACAAATCAATCACGATGCTTTCTGGCGGGCAAAAGCAGCGCGTCGCGATCGCCCGTGCCCTCGCTCTAAAGCCCAAGGTGCTGCTCCTGGACGAACCCTTTGGCGCATTAGATGCCCTTACGCGGGGAAACCTGCAAGAGCAGCTCATGCAAATCTGTGAAGCCAATAAAGTTACCGCCGTAATGGTGACTCACGATGTAGATGAAGCGGTACTGCTGTCTGATCGGATTGTGATGATGACCAACGGCCCTGGCTCTAAGATTGGTCAAATTCTGGAAGTGGATATCCCTCGCCCCCGAAAGCGCATGGAAGTCGTGGAACATCCGAGCTACTACAGCCTGCGCAGCGAAATCATCTATTTTCTGAACCAGCAAAAGCGAATTAAAAAGTTGCGAGCCAGAAAGACAGCGGCGATCGCCCGTCATGGTCTCGAAAAAGTCAATCTAGAGCTGGGCTATGTGCCCTTAACCGCCTGTGCCCCCCTAGCCATTGCTAAGGAAAAAGGCTTTTTTGCCAAGCATGGCCTGGATGAAGTCAACCTGGTGCGGGAAACGAGCTGGCGCGGCATTATTGACGGCATGACGGGTGGATTTTTGGATGCAGCCCAAATGCCTTCAGGAATGCCGCTGTGGCTCACCTTGGGCGCTCATGATACAAAGCCCCTCCCTGTGGTCACATCCTTGACCATGACTCGCAACGGTAACGCCATCACCCTCGCCAAACGGTTCTATGACGAAGGCGTGCGGACTCTAGCCGACTTCAAAAAGATGTTGCTGGATTCCCCAGAGCGTCAGCACAGAATGGGGGTCGTGCATCCGTCCTCTATGCATAACTTGCTGCTGCGTTACTGGCTGGCAGCGGGTGGCATTGACCCCGACCACGATGTGATTTTGAAACCCATTCCGCCCGCTCAGATGGTCGTGGATCTTCAGGCTGGAACCATCGATGGCTTTTGTGTCGGCGAACCTTGGAATCTCCGAGCGGCAATCGAGGGAGTTGGGTTTACTGTTGCCACTGACCTGGAAATCTGGCCAGGACATCCCGGCAAGGTATTAGGGGCACGGGAAGACTGGGCCAATGCCTATCCGAATACCCATATTGCCCTGGTCAAAGCTCTCCTAGAAGCAGGCCAATATTGTGCTGAGCCAGCCCATGCCGCTGAGATTCAGGAAATTCTGTCTCGTCGTGAATACGTCAGCACCAATCTTGAGTACATCCAGTTAGGCGACCCAAATCGGGCAGTCTGCGACCTGAATATGCCGATGCGAGAGTATGCCCATCATCTCTTCTTTGGGGCAGGCGTTAACCGCCCCAGCCGCACGGAGCAGCTTTGGCACATGACGCAATTGGCGCGCTGGGGCGATACGCCCTTCCCCCGCAACTGGGTGGAGATTTTGGAGCGAATCTGCCGAGTGGGGGCCTTTAGTACGGCTGCCCGCGAATTAGGGCTTTCTGACCTGACCTATAGTCGCGGTGCAATTCAGTTGTTTGACGGGACAACCTTCAATGCTGATGACCCCATCGCCTATCTCAACAGCCTTGAAATTAAGCGCGACTTCACGATGGCGGAAGTTGTGCTTGATGAACGGGTTCGCGTTGCGGCCTAGCGCCATTCCGTATTCGTAGGGGTGCAAGCCTTTCGCCCTCCCCCAGAGATCGATGCTGAAACCAGAGACCTAATCTGTATTTCGTGAATTCAGAGGGCGCAATGCCTTTCGCCCCTACAGCACTAACATTTTGTCCTTCATTCAAAATGCAAGCAATGACCACCGTAAAATCAATCTTGATGCCAAATCGTGCTGCTGCCAACCAGTCTGCCGCCGCTAGTCCTTCTTTCCTGAACATTTCTCAACTTTCCAAGGTTTATCCCACTTCTGAAGGGCCATTCACGGTTCTAGAAAATGTCAATCTAGAGGTTCAAGAAGGAGAATTTATCTGCGTGATTGGACACTCTGGCTGCGGAAAATCTACGCTGCTAGACATGGTGTCTGGGTTTAACCATCCCACCACCGGAACCGTATCCCTTCGTGGTCAGTCCATTGTCAAACCTGGCCCCGATCGCATGGTGGTGTTTCAGGGCTATGCATTGCTGCCCTGGCTGACAGCTTTTGAAAATATTTATCTGGCGGTGGATTCCGTATGGCCCCATAAGCCAGAGGCCGAGAAGCGGGCGATTGTCCGTGACCATCTGGCAATGGTGGGCTTAGAAGAAGCGGCAGACAAGCGACCACCCCAAATTTCTGGCGGCATGAAGCAGCGGGTGGCGATCGCCCGCGCCCTAGCCATCCGCCCCGAAGTACTGATCTTGGATGAACCCTTTGGTGCCCTGGATGCCATTACCAAAGAGGAACTGCAAGAAGAACTGCTCAAGATCTGGAACGATCATCGCTGCACTGTACTGATGATCACCCACGATATTGATGAGGCATTGTTTCTCGCCGATCGCCTGGTGATGATGACCAATGGCCCTGCTGCCAACATTGGAGAGATTATGACCATCCCCTTTGGGCGACCCCGCGATCGCGCCCGAATTATGGAAGATCCGCAATACTACAAACTGCGCAACTACGCTCTCGACTTTTTGTACAATCGCTTTGCCCATGACGATGTGGGCTAGATTGTGTGGGCGGAAAACCGCTCTACTGCATGTAATGGGGAACTAAAATAAGAACTGCTATTGGAAAATGATTCCCTTTTATCCTCTTGCTAGGAATGATGCTGACTCTGTCTGCTTGTCAGGCTTTCGGCAGGTCTGACGAGGATGTAGGAGGCAAGACCGAGCAAGAAGACAAGGATAACCAAGACCCTGAAGGTGAAAGATTGAACAAATCCGAAAAGGACAATTAGCATCGCGTGGAGGCGAATGGCCATTCGCCCCTGAAGGTGTAATGTACTCAACCGAGAACTGCTCTATGAGTTCACTGCAACCAGCTAGCCGTACCCAAGAAACCCAGACTCAATTCCGTCTTCCAACGATTGATGTAGATTCTTTAGTGGATGGTAGGCTGCTATCTAATTTTGTTTGTTGTCGCCACGTTTATGACGCAGCTGTCCAGAAACAATTTTCGAAAATGCTCAACGACTTCCATAAATCGATTGGGGTGCTGATGATGGCACCCTGACCTAGCGCATTTTGACCTTGATTCAGGTGATTCGGAAGAAATACGTGAGATGTTTTTCAAAGTTGTCAGCGCGATAGTTCAAGAACTTTGCTTTACACACCGTCTGACTCTTTCTCTTGCTCTTATCCTATCGAAAAACTTCGCAGTACTCCAAGCATAGCTGAAAGCTTGGTTGGGGGTGTAGCGGAGCGTATTTTGAGCGGTTCAATGCCGCGATAAAATACAATCTACACAAAGCCTATCACTGTGTAGAGCTTTGTGTCATCACGTAGATATGCTAAACATGTCATGGGAATTCAAGCTGGAGCCAACTCCTGAGCAGGTTTCAGAGATTGAACACACTTTAGCGGTGTGTCGCAAAGTCTGGAATTTTGCACTGCGAGAACGGAAGGACTGGCTAAGTTCTCGTAAGTCTCCCATCAATGCTTGCTCAATCTTTCAGGAGTACATCATGTCTCCTGATGAGCCATTCCCTAACTACCACGTTCAGGCAAGACGCCTAACGGTAGCAAAGGAGCTAAACCCAGAACTTAAGACGG
>JAKRSB010000049.1 GCA_022402525.1 Thermosynechococcaceae cyanobacterium MS004
CAAGCTTCTTAAGCCCCTCGCCTTTGGGAGAGGGGTTTGGGGTGAGGGGCTTCAACTGCATCATCGAACTCACGTTTGCTTAGCCTGGTTTGCTTAGTCTGCTTAGGCATGAGCTGCTGCAAACTTCTCAGCCACAAAGTCCCAGTTAATCAGGCTTTCGATGAAGGTGTCGATGTAGTCTGGGCGGCGATTTTGGTAGTCCAGATAGTAGGCATGCTCCCATACATCCATTGTCAACAATGGGATCTGGTCGTGGGCAATGGGGTTATCGGCATTGCCGGTTTTGGTCACCTTGAGGGTGCCGTTGTCGAGTACGAGCCAAGCCCAGCCGCTGCCAAATTGGGTTGCCCCAGCCTGCTTGAAGGCCGTCTTAAAGGCATCAAAACTGCCGAAATCAGCCACAATTTTATCGGCTAGAGGGCCGGTTGGTTCTCCACCGCCATTGGGCTTAATGCCGTTCCAATAGAAGGTGTGGTTCCAAGCTTGAGCCGCGTTGTTGAAAACCCCCACCTTGGATGCATCGTTGTAGGTTGTCTTGATGACTTCCTCTAGGCTCAGGCTATCTAGGGGCGTATCTTTCACCAGGTTGTTGAAGTTGGTGACGTAGGCTGCATGGTGCTTCCCGTAGTGGAAATCCAGCGTGCTAGCCGAAATTTTTGGCTCCAGGGCGCTGCGATCGTAGGGGAGGGTTGGGAGTTCGTAAGCCATGAAATTCAATCCTTTTGGAGTAGCAGTTCTTCTCTGGGTATCATTGCGCAGCGTTGCACAAATAAAGTTTGAGGGTTGCCCGAAAGCATCCCAAAATGCCTCTATCAAAGGACTGAATCCTGTCCTCACACCGTTTAGTCCGAGGGTTGATAGACTTAACATCTACAGCATTCTCCCAGATAGGTGTCAGGATGAATACGGCAGATGCAGCACTAAGGCTATTGTAAACAATTGGGTTGATTTCGCCTGTGTGCCGAAGCACTTGTCTTTGGTTGGGTTTGCTTGGGGGAGTTTGTCCTTGCCGGGACTGTGATTTATCCCGTGGGACGATTCCCCGCAGAATCCCGTGATTGAGGTTCGCTTGTCTCTAAATGGCTGATTCTGGGAATGCTTTTGGGTCAAAACTATTATCTGGGCTGATTGTAGCCGTCATTTTGGTATTGGTGCCTCTATCGCACGTTGCAAAGTATCAGCACTGGGGCGACTTGACGGTTTTTGTAACCTCGGCGATCGCCATTATTCCGCTGTCCATTGTGCTGAGTACGGCGACGGAAAATATTGCGGTGGTGACGGGGCCTTCGATTGGTGGCTTGGTTAATGCAGTCTTTGGGAACGCAACGGAGCTAATTTTGGCGCTGGTGGCGCTACGGGCGGGGCTGGTCGATATTGTCAAGTCCAGCATTACGGGCAGCATTTTAGGGGCGCTGCTGCTCTTACTGGGGCTGGGGATGCTGACGGGGGGCTTACGCTACAAGGAGCAGTCCTTTAAGCCTATTTTTGCGCGGGTGAACGGGTCGTTTATGACTCTGGCGGTCACGGCGATCGCCCTTCCGACGTTGGTCACCTATACCTCGAATATCGTGGATCCCCAGGCGATTCACCGGATCGGAATGATCACCGCAACGGTCTTGATTGTGCTGTACGGGCTAACCCTTCTTTTCTCTTTGAAGACCCATAGCTACCTGTACGACGTGGGGATTGTAGAGGCTGATCCGGTTTCCAGGGGCGTCATTCCAGAGAATAAATCGATGCGCTTGGGCGGCTGGATTGCTGTTTTACTGGCTGCTTCTGTGGCCGTGGGGTTAGAGTCCAGTTTATTTGTAGACGTGGTGGAAGACACGACCGGACAAATGGGCGTTACGCCGCTCTTTACGGGGGTGATTTTGCTGCCGCTCCTGAGCGATGTGGCGGGCTATGTCACCATTACGCGCCTTGCCCTCAAAGATCAGATGGATCTAGCCGTCTCTACGGTGACGGGCGATAGCTTACTGATTACGCTCTTTATTGCGCCTGTGTTGGTCTTTGTGGGGCAGTGGTGGGGTCAGCCCCTAGACCTAAACTTCAATCCCTTTGAGGTGGTGGCGCTGGCGATCGCCGTGACGGTCAACAATTTGGTTAGCTCTGGGGGGCGCTCTAACTGGCTGGATGGGGCGCTACTGCTGGCGACTTATTTTCTGCTAGGGGTTGCCTTTTACTACCACCCCGCCTAGGTATTAGGAGAGATTGGAAGAGATTGGGAGGCATTAGGAGCCTCGCTAATCCTGGCCCCTGGAGAGTAAGAGGCGATTATGCGATCGCGCCAGCGTGGCCATTGGCCATTTGAGTTCCCTTGAGGAGTGCCTCATGGAGTGCTGCACGGCATAAGTTTGCGTTTAGGAGGGAGGCGCGGCAGAGGTTGGCTTTCCGCAGATTGGCATCCAGCAAATTTGCCCAGGATAGATTGGCCTCAATTAAATTGCTGGCTTCAAAATTTGCGTGGGGTAAGTTTGCCATCACAAAACTGGTGCGCATCAAGTTCGCCTGAAAAAAGTCGGTTCTACAGCCCTCAATGCCTTTCAGGATGGCCTTTTCTAAATTAGCTCGGCGCACGATCGCCTTACTACAGTTGGCGCGGTAGAGATTAGCGCCGATCAACGTTGCTTTGTAAAGATCGGTGCCTTCTAGGGAAGCATGCTGGAGGTCTGTTTCCTGGAGATTGGCTTCAATGAGGTCAGCCAGCTTGAGGTTGGCACCCCTGAGATTGGAATTGCGAAGGTTTGCATTCCTTAAGTCGCTGCCTTCTAGATTCACCCGTGAGAGGTTTGTGCGGCTTAAATTTACAAACTGGAGGCTAATCCCGCTCAAATCTGCCTCAGATAAGTCCGGCTGTAGCGACATCTGCTCAACCCGCCAGCTATTCCATTCAGAAACGCCTTCCTTCAAGCGTTCTAAATGTTCTGTGTTAGCCATGATTGCTTGCCTACTTTTCTTGCCTACTTTTCTCGCCCATTTTTTAAACGCCCATGTTTTATAGGGTGTGCGCCTAAAGATTTGCGCCTGTTCAAACTAGACCATCGCAAACCTCAGCCTATCCTATCTATGACGTAATGCTTTATGACGTAACGCTGTGGTTAGGTTGTTTGCAGTCAGGACTGATGGGGTGGGTTATTTCCGCAAGCTGCCCGCTATGGCTGAGAGCATGGAACTGTTTTGCTCAGTCAGTTCGAGCCAATCGTTTTTCGGTACTTACGCAGGCTATAGCTTGTCTGTACGACGCCCTTATCAAGAGGTTGCCCAATTTCCCGCTCTAGCTCAATGATTTTGCGATGTAGATAGTCAATCGTTTGCTGTTTAACCCAGCCCCGCTCCACAATGATTTCTCCAAACCGCAATCCGGTAGAAGCCTGATCGTTGAGGGCAACATCCACTTGGGAGGGGGTGAGGAGTCCAGCATCAATTAAGTAGCTGCCCAATCGCTTGTCCGTGGGATCATAAGAAATCATAGGCGGCTACCCTAAGACGACGGGAAAAGCAGCGCGACAGGCGGTCTTAAGGTCTTGACAACGCTGGGTCTCAAAGGCATAAGCAAGTCTTTAGGCTCAATTTGCCCAGACTCAGCATGCCCAGACTCAGTATGCCCAGGTTTAGATCTACAGCCATCAACCTACACAGAATAATTTTGAGACTAGCTTTGAGGCTACTCTTGAGGCGGATGAATGCTTTTAGGAGCCAAGGCGAGCCAGAAGGTCGAGGGGGATGTCAAAGTTGGCGTTGACGCTCTGTACATCATCGAGGTCTTCGAGGGTATCTATGAGTTTGAGCAGTCGCCGCGCCTGATCTGTGTCGGTCACTTCCGTGAGGTTTTTGGGAATCCAGCGCAGTTCGTTGTCTTGGATGGTGTAGCCCAGTTGCTCTAGTCCTTGGCTCACTTGCTCTAGGCGATCGCTTTCGCAGTAGACCTCCACCGCGCGATCGTCTTCCTCTTCCTCCGGGTCGAGCAGCTCGTAGGACTCGGCACTGGTTTCGAGGAGCGCTTCAAGGAGCGCGTCTTCATCGCCGGTGTAGGCCAGGGTAATGACGCCTTTTTGGGCAAACATCCAGCCCACGCATCCGGTTTCGCCAAGATTTCCATCTTGCTTACTAAAGGCAGCGCGCAGATCAGCCGCAGTGCGGTTTCGGTTGTCGGTAAAGGCTTCAATGAGGACGGCCACGCCCCCAGGGCCATAGCCCTCGTACCGGATGGCCTCCCAACTTTCACCATCCTGTCCGCTTTGGCCGGAGCCCTTGGCGATCGCACGTTCGATATTATCGTTGGGAATTCCGGCGGCTTTGGCCTTTTCGATGGCAGAGCGAAGCTGAAAATTAGCGTCTGGGTCAGGGACACCCTGCCGCGCCGCCACAATCATGGCGCGGGAGAGTCTGGCAAAAATCTTTCCTTTTTTGGCGTCCACCCGCGCTTTCTGGCGCTTGATATTTGCCCATTTACTATGTCCTGCCATGAATATTGCGGTGAGGCGGTGAGGGTGTCAAAGAAAAAAGAAGTCTAGATCTAGGCTAAGCCATCCCTCTAAACTTCTTCTTTCTTCTTACCATTTAACCCGATTAAATTTAACCGGATTAAACTTAACCAGCTTCAGCCTCACTGGTTGGAAATTTTCCGGCGCGCACGTTCAGGTTGAGCGTTTTTCCATCGCGGTTTAGCCCCATCCTAAGAGTACTGCCAACCTGGCTTGCCTCGACAGCACGCTGAACGGTCTCAGAGTCCGTCACCGCTCGTCCGTCAATTTGCTGAATCACGTCCCCTGCCCTCAGGCCAGATTGGGCTGCTGGAGAATTGGGCATCACTCTGGTGATCAGTACGCCCGTCTCTTCCTGGACGCGGAATTCACTATCCGCATTACTCTCCGCGTTGATTTGCTCTTTGACTTGGGGGGTGAGTTTGGTCATCTGCACGCCCAGATAGGGATGGTCGACCTGTCCCTTGGCCACAAGCTGCTGGGCGATCCGCTGGACGGTATTGATGGGAATGGCAAAGCCTAAACCCTGAGCGTCCTGAATAATGGCGGTGTTGACCCCAATCACTTCACCTTGGGCGTTGAGTAGGGGGCCACCGGAGTTACCAGGGTTAATGGCGGCGTCGGTCTGAATAAAGTTAACCCGCTTATCCGGTACGCCCACCTGTCCGCTGGTGCGACCCGTGGCGCTGATGATGCCTTCGGTGACGGTATTGTCCAGGCCTAAGGGGTTGCCAATGGCGATCGCCCATTCTCCCGGTCTAAGTTCATTGGAGTCGCCTAGCTTGACCGTGGGCAGATTCTGCGCCTGAATTTTAATGACTGCCACATCGGTCAAGGAATCTGCGCCCAGCACTTTTCCTTCAAAGGTGCGGCCATCTTTGAGGGTGACGGTGACAGAGTCTGCACCGCTCACCACATGGGCATTGGTGACAATTTCGCCATTAGCGGTTGTAATGAAGCCTGACCCAACCCCCTGCCTCACCCGCGATCTTGGTGTTGGGCGCTGGCTATCTCTAAAGCCACTGCCAAAGAACTCCTCAAGGAGCGGATTATTAAAGGCTTGGGGCGATCGCCGGACAGTTGTGGCTGCATCAATACGAACCACGGCTGGCCCCACGGCTTCGACAACGCCTGTAATAAAGTTAGTCGGAACGGTCGTAACGGTGCGCACGGCAGGTTGAGCATTGGGAACGGCGATCGCGCTGAGTCGATTGTTTGCAAACGGGATCGGCTGGCCAATACTCAGATATCCGGTTGCTAGAGTTAAGCCTGCGCCTAGGGACACTAGACTGAGCGCAGCGAGGGGGGACTTTGAAAGCGGCCGAGTCCCCTTGCTAGATTTTGCAGAATACTCTTGTGGGTTTTGTGGAATGTCCATGATGGGTGTTCTTAAATTTAGTTGTGTTGTTGAGTTTGACTTGAAGTTGATGGCGTTACGAGGCAAGATTTCAGCCGCTTATAAGCGGCTAGGGGCAAGAGATTCATGCCGAGAGATTCATCATCAGCCGTCAAGATTCAGGGTCAAGAACGCTTTCCGAGAAGGGATTACCTGCACCTTAGGGCCGAAATCTCTGACTGAATCTTTCACCGTCGCTAGGGGAACCTGTTGCCAGGAATACTTTTGCCAGGGATACTGTTTTGCATAGACTTAATCTAAGAAAATCTTGTTAAGAACTTGACAAGATTTAGATCAAAATTGAACAGTATGGGCTGAATGCTCAGGTTGAAGCGCAAGCTAAAATGAATGAGTAGCGCTGAAATATAGTTCTATCCGTAGTTCCGCTCATGACCGCCCGACAACAATTCGACTCAGCGCAGCGCAGGCCCCGCTACAGTAAAGAAGAATTCGCCCAGCGTGGGAAAGAGCTTTATGAATCGCAGGTGCGTTTCAAGATTGAGGAAGGTAACTATGGCAAGGTTGTTGCCATAGATATTGACACAGGGGCATTTGATGTTGGCGTCGATAGCTTAACGGCTGCTAAACAACTGCTGAAGCGCTGTCCTAACGCACAAATTTTTGGGATTCGAATTGGCCATCGTGCGGTTCATCGTTTTGGGTTTCATGCCCCTCCCACGCGCTCATGATGCTTGGAACTGTCAATGCAAACCGAGAAGCAGTTATACAGTTGGCGGTGATTGGCAAAAATCAGAAGAGGCAGGGAATTAAAGCCGTTATTGACACTGGATATACAGGATTTCTGACCTTACCGTCTACTGTCATCGAAGCGCTGGCGTTGACTTGGTATATGCAGCAAGAAGGTGTTTTAGGGGATGGAAGTCTTTGTATATTTAATGTTTATGAGGCTTTAGTAATTTGGGACGGTCAGCTAAAGTCTGTTGAAATCAATGAGTCAGAGACAGAACCATTGGTTGGGATGGGGTTGCTGGAAGGCTATGAGCTAAAAATTGAGGGTGTTGCTGGTGGATTGGTGAGTATTGCAGCACTCCCCTGATCTCAAAAGCTCGAGCAGTTTGTGGAGAGGAGCTGAGGTTTCTGGTGCATGGTTGGCTATGAGAGTTCTGTCATGAGGGTTTTGTCATGAGGATCCTGCTTGTTGAGGATGACGATCGCATTGCGAAGCCCCTAGCGGAAGACTTGCGCCATCAAAACCACGTTGTCGATATTGCCAGCGATGGGCTGGCGGGCTGGGACTATGCCCAAGCCGTTTTTTACGACCTCATTTTGCTAGACCTCATGTTGCCTAAGCTGGATGGCATCAGCCTCTGTAAACGCCTGCGCTCTGCGGGGTCTAAGTCCTTAATTCTGATGCTCACCGCGCGAGATACGACGGCAGACAAGGTGATTGGGCTAGATGCCGGAGCTGATGATTATTTGGTCAAGCCCTTTGAGTTAGAGGAGCTGGCCGCGCGGATTCGGGCACTGGCTCGTCGTACACCAGAAGTGCAGGCTGCGCTGCTCACCTATGGACGCCTTCAGCTCGACCCTGGAAGGCGCATCGTGACCTACGACAGCCAAGCACTAGACCTCACGCCCAAGGAGTACATGATTCTTGAGCTGTTTTTGAGAAATCCCACCCAGGTCATGACGCGCACGATGATTTTGGATAAATTGTGGGAGTTAGACCAAGTCTCTAGTGAGCAGACGGTCAAAACCCACCTCACTAACCTGCGGCGTAAGCTTAAAGAGGCCGGAGAAACCCAAGAACTTATTGAGACTGTCTATGGCATCGGCTATCGTCTCCGCCATCTCTAGGGTGAAGCGGATTTCTATTTTTGAAACCTTACGCTACCGACTGCTGCTGTCCTATCTAGCCGTACTCGCGGCCATTCTCTTGATTTTTGCCCTTGCAGTGCGGGTGGTATTTGCCCGCAGTTTGGTGCAGAAGCAAACGGATGAGCTGATGCTGCTGGCGAGGGCTGCGGCTACGACGGCTGACTTCACCGGAGGCCAAATTACCTTGGGAGAGGCGTTTGCTGCTAGCAGGCTTACGGCGCGCAATCAGGCTTTGCAGTGGTTTAATGCGCGGGGGCAACTCATTGGCCAGTCGGGACAGGAAACGGTTTCGATGCCCATTGACTTTAATCAGCCGATTCAGGTGCAGGCTCGGATGGGAAGATCGGGGCAGAATGTGCTGGCGGTGACGCTCTCAATTGTGAACAAAAGGACGGGTCTGGTGACGGGCTTTGTCCGCTCTAGTCAGTCTTTAGAGGTCATCGATGCGTCTTTGAATCGACTGGACTGGGGGCTGGGGACTGGGATTGCGATCGCCGTGGTGTGTAGCAGTGCGGGGGGCATTTGGCTCACGCGCCAGTCCATGAAGCCCATTGAAGAGAGCTTTGAGCGGCTGCGGCAGTTTACAGCGGATGCGTCCCATGAGCTGCGCAGTCCGTTGATGGCGATTAAGAGCAATGCGCAGGTGGCGCTGAAGTACCCAGAAGGGATGCGGCCTGGAGATGCCGAGAAACTAACCGCGATCGCCAGCGCGACGCAGCAGATGACCCAGCTTACGGAAGATCTATTGTTTTTAGCGCGGACAGATCGGCTGCCCCAGCACAATCGTGAGTCGGTGAATTTGTCTGAGTTGCTGAGTAACCTGATTCAGCTTTACGAACCCCAGGCGCAGGCCAAGGAGATTCGCTTGAGCGGTCAGCTTGAAGAAGACCTGATTTTGTTTGGCGATCGCGCTCAGCTTCAGCGACTTTTTACGAATTTGCTGGTCAATGCGCTACAGTATACGCCGTCCGCTGGCAGCATCCAGATTCTGACAGAGCGCACCCAAAAGCAGGTTATTGTGACGGTTCAAGATACGGGGATTGGCATTGAATCGAGCCAGATTCCTAAAGTGTTTGATCGCTTCTGGCGTGCAACTCAGTCCCGCACCTATTCCGAAAATGGTTCTGGGCTGGGGTTGGCTATTGCCCAGGCGATCGCCCAAAATCATGGCGGACAGATCAGCGTCACCAGCGAAGTTGGCCAGGGTAGCCAGTTTACCGTTGCGTTTGCAGCGGCAAAGGCCTCAGGTCAATCCATAAGCCTAGTGCATAATAAGCCCAGGGTCTGAGCATGAATCACAAATGAGTATGAAGTACAAATGAGCATGAAGCACAAAATGGAGCTGTGAGATTAATGAGAGCTTTTGAGCAGAAATCCTGAGCAGAAACCCTGAGCAGAAATTCTGAAGAAACTCATGAAAAATTGATAGATTGCAAAAATCTGTAGATCTCAGAGTCCAGAATGGGTAAGTTGTTGCCTATCTTAAGGTAGGGCAGAAATCCAGAGGTAGGGCAGAAATCCAGCTTCGTGCGTCATTTACGATTCCCTAGGTTGCCCTAGCGGTTCTTTTTCGGTCGCAGACAGCGACTTAGGCTAGATGGATATTATCGAGTGCTATCGGCTTCTAGAATTAACCTCCACGGCCAACCCTGCCGAGGTAAAAGCGGCCTATCGCCGTCTTGCGAGACAGCTCCATCCAGATGTCAATGCAGATGACCGGGCACAAGAGCAGTTTATTCGCGTCACAGAAGCCTACAAGATCCTTGTCAAAATTGCTGCATCTCGCCCAGAAAGGGCTATACCTGCCCCTTCAGCAGTGCGCTCCCATCCGACCTCAGCCCCTTCTCCAGCCGTTAAGGTTTCGGTTCAAAAGCCTGCACCTTCCCCAAAAGCCGAGACAGTGGCCCCGCCGTCTACTCAGACGCCTATCCAGACGCCCATCCAGATGCCCATTCAGACGCCCGCTCCTGCAGCTTCTTCTCCTACACCGCCTTCATCCGCGCCACCTGCACCCGCGCCACCCTCACCCGCGCCATCTTCCTCTGCCCCCAGCCCTCCGGATTCAGGAAACCTATCTTTTGCTGAGCAGAAGCTTAAATTTGAGACCTATCAACAGCTTTCGGATCTGATCAAGCGGCGCAGTTTGCCTAGGGCGATCGCCACGGTTGAGGCACTCCAGGCCAGACTCCCGAACGATCTAGAGATTCGGCAGTGGCAGGCGCTGATTTATCAGCGCTGGGGAAGACAGCTCATCGAAGATCGGAAACTGAATCAGGCTAGGGCGTATCTTAAAAAAGCGCTCAAAACCGATCCGCATAATAAATCCCTGTGGACAGAAATTGAGCAAGACTTCAAGCGAATTGAAAATACCTACTGATAGCGTTTGCGTTGATAGCGCTTTCCTTGACAACCCTTATGCACAACACCTACAAGAGCAGAGCGCTGCATGGCTGATTTATTGAAATCTTTTAAAATCAAGGTTCTAAAGTCAGACGTTTATCCCCTAGATCGCATCGCGCTGGGGCTGATTTTGATCCTCAGTCTTGTGGTGGGGCTGCTGATTTTGTGGGGCGATCGCACGTTGCCTAAGGTGCGCGAATTTAGTTGGGCGGCAGAACCCATTGGGTCTGAAGATAGGGCCTTCATCCTGACCTTCAATCGCCCCATGAATTGGGAAAGCGTGGTTCAAGGGCTGCGCATTGCGCCTAACCTGCCGGGTAAGACCAGTTGGTCTGGACGCCGCCTGGCCTATACCTTGACCCAGCCCGTGCCCTACGGCCAATCCTTTCAGATCTCCCTTGACCGGGCGCTAGGTGCCTATGGGGGGACAGTTGAGCCGTTCTCCGCCACGTTTAAAAGTCGGGAACTAGCGTTTGCCTACTTGGGCGTGAATGGACAAGAGGCGGGTCGGCTGATTCTCAATAACGTGACCCAAGATGAAAGGACAGTCCTCACCCCAGAAAACCTGTCCGTCATTAACTTTAAGCCCTATCCCAAGGGCGATCACATCCTGTTTACCGCCACTGAGCGCACGCCGGATGCTTCAGGCGGGCTGAGCGTCAAGCTTTACCGAGTCACCACGGGGACTGCACCCAATACAAAACCAGGGGAAATTAGCCTAGTACTGGACAACCAGGACTACCAGATTTTGAAATTTGACCTCTCTGCCGATGGCGATCGCATTGTGGTGCAGCTTGCCCCCCGTCAAAACATGGGAGCCGCCAACCTATGGCAAATTTACAAAGACGAGAAACCAGAGCCGCTCAAAACTCAGGGGGGTGGCGACTTTCTGATTGCGCCGGATAGCCAAACCCTCGTGCTGGCGCAGGGGCAAGGGCTGGCGCTCGTGGCGCTGAACGATAACAGCACCGATAAACCGCTCGACTTCTTGCCCAAGTTTGGCATGGTGCTGAGCTTTGCCAAAGATGGCTCCGCCGCCGCCATGCTGAAGTTTAACAATGACTTCACCCGTGCCCTTTACCTCGTCACCAACCAGGGGATCCAGCAAGAGCTGCTGCGCACCAAAGGGTCTATTGTCAGCGCCGTCTTCACCGCCCAGCGAGATGCCCTGTACTGTCTGCTCACGCGCCTCCTGCCTGGTAAGGACTACCAAGAGCAGCCCTATATCGCCAGGATTGACCTCAAAACCCGACAGGTCATGGAACTCCTGACCCTCCCCATCCAGCAAAATATCACCCTGAGCCTTGCCCCCGATGAGTCTAGACTGCTGTTAGACAAGACCCTAGATACAGACGCTGCCGCCCAGCCAGGTCTGCCCGCCAGCAATATCTGGAGTCTAGCGCTGCCCTCCAAGCCTGGATCTGCGGCCAAGGTGTTAGCCGTGGGTACAAAACCCCAATGGCTTCCCTAATGAATTGCGTCTCAAGGGGATTGCGTCTCAATAGAATTGCGCCTTAATGGAATTGTGTCTCAATGGCTATTGCTCTAGTGAGCACTCCTGAACGGAAGAACGATTCAAAATCTCCCCCGTGCTGTATCCCGCTTGGGGAATCCCCCTCTTAAAGACCGGGGTATGATAAGAATGTTGATATTTTGTAAAAATACTCAATGATCTTGTCTAACCCACTCAAGAATCCAGCCAAAGTTCCAGACCCGCTAGAGCGTAGCGCCAGCAGTCCGCTCAGCCGCTGGTTCCGCAGCAAGTTCAAAAGTACGCTGCTGTTTGGGCAAGAACCTAGCTGGCAGCTCTTTGCAATTTTGCTGGTGTACTTTGTGCAGGGCATCTTGGGCCTAGCCCGGTTAGCCGTGAGTTTTTTCTTAAAGGATGAATTAGGACTAACCCCAGCGGAGGTGGCGGCCTTGATGGGCGTGGTAGCGCTGCCCTGGGTCATTAAGCCCCTGTTCGGGTTTTTGTCTGATAGTCTGCCGCTGTTTGGCTATCGCCGTCGGTCTTATCTGCTGCTGTCCAGCGTTTTGGGCAGCGCGGCCTGGTTTAGCCTTGGCTCCTTTGTGCATTCTGCGGGTGCGGCAACCCTGGTGATTACCCTCAGCTCCTTGGCGATCGCCGTGAGTGATGTGATTGTGGACTCCATTGTGGTGGAGCGCATCCGTGCGGAGAACCAGGCTGATGCTGGGGCGCTTCAGTCCCTCTGCTGGGCAACCACTGCCTTGGGTGGCTTAATTACGGCCTATCTAAGCGGATTTTTGCTAGAGCATTTAGACCTGCGCACCATTTTCTTGATTACCGCCAGCTTTCCCTTGCTGGTGTCCATTGCGGCTGTACTGCTAAACGACAGCAAGGTTGAAATGCCTGCGGATCTGAGTGCTGCCAAGATGCATCTTCAGAAAATTAAGGCAGCGCTGACCCAAAAGCAAATTTGGCTGCCCGTCTTCTTTGTCTTTTTGTGGCAGGCAACCCCTAGCTCAGATTCTGCCTTTTTCTTCTTTAGTACCAACGAGCTAGGGTTCCAGCCTGAATTTTTAGGTCGCGTCCGGCTAGTGACCAGCATTGCCACCCTTTTGGGCGTGTGGGTGTTTCAGCGGTTTCTCAAAACGATTCCGCTGCGCAGCATTTTTCTCTGGAGCACTCTTATTTCAATGGTGCTGGGCATGACGACGCTGATTTTAGTGACCCACGCCAACCGCAGTCTGGGTATTGATGACCAGTGGTTTAGCTTGGGGGACAGTCTGGTTCAGACTGTGATGGGTCAGATTGCGTTTATGCCGGTCTTGGTGCTGGCTGCTCAGCTTTGTCCTGCTGGCATTGAGGCAACGATGTTTGCCATTTTGATGTCGGTGAGCAATTTGGCGGGGTTGCTGTCTCACGAATCTGGTGCGTTGCTGACCCACTGGCTGGGGGTAACGGAAACCAATTTTGAATGGCTGTGGCTTTTGGTGACGGTCACGAATTTGACGACGCTGCTGCCGCTGCCGCTGCTGAATTGGGTGCCTGAGTCTACTGCTGCGCTGGAAGAGTCTCCCGTCTTTGTGGATGCACCCGAAGCGGTTCTTACTCCAGAGCTGGCTGTGGCGGAACTGGTGGATTGATGGGCCTGCCTGGGTTTGGTTTTTCTGGGTTTAATTTTTTTGGATTTAACTAGCTCGGTTTATCGACTCAGGCTAAGCCTGTTCAGGACTTAAAAGCGGCGTCAACGGTCTATTTCTCGCTCAATCTATTGCTTCCTCAAGCCATTTCTCCCTCAATCTATTTCTATATTTTTAAGTAGAGCGTTCTCTATGACCTCGGTACAAACCCCTTCTTCTCAGAATGCGCTGGAGCGTTCTTCAACCTACACGATCGCCGAATGGCAGCGCGGCTATGAATCGCTCAACCAGGAATATAGCTATCCCATCACTGAGGTTGAAGGTGAAATTCCGGCTGGGCTAACCGGAACGCTGTTTCGGAATGGCCCAGGTCGGCTGGAGGTGAATGGCGATCGTCTCCATCATCCCTTTGACGGCGACGGCATGATTAGTGCTGTGTCGTTTCGAGACGGCAAAGCCTGGTTTCGGAACCGCTATGTGCGGACAGAGGGCTACTTGGCGGAGACGGCCGCTGGTAAAATCCTGTATCGCGGCGTATTTGGTACCCAAAAACCAGGGGGCTGGCTGGCCAATATTTTTGACCTGAAGCTGAAGAACATTGCAAATACCAGCGTTCTGTACTGGGGCAACCGCCTCACGGCGCTGTGGGAAGCAGGTTTACCCCATGAGCTAGAGCCCCACACCCTCGAAACCCTTGGCCCTAGTACCCTCGACGATATTCTCAAAGCCCAAGATGCTTGGTCTGCCCACCCGCGCATCGATCCTGGCGCACCGGATGAAGCCCCGCGTCTGATTAATTTTTCGGTAAAGTCGGCGCTGTCTACGCAGGTCGTGGTGTACGAGCTGAACCCTCAAAACGAGCTGCTTCAGCAAAAGTCCTTCACCATTCCGGGCTTTGCCTTTATCCATGACTTTGTGATTACCCCGAACTACTACATCTTTTTCCAAAACCCCGTCACCCTTAACCCATTGCCCTTCGTTCTGGGGCTGCGCGGTGCGGGTCAATGTCTTGATTTCAGAGCAGACCAGCCTACCAAAGTTTGGATCTTGCCCCGTGGGGAGGGCGAAGTGCAGATGCTTGAAACAGAATCTTGCTTTGTGTTCCATCACGCTAACGCCTATGAAGCAGGTCAGGAACTGGTGATCGACTCGATCTGCTATGCTAATTTCCCCATCGTTGACCCTGACACCGAGTTTCGTGAAATCGACTTTAGCAGTTTGCCAGAAGGTCAGCTTTGGCGCTTTCACCTCGATCTGGCCGCTAAAACGGTGCGCCATGATGTCATCACCACCCGCTGCTGTGAATTTCCGGCCCTTAACCCACAGCACTCTGGCCGTCCCTATCGGTTTGTGGTGCTGGCAACTGCCGCGATCGCTTCTGGGAATGCTCCCTTACAGGGGCTACTCAAGCTAGATCTTCAGGAGCAAACCCAATCGATGTGGAGCGCAGCGCCCAAGGGCTTTGTGGGGGAACCCCTATTTGTGGCAAAGCCGGATGCAGTGGCCGAAGATGACGGCTGGATTCTTTGCCCCGTTTACGACTCAGCCCACCACCGCACCGATATCGTAATCCTAAACGCCCAGAACCTAGAGGCTGGCCCGATCGCCCGTCTCCATTTGCAGCATCACATTCCCTACGGGCTGCACGGTTGCTTTGTGCCTGATTTATTTCTGGCAGAATCCGATGATGCAGCTTGATCTTCCTATTCCAATGCTTATCCCTGAAGTATGCAAACGCTAACCGACTGGCTGAGCAGCATTCCAGGTCATCCGCTTCCGCAATTGAGGGCAGCAGATCAGCGCTGGAAAGCTTGGCGATCGCAGTCTCTCCCCTCCCCAAATCCCGTCGTCACCACTTCTCTGGAGTCCCTGGGTACGCCTGATTGGGATGTGGTGATTTGTGGTGGAACCCTAGGCATTCTGCTGGGTGCGGCCTTGGCAAAACAGGGCTGGCGGGTTGCGCTCCTTGAGCGCGGCGAACTGCGGGGGCGGCAGCAGGAATGGAATACCTCACGCCACGAACTTCAGGTTTTGGTGGAGCTTGATCTGCTCACCCCCGATCAGCTAGAAACGGCGATCGCCAGTGAATTTAACCCCAACCGGATTGCCTTTGCGGGAGGCGCTGAATTTTGGGTCAAAGACGTGCTGAACGTGGGCGTTTCTCCGGTGTACCTGCTGGACTGCCTGAAGCAGCGGTTTTTGGCGCTGGGGGGACAGCTTCTTGAGCATCACCCCTTTGAACGAGTCGTGATTCACCCAGACGGTGCCTGTCTGTGGACAGGTCAGCAGCAGCCTGCCCTAACCACCCGACTCATGATTGACGCGATGGGGCATGGCTCTCCGTTGGTTGCCCAGGCGCGGAGCGGTCAGCAGCCCGAAGCCGTCTGTTTGGTGGTGGGAACCTGCGCTCAAGGCATCCCCGCCGGAACGACTGGCGACCTCATGGTGTCCCTCAGCCCCATTGAACAAGTTGCTCACGGAAGCGGTCACGGGAGCAGTCATGAGCAGCGCAATCAATGTTTTTGGGAGGCATTCCCCGCGAAGGATGGCCGCACGACCTACCTTTTTACTTACGCCGACCTTAGCCCCGCCCAGCCCTCTTTAGAAGACTTGTTTGAGCAGTATCGGCAGCAGCTTCCGGCCTATCAAGGCGTGGACTTCAGCGCCATTCAGGCACAGCGCGCGATGTTTGGGCTATTTCCGAGCTATCGCCACAGTCCCCTCGTGCTGCCCTGGGCGAGAACCCTAGCCGTAGGGGACAGCAGCGGCAGTCAGTCGCCCCTCAGCTTTGGTGGCTTTGGTGCGATGCTGCGCCATTTACACCGCCTCCAGGTGGGAGTACAGGATGCCCTCAAGGCCGATTCGCTTTCCCAAGCTGACCTAGCCCTCCTTCAGCCCTATCAGCCGAATCTTTCCGTGACCTGGCTATTTCAGAGAGCGATGAGCGTCCGCGCCCATCAATCCCTCGACCCCAATCAAATTAATCTGCTATTGTCCACGGTCTTTGGTGCCATGCAGGACTTAGGCGACCCTGTTTTGCGGCCATTCTTGCAGGATGTGGTACAGTTTAGCCCGCTTTACCAAACCTTGCTTCAGGTTTCCCTGAGATCGCCTGGTCTAATTCCTAAAATCTTGCAGCAGGTTGGCCCCCTTGCTCTCCTCGACTGGATGGGACATTTTGCAGCTTTGGGTGCTTACAGCGCCCTCAGTCAAACGCAACCTATTCTGCAAGTTTGGAGCGATCGCCTACCCCAAACCCAGCGCGATCGTTGGCGGCGGCGCATGGATGCCTGGACTTATGGCTCAGGTGCAGACTTTAGCACTGCATGGAGCGGTAAGGCGCTGGATAGGCCATAGATAGTAATGGCTAGATGCTGATCCTGAACGTGGAAAGACTGCACTGGCGGAGTCCGCAGAATCTGTGATTCAAGATCTAAAACAGATTGAATCGGAGTTTTTAGCACCTCTACAAAAGCACGATTCCAATTGTCTAGTTGAGACTGCCGAGACATTAACGACAGTTTAGCCTTACCTTATGGCAGACTGTAGAAAACTCAATTTTAAAACAACTTCTACAAAGGCGATCGCATATAACAATTCAAGAAAAGTCCACTTTAAAAGTGTTTGCGTGAATTTTGAGTTCATGAATTTATATAAGACATGGAAAAAGACAGGGCTGTTTCATTCTAGATTTCGATATTTTATGCATTTATGAGAAATCGTTGTTTCAGGCTTCAGAGAATTGAGTCTTTGATAGCTGAAACTAGCTAAACTCGTTGCCTAAATTTAGAATGAAATGCCCCTGGCTTTAAATTGGGCCATTAAATAAGTTTCTCCAGATTCAAAGCGTTTGCTCCCTCAACTTACTTTACTAAACTATTCTTATTTTCAAATAATTGAATAACGATTCTGGTCTCCATTTATAAAGTGACAACGTGGGTTTGTGCTTGAACATTGGGCTTTGAGTTCGCAACAATGCGAATCTCCACATTACTGCCTAAGGCATTCAGAAAACGAAAAAGACGCTCTGTAGAGAAGCCAGATAGCTTGCCGCGAATCAATGCTGACACCTTTGGCTGATCGATTCCTAAAAGCTCTGCGGCCTCAGATTGGGTCAGTTGACGGGCTGAAATTAGCTCGCTGATTTGATAGGCAAGCTGTGCTTTAACTAACAGCTCGTCAGGATTGGGCAGCCCCAAGTCTGCAAATACGTTACCACTGCTGGGGTGAACCTGAATTTCCTCAGACATTTTATTAATCCTAGGTTTTTTGCTTGAAATTTGATTCGTAATGTTCTCTAGCTCGTTTAAGTCGAGCTTCAATGAGTTCTGTATCTTGCTTTGGCGTGGCTATGCCCTGCTTTGACTTCTTCTGGAAAGCATGAAGGACGTATACCGTGCCTTCAAATCTCACCGTATAGACAGCTCGATAAGTATCTCCATCAAAATCATCCACGACTTCAAGAACGCGAGATCCTTTAAATCCTTGGAAGGGTTTAGCATCTTGGTGTTTTTGGCCTAACTGAGCAAGGTACAAAGCAAAACCCATAGACTTCTGAACCTCTTCAGGAAATTTCCGCAGATCGGACAGAGAACTGCCGATCCACTCAATAGGTTTTAATGAAGAAGTCATAGTGCCAATTATGCTATTTCTAGCATATTGCGTCAAATTGGCAGACAATGCAATCAGATCTGGGCTCGACTTGTGTTCGCTAAAACTTCGGCACTGGTTCCGCAACATGGGATAAATCTATGAGACACCTCCCGGATAAGGAGCACAGGACTCTGGTTGCATAACGCCTATATTTCTTATATGGCAATTGTTTTAACGAATAAATCCCACGCAACGAAACAAAGGCCAAAGGCAACCCACCGATCAAGATCTTTGCCGTGCTGTATCAGGGCATTCTGCAAGTCGAAGATCCGGCATTATTGGTTGAAGCCATTCGCCAAGGGATTGGACGCGGGCGTTCCTATGGGTGTGGGTTGATCTCGATCGCCAGACTGGTTTGAGGTTACATGGGCAACCAATCTTCACTCAAAACAAGTTCCAGAGTATAAGGACACGCTGGGGGAAATGTTGAAAGATCCATCCCAGTCTGCTTTGCGGCCTGACGGCAAGCGCGGCTGTAGCTTTCCTGTAGCTGCTGAGCCGGATAGTTGCCAAGGCTGGGACTATCTTCGATCGCCAATGCAATTTGAGTTCGCGCGTCTGTAATGGAATCGAGCCAACTGTCAGAGCGACGCTGGGGTTGAAATTGCCACTTGAGCAGGTGTAGCAAAAGCCGAGTCAGCTGACTGGAAATGGCTCGTTTTTCACTTTTGCCCAAATCCTGAATTTCCTCAACTAGATGAGTTACGTCAATCTCTTGCCAACGGCGATCACGCAGCAATTGAGCTGTTTCATCAATCCAAGCACTGAAGTCTACAAGATAGGTGTTACTCATGACTTAACTCCTCCAGAATCTTCCTCTTCTCGGATCATCTCAAACACATAAACGAGTTCCTTTTGTGCTTCTTCTGACGTTTCACCCCAGGCATGACAGCCTGGAATAGCCGGAACCTGAGCCACAAAAGTACCGTTATCGTCTGGACGGATCGCGATTGTGTCGTTCTGGAGCGATCGCATTCTCAACTCGTCCTGAATCATTAGCGCTATAGCTCCAGCTTACATCGCCATTTTTTTGGAATCCCATTTTATTATGGCTAATCTACGCACCCTGCCTAAAGCACGAGACAATATTAGCTTTTTATATTTTGAGCATTGCCGGATTGAGCAAGACGACCGGGTGATCGCCATCTTTAAAGAAAAAGACAAATTTCTGGTTCCCTGTGCCAGTATTGCCACGCTGCTGCTTGGCCCTGGTACTTCCATTACCCATGCTGCCATCAAAACCTTGGCAGATAATGCCTGTGAAGTGCATTGGGTGGGGCAAGACGTTTTGCGGTTTTATGCGACGGGTCGGGGTGGCCCTAGCAGGCAAAAATTGGTCTGAGGAGGACTAGAGATGGTGGTTTTCATTTTGGAAAATGCGCGGCCTGCCCTCAGAGGTGAGTTAAGTCGTTGGCTCTTTGAGGTGCAGGCAGGAGTCTTTACGGGTCGGGTTTCGGCGCTAGTGCGTCAGGAGTTATGGCAGATGGTTGAGAAAAAACTCGGCAAGGGTTCTGCTGTGATGATCTATTCTGCCAATAATGAGCAGGGCTTCAAAGCCCAGATGCTCGGAAATCCGTCGCGATCGCTGGTAGACATAGAGGGGCTACTGTTAGTCAAAACCTAGCAAAATCGTTTAATTTAGAAGTGCTTTCCCCACGCCTGTGGGGGTGAACCGGAATGCCTCGAACGATTTCCGCGTCTCAAAGGTGCTTTCCCCACGCCTGTGGGAGTGAACCGTACAACCTAAAAGATTGATGCTGAACCCTGTATTTTTAATGGCTAGAGTTGAATAGATGAGCTGAGAGAGGCTGGTTTAGGGGCTGAAGTCGTTGCAATTTCAAGCATCCAAGCTACTCCCAAAAAAACAGAAATTCCAACCACGAAAATGGTAAATATCTGATTCACATAAGCTGCGCTGTAAAGATTAGCTGGGTCAGAATGTTGATGGCTAGAGCAAGAGAATGATTTACCGTTCATGAATTTTGCCCCGATATCAATTGCGCTCGATATAGATATGGTCTGCTGAAGCTGCGTACTTTGCAGTGATCTCATCGAGGGTAAGCAGTGATCTGTATCCTCCTTTCGTCAGATGTTTGCTCATGTTCAATGTTGCGCTGGTTTTTAAGTAAGAATAAATAGCTGGAGCCAGCGAATGAATAAGCCCTGCGGACAGGCTACGCCAGCGCGCCTACAAGCACAAAGTCTGCCTACGCAGACTAAATGCATCAAGGATTTCAGCAATCCGCGAAGGCGGATTTCGTTCTTGTCGCTGCGGTTTTAACCGCCAATCGAACAGTTTTGTCGGCTCTTCAGTTTTTGCAACACCATCTCCGCCCTATAAGCCATCCCTTAGGATAAAGACTCGTAATCGCTCATTGAGATAGAGGGGAACAACATGCGAGTTCAAAAAATACACCAAATGTTTGCAGACAGCCTCAGTACATTAAGAGGTACCCTCTCACTCTTTGCAAATCCCTCAAACACTTTATCCGTCTACGACATTGAAGACGGCTTACGTCATCAGAAAGCCACGACCTTATCGATTCAATACTTAATGGAACAGCCTGGAATTCCGGAAATTGTGGCTGAACGATATCTTGCCCCACCGCCTGATATTGAAGCGCTCCTGCAACAGCCCGTTGGCTCTCTAGGACATACTTACGCAACCTACATCACTTCTCACGGCTTTGACGCCAATTTCTTCCGACCCTTGGCTGTCGAGGATGACACCAGCTATCTTTTTCTGCGCAGGCGACAAACCCATGACCTTTGGCATATTGTCGCAGGGTTCGATATCGACGAAGAATCTGAAATCGGCTTGAAATCCTTTGAACTCGCTCAAACTCGAAGCATGATGTCAGCTCTGCTAATTACGGGAGGGCTGATTCGGACGCTTTTTAAGTCGCCAGAGCGTTTGGACTATTTACTGGATCGGATTGCCGTCGGTTATCGGGTTGGAGCTAAAGCGCACCCCTTTCTGGCACAAAAATGGGAATTAGGATGGTCAAAACCCCTTGCAGAATGGCGACAAGACCTGAACGTAACGCTGATGCCTGTCTATGAACCTTAGCGTGGCTCAGATAGTCAATCTCTCACCGCTAACTCTGGATTAGCTTTAGTTTCAGGGCATTGGCTCCAGTAAAGCGATCGCCTCCGCTAGCAAAGCTATCCTCCAGTAGAATGACTGAGGCGAGAATGGGCGATCGCGTCATCAGGGTT
>JAKRSB010000050.1 GCA_022402525.1 Thermosynechococcaceae cyanobacterium MS004
CGCCTGGAGTTGGCATGATATTGCGATTTACCCCACTATTCTTTGATGCACAATCAAAGACGGCAAGTCAGTAAGGGGTCGCTGCAATTTTTAATAAGGACGCCCATCTTTATGGAAAAAACGCCATTTCCCCTCTACTAGCTCTGCTTTGAGATCATCATCTGGATAGTTTCCTATATCTCCTGGGGTTCTGTCGCCGACTTCAAGGTATACAACATCTTCAGAGGTTTCATTCACCAGGCGATGACCATTCCCTGTTCCTGCCTTGAATCCTGCACACATCCCAGGTGATAGCTCGGTCTGACCATCTTCTGTGTGTAGTGTGGGACTTCCTTGCAATATATAGATGAACTCATCTTGCTTTGTATGGCTATGACGCAGTGATGATATTCCCTTGGGGGCAAGCCGCGTCAGATTAACACCAATGTTGCTAAGACCGAACATTTCCCCTAGAGGGCGCTTTTCTCGTCCTGCCATCTTCGATGCAAACGGTTCTGGGTAGTGGGAGATCTGGCTTCGTACAGGTGCTTCGCTGGCTACAATGGCGATTGGCTTTGCTTCTTCTGTCATGCTGACCTCGCGCTATGGGTTATTGGAATTCTTTCTACATCATCCCAAGTCAAGGCATTCTCTATCCCCTCAGCAGAATCGTTGTAAACACTCTTACAGCTATAGGCAGGGACTCTACCATAGAGAAAGGACTCACTGAGCGATCGCCTTTATACAAAGGCAGCTCGGTGAGGGCAATACTGATGCTGGGATTCAGCTAGCTTTATCTCACGCTCTAACCCTAAGTCTTCCGCCTATCCGGCAGCTTTCTCTATCCAGTCAAAAATCTGCCCCACTTTCTCTAGGTCTATCAGGCCATAATTCCACAGCACAATCGGCAGCTCGGTCACGCTTGGCTGCTGTTCTCGATTCGCTAGGGCGATCTCTGTTTCGCTGATCCCTAGCTCTTGCTGTAAATATTCGATGAATTGACGGTCGTTCACTGATTTTTACTGGGTTTGCCTTGCTCTAGGGTGCCCATACTCTACACCATCTCGTTGAGTTCGACTCGCCTTGTTTCGCTCTTTTAAGGCCGATGGCGATCGCGCTCTCTAAATCAGACCGGAATTGACGCGATTGAATGGCGAACCCCGCTGCGACCAGGGCGATCACGGGGGTAATGCGGGGGCGGGGTGATCGATCGCCTTGCGCAAGAACGCCCCGCACTACGACTACTCTAAATCGGCACCGTGGGGCTGCATTTATGTGAGGACTTCGATCCTAGTCCTTGCAAATCCGCGCGATCGATCTCCAAACTTTCCCAGCAGCACGACGACAGCAGCAGCGGCAGACTAACCGGAATGACTTCGCTTTGTGCAGGGTTATGGCGCGGGGGCAGCAGCGGACTAGCCCTAGTGCAGTCTCGCGCTCACTCGTACGGGCGACGGCGGGGGAAGGGGAGCGATCGCCCATCATCCGCTTTTCCAGAAATGACAGAGACTCCGGCACACTGCTTCGGTTTTGCTGAGACTGTTGCTGGAGAAAAGCGCTAGGATTTATGATTTGCCAGATGTAACGAGCGGCATGCGGTAGATTTGATACACAGCACTTTTGGATAACCGCGAAAACATTTGGAAAATAAGCAGCCCAATAATCCTTTGCATGGAATCACGCTAGAGATGATTCTCACTCAGTTAGGGACTTCCAAACAAAAAAGTGCTCCGGTATGACCGTATAAAATCATAGTCATCCAAGTGCAGCAGGTGATGAGAGATTGGAACTAACCGAGAGCTTGAAAACATTTCTAAAAGAAACGGCACAAACCCTAAAAGGTCATGAACGCCGTCGCTTCATGGCAAAGACCATTGAACAGCTTGGTTCAGGGGGACAACGTTTGGCAGAGCGAGAATTGGGATGGAACCGCCATGTGATCCGCAAAGGCCAACGGGAAGTGAGCAGTGGCATCATCTGCATTGATGCCTTTAGCAGTAGAGGGAGAAAGCCCACAGAAAGCCGCTTACCTCAACTTTTAGAAGATATTCGAGCCATCGTGGATAGTCAAAGTCAAACCGACCCTCAATTCAAGACCAATCGGCTATACACTCGCTTAAGTGCAGCCCAACTCAGGATTGAGCTGATTCCCAAAAGGGATACAGCGACGAGGAATTGCCGACATCCGAAACCCTTCGCAAACGACTCAATGAGCTAGAATTCTTCCCCAGTAAAGTCGGCAAGACAAGACCCAAAAAAAGATTGCCATGACCGATGCAATCTTCGAACAACTCGACTTCGAGCTGGAAGAAGCACAAGCAGACCCTAGCGTCTTGAGACTCCAAATTCAGCGGCTGACCCATTCAAAACTAGAAGGGTTGCCTGACCTCGGAAAGTGGTTTGTAGATATTTCGTATAGACCAGGGTGATGGTGGAGCGCTTTTTTCCTTGGAAGTCCCTTATTCTTATGAGAGCGGAGCGGAGTGTTTTTTAATCCAGTCAGAGAAAGCTTCTTCT
>JAKRSB010000006.1 GCA_022402525.1 Thermosynechococcaceae cyanobacterium MS004
CTCTCATTGCGGGGCTGGGGCTGGCGCAAATTGGGGAATTTTCTTTTGTGCTGGTGAGTGAGGGGCAAACTTTAGGGCTTATTTCGCGGCAGGTTTATCTTCTGGTGCTGGGCACTACGGCGGTGACGCTGGTGGTGACGCCCTTTGTCCTGAAGCTTTTGCCGAAGGTCTTTACCTGGGCAGAAAAAATCCCTCGGCTCCAGCAGTGGTTGCTCTGTACGCCCAAGGAGCCTGAGCTGAGCGCCGAAGATTTGCCGACCCAAAATCATTTTATTGTCTGCGGCTATGGCCAGACGGGGCGCAGTATTGTCAAGGTTTTGCAAAGCTACAGCTATCCGGTGGTGGTCATTGAGCAGGCAGAAAGCGTGATTCAGCAGCTTCGGGCAGAAAATATTGCCTACGTCTATGGGGATGCGGCCAGCGTACAGGTGCTGGAAAAGGCGCAGGTGGGACAGGCACAGGGCATGGCAATTACCCTACCCAATGCTATGAGTACGCGGCTTTGTCTGAAGCGATCGCTGGAGTTTGCGCCAGACCTAGACATCGTAGCGCGCGCTACCCAAGACCAAGACCTAGAACTGCTGTATCAGCTTGGGGCAACGGAGGTGGTGCAGCCAGAGTTTGAAGCCAGCCTTGAGCTATCCTCCCATCTCTTAAACCGCTTGGGTCTGGAGCCGCAGAATGTCCAGGCTCAGCTCCAGCTTATTCGAGAGGGCCGCTACACAGAACTGCGGACGGAGCGATCCGCGTCGGCGGTGCAGCGGGACGTGCGGAGCGCCGCGCAGATTCTCAATAATAAGTGGTATGTGCTGCCAGACAATTCACCCCTCCTGGGCATGAGTATTTTTGAAACAGACTGCCGCCGCCTCACAGGGGTTGCGCTGATCGCCATTCAGCGGGCATCCGGCGAGGAACTAGACTACCCTGAACCCACCACACAGCTTTTGGCAGGCGATCGCTTGCTTTTAATTGGCCAACCCGCCGAAATCACGGCCTTTAAGGACTTAGCCGGCGGCGAAGTAAGCCGACCCGCAGAGGATGCATCCTGCCAGTGGGTGACGGTGCCGGACAGCAGCCCCATGAAGGGAAAGGTCTTGAGCCTTGTGAATGTGAATCAGCAGTACCGCGTCCAGATTCAGGCCCTGCGGCGCAAGGGTGAATTTATTCGGTTTCCGTCGGGAGCGGTGGAGCTGAATGAGGGCGATCGCCTGTTGCTGTGTGGCGCAGTGAGCGACTTACCTGCAGTTGCGAACCTCCTTCAGGGGACGCTGGGGCTGACCATACCGCTGGTTGCTGCTGCTGAATCCCTTGAAGTGTAGCGATGGACGTGGTGTAGGGCACATCTTGTTGGTCGCACCTTGTCGGATACATCTTGTCGGATACATCTTGGGGTGCGCCCTAGAACGGGCTGTTATGGGTTCGACCGTGACGGGGTTGGCAGCTTCTCTAAGGAAGAATGGTGCGCGAGGAGGGATTGCGTATTGACCCAGGCCGCAGCATGGGCGATCTGGTGCTGCTCAATCACCCCTAAAACCTGCCTCAGGTTGTCCGTCGCCACCACCGGAAGCAAGTGTAGCCCCCGCGCTGACATCCGATCCATTGCCTGGGCGATCGCCTCATCTGGGTAGGCGCACAGCACTTCCGTGGTGCAAATGTCGCGGAGGGTTAGCTGCTCTGGATTGAGTTTATTGGATCTGAATTTATCTGGGTTTAATTTATCTCGATCTTCTGAGGCTCTATTTTCTAGGGCTCCATTTTCTGCGGCTTTTAGGTGACGGTTCACGTCCGCCAAAGAGAAAACACCGATGAGCTGTTGCGCCTCGTCCACAACCAAGGCTGTGAATTGTTTGGACTTCACCATGTTCTGCCCCGCCTCTGCGATCGTTAGGGTTGCGGGGAGCGCAAGGTAGGTGGGGTTCATCACCGCAGCCACCTGCACCTGCTGGAGCAGGTCGTGATCGTCTGCCTTCCGCAAATTGACCCCCATTTGAGGTAGCGCTAGCGCTTGCACTGCCGGCATAGCCTGCATCCGCTCAACAATCCACACGCTCACCCCCACCGCCGCCATTAGCGGCAGGATAATCAGATAGTTTCGCGTCAGCTCAAAGAGCAGCAGAATGGCAGTCAACGGGGCACGGGCGCTGCTGCCCAGTACCGCCGCCATTCCCACCATGGCATAGGCTGCTGGTGGCGCAATTCCATCGGCAATCCCTGGCGGCAAAACCGTATTGAGGACAGTGCCGTAAATCCCGCCCAGACAGGCTCCCAAGAACATCGATGGGGCAAAAATGCCGCCCACCAGTCCGCTGCCCAGGCTAAGCGCTGTGGCAATCAGCTTTGTACCCAATAAAAGCACCAGCATCCCCAGGGGGAAAACCTCGCCCTTAAGAATGACATCTAGGGTGCTGTAGCCTACCCCCAAAATTTGAGGAACCCCCAGCGCCAGCAGACCCACCCCTGCCCCACCAATGACGGGCTTCCAGAGGGTCGGAATCTGGCCCAAGCGTGCCAAGGCTGGAATATCGCCCTGAAACGATCGCTGACAGAACCGGATAGCTTGGGTATAGGCCAAAGAAACCGCACTGGCCATCACGCCTAGCCCCAGGTAGCAGACCCATTCCCAGTTGCTGGCCATTTGATAGGTGGGCAGATCAAACTCAGCCTGTACTCCAAATACAGCCCTGGCAATCAGCCCAGAAACCACCGCAGAAAGCAAAATTAGGCTGGCACCCTGGGTCGTGGAGGTAGGGCCAAGGACAACCTCCATGGCAAAAAAGACCCCCGCAATGGGTGCATTAAACCCCGCCGCCAGCCCCGCTGCCGCTCCTGCCCCCAGCAGAAGCCGATATCGCTCCTTCGCCACCTGAAAACCCTGGCCGAGCAGCACGCCAATATTGGCTCCAATTTCAACGCTGGGGCCTTCCGTTCCTAGAGAGGCTCCCGTCCCCAAAGACAATGCAGCGCTGACCAATTTCATCAGCGGCCGCAGGGGCGAAATCGTCTGGTCACGACTGTCGCTGAGCAAGGCACTCCAGCCCTGTCCAAATAAAAAGGGCGATCGCCAGCGCAGGACGCCCACCAGCAAGCCCCCCAAGGTTGGAATCAGCGCCAGGGTCCAGCCACCTAGGGGAAACAATAGCCCCATTAAAAACTCAAAGCTAAAGTCCTGAATTGCCCAGGTGAGGTAGCGGAACGCCGCGATCGCCAGTCCGGTACCGCCCCCAATAAAGAAGGCCGCCAGCAGTACCAAAGACTCTGGAGGGAGCGGTCGTCGATTGAGCAGGCTTGTGAGGCGATCGCTGAAGGTGGGAGGGCGAGTGACCTCCAGCGGCAGAACTTTGGGGGGCAGATCGGAAGAAGGAGGGTTGGGCGTTGGAGAGGTGATTGTCATGGAGGTGGTGAGGATACCCTCAGGAAGGGCGCATCGGATGGCGCTATTTGTCGTTTTCTGTTTGTAGTCTTTGGCTTGTCGTTTTCTGCTTGCGATCTTTTTCTTGTCGTCTTCTGTTTGTAGTCTTTTTCTTATAGTCTTCTGCTTGTGATCTTAACGTTTTACGTTTCCTCCAACGCTACTGCCAGGAACGTGGCCTGCACTAGAGAATGGCTAGAGAATTTTACTGGTGAGTGATAGTGTTCTGATTGATTTGCACTGATGGATGTGTGCTGATTGATGTGCGATCGCCCTTAATCTTCACGCCTAGTCTTCGCCAGTCTTCGTTTCAACAGCAAAATGCCGAACCCACAGCCGATAGACCCCCACGCAACCGAAGCACATTACGTTTACGTCGCTCGCTGTGCAAACGGGGCACTTTACACCGGATATAGCAAAAATGTTGAGCAGCGGATTGCCGTGCACAATGCAGGCAAAGGAGCCAGATATACGAGGGCAAACCGTCCCATTGAGCTCTTAGCCTGCTGGGCGTTTCCAAGCAAAGCAGAAGCCCTCCGATCAGAATATGCCTTTAAACAGCTTTCGCGACAGCAGAAGCTCGAACGTATCGAAAAAAGATAACTCTGTTGAAGAGCGCCAGCCTTCTGAGGTATCTAGAGCATCAAGACCGTTGCCCAAAGGTGAGGGAGTCTAGCCAGTCCAGAAGGGTTTGCTCTAAAAAGGCCAGATCGCGGAACAGCTCTTGCTTAACCCACTGGCCGAGCGCATCTATCGGCGAAAAAGTCCCTTGAGACTGCCAGCGCAGGTCTTGCCCTAGGGGGGTTAGGTGATTTCCTTTCAATCGCTCTAGCGTCACCAGAGACCCAAAGCGATCGCTTAAGATACTGCCAACCTGTCGAGTTTGGTCAAGGTCATCATTGCGGAAGCGAATCAGCAGGTTACGCCGAATGGGGTATCGCTCCTGGATGAGGCGATAGGTTTGGGCGGGCGTGGGCGTAAACTGAATCGAGACAGACTGGTTTAGCCATTCGGCTAAGGGGATAGCTCGGTCTGCATCAAAGTTATTGAACGACATGAGCATATTGCCGGCCCGCTCTACGTCAAATAAGCTGCCAATGAGTAAATGTAGCTTGCAGCCCATACTGTGACCCAGGCCGTAGATAGGCAAAATATTTAGATCTGCTCTCAACGCTGCACTCAAATCGGGTCTTCTACAAAGCTTGTCTAGGGTATTCTCAAACTGCTGAAGCACCGCAACGGCGATCGCCTTGTGATCCAGCGTATTAATGAAGGGCGTGGCAATAATGGCGTAACCCTGGGCGGCGATCGCCTCCAGGAGTCTTCCGTAAGAAAACTGGGGGGCAGCGCCCACAAAGGCTCCACCTAAAAAATGGATAATGGCCACTGGACGGCGGGGCAGCATGACCCAGTTGGAGCCGACGGGCTGCCAGGTGAGGGACGCGCTCATGAATCAGCTCCTGGAGTCTGACCTCGTTCGGAGAGCTTACTGGATGGGCGATCGCTACTCCAGCCCCACCAAGCCTGACCGCAGCCACAGGCGTAGAATTCCTGCCACTTACGGCGATGATCTTCCGTAAAGACAGGCGATCGTCGATTGAGCCAGACCTGTACTGCATCCACCGGGCCCGACTGACACCGAGGACAGCAGAACAAGCTCGCGTGAATAGCCGATTGAGTCCAATCCGGCGGCACAGGGTCAAATGCATTCATAGCAAAAAATATGGGCGCTGAACTAACAGGCTTGAACGAAGGCCCTGAAGAATCTTCGCAAACAAGACATTCCACCAAGACATTCAACCGAGGTGCTGAACAGAGTTCTGAACGGAGCGGCCACTCAGCTTCATAAACCCTAGCGACCGCTATCTTGGGCTCTACCCCTAACGCCCACAGCTTAACACTCCTGTTCGAAAGCGCGAAGTCTTCCCCTCAAAACCTCGCGCCCAAGCCCTGTGTGTCCAAATCCTGTGTGCTTAAGTCTCGTGCTCAAGTCCCATGCCCAAGTCTCAGGTCTAGATCTGCGGATCCCGCTCAAGCCAAGCCTTTAACCGCTCTCACCCCAGCCCTCTACCGCACAGCGCGATTAAACAGAGTATCGAGGTAAACCCTTGCCGCTCGGCGATCGCAGTCCCCATTCTGCATCAAAAACAAGGACAGCGCGGCAGAAAAAACGCGGTCTTGATCCCAATCTGGATGGGATTCTAGATAGCTTTTCAAAGTCTCATGGAGTTCTTCAGGAATTTCGGCCAAGATGCTGACATTTGGAATCATGAGGATGTTGTGTCTCAGGTGAAGGGGAGGCCGCAAGTCGTCAGGGGCAGACTCTGGATGGCACATTTTGGGATGGCACATTTTGAGCGGTACGCTGGATCACTTATCCAGAAGCCCAACTAGCAAGTAGTCCAATCGGCCAAAAAACGCACCCGCGCAGAAACCTTGTCCACCCAGTCCGGAAAGAATCTGGATAAACTTGCGCCGCGTCGAGCGACTGCTAGCTGGACTATTTTCGATACCTAGAGCCTGGATTGTCAATGGGGTAGGGGCTAGACTTTCCTCATCAATGCCCTTGCCCGAATCACGAAAATTCAGGGGTTCAGCATCATTTTTGTTACATTTATACATAAAATCCTGTGGATAGCTCAGAATTCCAGAGTTATCCACAGAAAATCGCTGAAGGCGCTTGATCTGGGGATAGTTCTGTGGAAAAGATCTATGAACCTGTGGAAAACCCATCGGCACCTGTGGAAAACCTGTGGGAAAGCTGGGTAAAACCCTAAGCAATGCAAGATTCAACGGATTTAGATAAATTTTGCAGGGGAAGTCATTAATTCTTGATATGCCAAATACAGTACCCAGGATTGGCGATCGCACCTACATTCCAGCAGCACGGCTGATCCCCAGCTTTCTGAGAGCCGAACCCACCAGACTCAGAAATGGATTTAAGAAGTTCTTCCGTTTGTCCTTGGGAAGAACAAGCTACCCTGTTTATCAGCAAAGCCCAGAAGGTTACATCCCAGAGAGCAAGGCCCAGAGATTCCGGTAGCGGTTTAGACAATGGTGTAGGCTACACGGTCTATAGTTTTATGCGATGTTTCTTGTGAATTCTTTCACTTGGTGAATTCTGCAGTTCATGTCCTAATCAGTGAGTCAGGTGTATGACCCTTCAAGACTTTGGCCTAATTGGTTTGGCAGTAATGGGAGAAAACCTAGCCCTCAATATTGAGCGCAATGGGTTTTCGGTTTCGGTCTATAACCGGACATCCTCCCGCACCGATGAATTTATGGCTGAGCGAGCCAAAGGGCGACAGATTCAGGCTACCTACACGCCCGAAGCGTTTGTAGCGTCTCTGGCGCGTCCGAGACGCATTCTGGTGATGGTAAAAGCGGGTGCTCCAGTAGATGCGGTGATTCAACAGCTCAAGCCACTCCTAGAGACGGGTGACATTTTGATTGACGGAGGGAATTCGCTGTTTGGCGATACCGTCCGCAGAACACAAGAGCTAGAGGCTGAGGGGCTGCGCTTTATTGGAATGGGCGTGAGTGGCGGCGAAGAAGGCGCACTGAATGGCCCTAGCCTGATGCCGGGAGGGACAGCTGAAGCTTACACCGAGCTAGAGCCCATTTTGGTGAAGATCGCGGCGCAGGTGGATGATGGCCCTTGCGTGACCTACATTGGGCCAGGTGGGGCAGGGCACTATGTCAAAATGGTGCACAACGGCATTGAGTATGGCGATATGCAGCTCATTGCCGAAGCCTACGACTTGCTTAAGAGTGTCCTTGGGTTTGATCATCGCCAGCTCCATGATGTATTTGCAGCCTGGAACAAAACCGACGAGCTGAATTCGTTTTTGATTGAAATTACGACCCAAATTTTCTCCTACGTTGACCCTGAAACCCATCAGGCACTGGTGGAGCTAATTCTGGATGAGGCGGGGCAGAAAGGAACAGGTCGCTGGACGGTGATGAGTGCTCTTGAGCTAGGAGTGCCCATTCCCACTATGACGGCGGCTGTGAATGCCCGCATTGCTTCTTCTTATAAGGCGGAGCGGGTGGCGGCTTCTAAGCAGCTCCAGGGGCCTGTGGCAAAGTTTGAGGGAGATGTCTCGACTTTTGTCGATCAGGTTCGGGATGCACTGTACTGCTCTAAAATTTGCTCCTATGCTCAGGGAATGGCGCTGCTGAGTGCCGCATCAAAAGAGTTTGGCTTTAACCTCAACCTGAGCGAAATTTCGCGCATTTGGAAAGGGGGCTGTATTATCCGCGCTGGGTTCCTGGACAAAATTAAGAAGGCGTTTGCGGATGATCCGGCGCTGCCTAATTTGCTGCTGGCACCTGAGTTTAAGCAGTCCATCCTAGATCGTCAGTCCGCATGGCGCGAGGTGGTGTCTACAGCGGCGAAGACTGGAATTCCGGTTCCGGCGTTCAGTGCATCCCTGGACTATTTTGATACCTATCGACGCGATCGTCTTCCCCAAAACCTGACCCAAGCGCAACGGGATCTCTTTGGTGCCCATACCTACTTGCGGGTAGATCGTGAAGGGGTTTTCCATACCGAGTGGCAGGAAGTGCAGGAAGCCAAGGTTTAGCCAAGGGTTTAGAGCGGCGCGGCGCTTAACCAAGCTGTTCACGAATAGAAAGTCGTCTTTCTAAAGTTAGACAAAGGCTACCCAAAACATCCAGGGTCAATGGTTTAGGCTCTGGATGTTTTTATGTTTTTGGTTTTTGATTTATGGCTAAGGCCACTGCGATAGGCTTGAAGTCATCACTAGCGTGTTTTGTCCCTTCGCTGCAAGCTTTGGTTAGATAGCGATAACGACCCATCAATTCAAAAGACTTTCATAATCATCATGAGCGCCAATCCAAAACCAGTAATAGTCATCACCCTTTTTCAAGGCTAAAGCTCGATAACCACCACTGATACGAACAGACCAGAGATTCTTCCCGACTTTTTTAAAGTGCAAAGATGGATGTACTGGATTGCTTGGCCAAAGCTGGTAAGTTTTTCGTGCTTTCTCTCGTAGTTCTGGCGTCAACTCTGCATAAGCGCTCCAGAAATCAGACGTTGTCAAGGATTTCATCGAGATACTTCACTCTGCTCGCAGATATATCTGCTTCTGCGCGGGCAATTAAATGATCAAGCTTCCCAGAATCAAAATCCATCTCAAGTTGATGATCCCACGCCTTTTCTAAATGCGATTGAAGCCATTCTGAAAGTTGTCTAATATCGCTTTCTGGTAAATGTTGAATCGCTTCTTCAATCTCTAGCAAAGTTTTCATAAAATACCCTGCAAGCTAATTTTAATGAATGATTTTTACTTGTTTTTACTTAACTCATTTTGAGGAGTAAGAATATCTGCCATGAATAGAGTAAGCAAACCCAAAATTATTCTCTGCCTTGAAAATTATTCTCTGCCTTGAATATTAATCAATTTAACTTGTTTTGATCAGTCAGAGTAGGTTCGCGAAACCAAATGCTTGGTAGGATTTTTGCAAAGACTTTATCGCAGAATAAAGCGGCGCACCGCAAGAAAGCTGCCCGTTAGGCCAATGAAGCTTCCAAAGCCCAAAATCGTTAGCGGCAGCACCCATAGTTGCGTTGGGCTAAGCTGAAGACTTTTGGCCAGAACCTGCAAAAAGACGGGTTGTTGCTGTAAGAGCTGCTGCATAAAGTGCCGAGCAGTAGCCATGAAGGTTAGGGCAACCCCTCCACCAATTAGACCAAACAAAATTCCCTGGAGCAAAAAGGGTAGATAAATCCAGGTGGTCGTGGCTCCCACAAGCTGCATTACCTCAATTTCTTGATGTCTGGCAACCACGATGAGGCGAATGGTGGTGTTAATGACTGCTAAGGCAGTAAGGGTCAGGAGGCCAATCACGGCCCAGCCCATTTTACCGATGCCTCGATTAAGCTGACCTAGGTTCTGCATCACTTCGTTGAGATAGGACACATGATCTACTTCAGTAAAATTGGTCAGCATTTGAGCGATCTTAGGCACCTGATCAGCCTGCTTCGCCTGAATTTTTAATTCATCCACGAGCGGGTTTTGACCCAGTGCATCCGTTGCGCCCTGTAAATCGGTCGTACCCAGTTCGGTCAAGAGTTCCCGCCAAGCGCGATCGCGCGGTACCAGGCTAACTGACGCCACATCCGGGAATTGCTGAATCTGTTGCTGAAGGGTCGCCCCAGAAACACTGGGCTTTAGATAGACCGAAATTTCTAGTTGCGAGCCAGCCTGAGTCAAAAAGCTGTTAATTTGCCAGTTGGTCTGAAGGCTAAGACCCAGCAAAAACAGCAGTACCGTGACGGTACTCACCGCCGCCCAGTTCATCCAGCTGCCGCGCTGGAGACCTTTAACGGTTTCCTGAAGCAGATACTGGACTTGAGTCACGGTGACTTTGAAGGGCAAGGGCATGGGTAGGCTGGGCATGCGCATAGGAGATCGGCCTCCGTTAAAAAATCAGGCTTGGGCGATGGACGTGAAAGGTCAGCATTGAGGGCTTAGGTTGAAGCGTCGGCCGGAGGAATCAGCTTAAGCTGTCCGTTCTGGAGTTTGGCAACGGGAGCCTGACCCATTTTAATGAGGTGCAGGTCATGGGTCGTGACGACTACTGTGATGCCTAGACTATTGAGCTTTTTAAGGATGCTGAGCACCTGAAGGGCGTTGTCTTGGTCGAGGTTTCCGGTCGGTTCATCCGCTAGCAACAGGCGCGGTGAACCCACGATCGCTCTGGCAATGCTGGCACGCTGCTGTTCGCCACCGGAGAGTTGGGACGGGAAGCAGTCGGCTTTATTTTGGAGTCCTACTAGCTTAAGGGTCGGGGTGAGGCGTCGCTGAATTTCGTCTGGGGGCACCCCCTGCGATCGCAGCACAAAGGCAACATTCTCGGCGATCGTCCAGCGGGCAATGAGCTTGTAGTCTTGAAACACGACTCCCAAGCGGCGACGCAGCATGGAGAGGCGATTGCCGCTGAGGTTAGCAACATTTTGGCCACCCACCCGTACCTCACCGCGATCGGGACGCTCAGCCCCATAGACCAGCTTCATAAGGGTAGACTTACCCGCCCCCGATGGCCCCGTGATGAATAAAAAATCACCCTGCTTCACCACAAAATTCAGGTTACGCAGGCTAAAGCCCGTCTCTCGGTAAGATTTAGATACATCCCGCAGGTGGATGGCATAGGATGCCGCCGAGCCTTGCAGATCCGATTCTTTGACCGGAGGCCGACTGGATGGGACGACGATGTTGGTTTCGGGGAAGAGAATTCGATTCGTCATGCTGTTAGATTGCGCTATCTAAATCTTGCTGTCTCTTTTGCTGTCTCTAAATTCTGAAACCTGACGGATTTAAGCCTTAACCGGTAACGCTTCGAGCCATCCTATCTAAAAATGCTGCTAAAAAACTCTAGAAAAGCCTGCCACGCAAACCGAGGGAGTGCCAGCATTCTTTTCCAGCGCCAAGGCTCTTGATATAGGCGATACGTCCATTCCAGATGGTTATTGCGGAGCCATTCGGGTGCTCGTTCCTTACGATTTCCCCAAATATCAAAGCTGCCGCCCACCCCAATCCAAACCGCATTCGGAACGATATGGCGATGCGCTGCAATCCAATGCTCCTGGCGGGGCACCCCCAACCCCACGTAGATAAGCTGCGGGCTCAGCGATCGCAAGCGTTCCAGAAATAGCGGCATATCCTGCTCATTCACGTAGCCATCTTGAGTGCCTACAATATTCAACCCTGGATAGCGGCCTTGAAGAATGCGAGCTGCATCCTCAGCCACACCAGGCGCACCTCCATAAAAAAAGACGGTGCGCTCTCCCGCTTGCTGAAGGAGCGTTTCTGACAGCTCAATGCCGGGACATCGACGAACAGTCTCGCCACGCGCTTTGAGATACAGCACGATGCCAGCCCCATCTGGAATCACCAAGTCAGCCTGACGAATCACCGTTGCCAGCTTTCTTTCCTGCCTCGCCTGCATCGTCATTTCAGCATTCAGCGTCACCACATGGGTTCCCTGGCGATGGTCGAGACGATCTAGGAGCCAGCTCACATAGTCCGGCAGCAGATGTACCGGAAATCCTAAAACCAAGGCAGGCTTGGGGGCCTGAAGACGTTGAGATTTAGAATTTTGAGGCTTAGAATGGGGCGTCACGGATTCCATAGGATGTCAATATGATTCTGAAACAATGTCTCAAGGACTCGATTAAGCGCCTTTAATTGAGATTCTTTGGATTGATTGTAATCTCTAAGGCTTTCATCTTTAAGATTTGAGCCAGGTTTAATCTGACTTAAATCCTTCCTGAGTGTTGAAGAGCAGAATCACTATCGTATCTGTATAGTACCCAGCCATTGATGTACTCCTGCTATCTAGCGCTCATTTGTCTGTATCCCAATTGCTCTTAACCCCAATTGCTCTCGTCCCAATTGTTCTCGTCCCAATTGTTCTCGCCCGAACTTGCAGCAAATCCGACTTAGCCTAGAATGACAAAAATGCAGGAGGGCGTTCCCCTATTCGAGTTGAATAACGCGATCGCCTCCTGCAAAGTCAGCAAGCACAAGGTTCAATAAAAATTCAGCACTGGAGGAGCGAAGTCATGGCTACTGTCACCGTTGTCAAATTTATGCAAAGAACCGCCGAAGACAAGCTGCTTCGGGAGCAAATTGAAACACTGTTGGGGGCGGGCGATGGCAATATCAGCAATGAGGCAGAGCTAGATGCAGAAGAGGCGGCCGCATTGAAGGGTGAGAATGCCACAACCGTGGTGGAGATTGCGGCACAGTATGGGTATGAATTTTCAGAGGAGGATCTGCTTACGGTTGTGGATGCCCTAGAGCAATATCATGCAGGCACCCTATCAGAAGAGGGCTTTACCCAGCTCGTTGGGGTTAAGGTGCCTAAGACCCTAACCCCCGTCCGCAAGCTCATGCGCTTTATTGGCAGAACCTACCTAGGACTCTAGGCAAGATCTAGCCAGGAACCCAAGCAGTTTTAGCAAATCTCAGGTCTCTAGCAGGCCACAAAAATGCTAGGACACTTGGCTTCGAGCCTGACGCACCATACCAATGAGGGTTTGGTGGGCGTCTTCTGAATCGGTAAGTCGTCGCTCAAAGGGAATGCGTAGTGTGGTGGCTCCGCTTGGGGTGGACTCAAGGGTGACGCTCAAGTCCATCCCCTCTGGGTCAATGGCGGTCATCTGCGCGGCGATCGCCTGGTCGGCCTTACCGTAGGCTTTGGCGTAGAGCAAGACGGCTTCAGCATGGTCATCATTCATGTGGGCGCAGATACGCTGGCTTACTTCGGGGGTGATGGGATCGGCCATAGAAACTCCTGGTTGAGATGAGTAATTGTTCAGAAAGGGGCTTTTCGCTGAGGGGCTATCAAAGATAGACGAGCGATCGCCTTTTTAAATCGCCTTTTTAAAAATAGTAACGACCTATCCGCGCCCCGGAATAAAGCTGCTGCTGAGACGTTTAATAGCGTTTGCTGCTACATCTTGATAGCGAAGCTGACCACAGAGAATTTGGCCAATGCGCTGGGTTGCGCCAGGGCGCTTCACACCCACGCGATAGGCCACGCCAGGGACACGATAAAAAACGCCGGCGAGTCGTTGCGCCCACACCATATCAGACCCCCATTCCTGGGCAATAACCTCACTGTAGCGCTCTAGAGCATTGATATCGCCGGAAAGCGATTGGTCGATTGCCTCCGACGCCTTGAGTCCGCTAAAAATAGAGGGGCGAATCCCCTCAGCCGTAAAGGGATCGACCACACAGGCTGATTCACCCGCCAAGAGTGCCTGCTGAGTATGGAGTTTTTGGTCACCATCCCACAGGCAGATCGGATGGCCAAACTGCTTAATGGCTTTGAAGTCCACTCCAAAGATCGTGGAATATTCCGTGACGATTTCCCTAAGGTTTTGGGGTTCACCGCCCCGAAAGGTGCCAATCCCAATGGAGTAGCCATCGGCTTTAGGAAAATTCCAGATATAGCCATTTTTGACCATCCCAAACTCAAAGTGCGCGATGTGGGGGTCTTCGACCGTGGTGATGGCTTCTGCCTCTAGGGCGCCGCCCATGCGTCGCTTGCGGTCTTTGAAGCCCAGCCATTTTGCCATAGAGCCTTTTGCCCCATCCGCTGCAATCAGGTACTTGCCCTCCACTGGGCCATCTGCCGTACTCACCTGCCAGTGATCGCCCTTAAACTCGATGCCCGTCACCTCGGTCTTTTCCCGTAGCTCCGCCCCTTGCTTTTGAGCCTGCTGAATCAAGAAATGATCAAAAATATCGCGGCGCACCATCCAGATCGGCTCAGGGGTGCTCAACTCGGCATCCACCACATCTCCCATATTCCAGGTATAGCGAATCGTATTGACTTTCAGGGAAATCGCTGGAGAAAAGTCAAAGTCAAACCACTCCGCCACAATGGGTGACACACCGCCACCACAGGGTTTATAGCGAGGGAGAGACTCTTTCTCTAGCACCAGTACCGACCGACCTTTCTTTGCCAAGTGGTAGGCAGCCGTCCCTCCTGCGGGGCCAGCCCCGACAATAATGCAGTCAAACATAGGGTGTCAAAATCGCCAGCGTATAGGGTTGAGGATATCGAGAACAGGGTTCACAGAACTGATTCGTTTGCTCTTGTAGGTTCAGGAACACTTGCTGGTGTCACCAGGATCAGGGATAGAAGATGTCCACGATCATCCTGTATGTCCCAGAACGAAAGTATTTTGACTTTACCGCATCTCAGATCCATCGCTCTCTGCCAAAATCATTTTCGGTGCAAATTCAGTGCAAAAGTACGCCCAGATTTTTTTGGAGATTTTCTCTACACTGAATAGGCAATCCTCTGACTTTGCGTCATCTATCATGACCCAGATCTCCCCGAATGCTGCGATTTCAAACGCTGCGATCATTACGCTCACCGAGCGATCGCCTGCCAATGCGCAACAGCCTGTACAGGCCGTGCTGGCCCTCAGCGCAGAAGACCGCCAGCGATCGCGGTATCGATGCCAGACCACAACGGGAGAAGAACTGCTGCTTAACCTCCCTCGCGGGACGGTACTCAGAGAAGGCGACCTGCTGACCACCCCTGATCAAAACTGGTGGGTTAGGGTGCAGGCCAAGCCCGAACCCATCTTTATTGTCTCAGCGCAGCAGCCCCTAGACTTACTGCGTGCAGCCTATCACCTCGGCAATCGCCATGTGCCCCTAGAGCTAACCCTACAAACTCTTAAACTTTCTGCTGATCCGGTGCTGGGTGAGATGCTAAAGCACTTGGGCGTGGAGGTGAGTGAAAGCCTAGCACCCTTTAGTCCTGAAGTGGGTGCCTACGGCCATCACCATCACGAGTAAGTCATCATTCAGTTCATGACTCCAGTTCATAATTCCAGTCCATTCCCAGTCAATTTGACTGGGAATGGGCTATACCCTAGCCATTGGCATGGCGTGGAGACAGACTTGAATCAAATCCGCTGGCGTACCGCCGACCTGATAGATTTCAGTGTTTAGCTCTGCTGCAACGTCTGCAATGGTTCGGTCATCTAAAAACTGCGTTGTACCGTGCTTCAGCATTAGGCTGGGCACCAGTAACCCGTCGCCCAGATCTTGTCCCTGAAGGCCATTGACGAGGTCATATCCGGTCAATAGACCCGTTACGGTCATCGACTGCCCCCAGTATTTGCTGTTGAGGGCAGCCATCTGAACCGTTAGTCCCTCAACTTGATTGAGGCGCTCTAGGATAGGCTGGAAAGCCTGCTCCACGGTATTGCCCACCACCCATAGGAGGCGGCGGGAGGGCGTAACGGCATCAGGGAGCGATCGCGCTGCCTTCTCAAACTGCGTCAGAAAGAGCCGAATAGACCCCACCCCATTGTCAATTTGGGGATAGGACTCATAGTGGGATGCGGGGGGAAGATCGCGGCGCGCAATTAAAAACCACTCATCCGCTAACCAGACAAAGGTCGAACCATACTGCTTACGAAAGGTGGCCTGCAGCGCCTGCACCTGATCAATCACCTCATTGGCTTTCTGCGTCGAAACCGGAACCACCTCATTCACATCGGGGCGGAAGCGGGTTAACCCCACGGGCACCACTGCAACGGACGCCACTGCCGGAATCTCGTTGTCTTGAAACTGCGCCAAATCTAAAATCGTCTGGGTGAGGTGTGCGCCATCATTAATGCCAGGGCAAAGCACCACCTGGGCGTGAACTTGCAAATCACGGGCCTGAAACCAGTGAAGCTGCTCTAGAATTTTGCCTGCTCTGGTGTTTTTTAATAACCGAGTCCTGACCTCCGGCTCCGTGGCGTGAACCGAGACATAGAGCGGAGACAGCCGCATTTGCTCAATCCGCTGCCACTCGCGATCGCTCAAATTCGTGAGGGTTAGGTAGCTGCCGTAGAGAAAACTCAGGCGATAGTCATCGTCTTTGAGGTAGAGGCTTTCGCGCTTACCGGGGGGCTGCTGATCGATAAAGCAAAACGGACAGTGGTTATTGCACTGAATCAGACCGTCAAACAGCGCATTCTCAAACTCTAGACCAATATCTTCGTCGTAGTCTTTTTCTAGCTCAACGGAATGGGACTTCCCCCGTCTATCTAGCACCTCTAGCTCCAGCACTTCATCCGCACAGAGGAACTGATAGTCAATCAAGTCCCGCAGGGGCTGACCATTAATGGACACCAAGCGATCGCCCGCTTCAAAGCCAACCTCAGCGGCAATTGAATCGGGCAGAACTCGGCTAATGCGGGCAGAATGGATACGGCGATCGCTCATGAAAACTTGGCCTTACTCGTCCGGTTCAATGGTGCTGCTGAGGCCGTGGGTATTCAAGGTTTCGCTATAGAACTCAGCATGTTCTAAGGCGCAAGTGATGACCAGCGCCAGACCGTGACTGTGCGCCTCCATCATGATATTGACCGCCTGGGGCTCTGATAGATTGGGCACGGTTTTGATCAGCACCGCAACGACGTACTCCATAGAGTTAAAGTCATCATTGTGGAGCAAAACGCGATACCGAGGCGCAAGCTTACGGACGGTTGACGGTTTAGCTAAAATTTCGACTGACATCTTTAAAATACCCTCTAAAACGCTTTTTAAGATGGATAGATTTTCTAAGATTGTGACCTGCCTCAAAACAGAAAATCCGTGAGGAACCTTGCTCCTTGGCGTCCTGTGTCTAGCGTGTTGGAGGCCACAAGGTTTTAAGGCGATAGGTCTAATGGAAAGGCTTGGCAGCGCTGCCCCAAAAGCACCCAGAAAACAGACCCAGAAAGCCAACCCAGAGAACAGACTCAATACTTTAAGTCCTCAATCGTGAATTAGCTCACTCTGGGAAGGGGTTAACGCCTCGGCCAAATGTTTGATTCATACGCTTAATCTATACAAATAATCTATACAAACAGTTTGTATAGGCAGTATAAATTTTGACCTTTGCGCTGCTGTCTTCCAAGTCTTCACTTTAGTTTACCAATTTCTGTTTATTGAGAGTCGACCTATTGAGAGGTTACTGATTGAGAGTCGACCTATTGAGAGGTTACTGAGTAGCCTGTTTCAGCGGCAGGTCTTGATTAATTTGCTCGATCGCCTGCTGCTCTGCGGCGTTGATTTCACCAATATAGTGGGCAAAGATTTGGCTGAGGCGTGGATGGTAAAAGCGATGCAGGCTGTAGTTTGGCATAGCTGGAAATCCACGTCGTTTTTTGTGCCGCCCCCCTGCCCCCGGATCAAATCGCTGGATGCCTTGAGCGATCGCCCATTCGATGGGGGTGTAGTAGCAAGCATCGAAATGCAGACAGTCAATCTCGCGATCGCTGCCCCAGTAGCGTCCATAGAGGCGATCGCCTTTGGTGATGCAGAAAGACATCCCTAGGGGAGATGGAGAGCCACCTTCGGCATAGGCCGCCACAAACATCACGCGGTGGGCATAGGTCGGGTAAAGCTGCTGAAAAAACCGCTGGGTCAGGTATTTACTGCCCCACATAAATTTCTCGCAGGTGTCATTATAAAACCGATGCATTTGCTCAAAAAATGCTTCGGGAATCTCCTCTCCAGCGTGGACTTGCAGCCTTAACCCCGCACTTGCCACAGCCTTGCGTTCGCGCTTAATGTTGCGGCGCTGGTTCGCGTTGAAGCCCCCCAGGTATCCATCAAAGTCTGCAAACTGCTCATTTTGCCAAATATAGCTATGGTGCAGCCAGCTCATGAACCCCCGCTGCTCTAGCTGCGATCGCCACTGCGGATCCACAAACAAAAAGCTGCACCCTGATAGCCGATTGCGCTGGCAGAACTGATCAATGGCTTCAACCATCAAGTCTGTTAAGAGCATCTCGTCTTCCCCTGGTGCAATCAGAAATCGATACCCTTCTGCTGGGGTAAAGGGAACCATGCCCAGGAGTTTCGGATAGTAGCTGATGCCCATCCGTCGCGCTAAATCTGCCCACTCTTGGTCAAACACAAACTCGCCATAACTATGTCCTTTCACATAAAGCGGCGCAGCCGCAATGAGCGTCTGGCCACGCCACACCACGAGATGATTGGGGAGCCACCCCGTCTTGGCTGTCACGCTGCCGGAGGTTTCTAGATTGGTCAGCCAGTTCCACTCTAGAAAAGGCGTACTCAGGGGGACTGCCAGGGCATCCCACGCGGTCTGGGGAATTTCTGTGAGTTTCTTGATCCAAGAAATCTGATATTGGGGCTGAGGCCTAACCGCTTCTATCATGCAGAGGGAGAGGGAAAAAACTCTTTACACCGTAACGCAGTTTTACAGGTTAGCCCCTCGGTCTGGTCAGCCTGGACGCTTGACCCGATAGTGTAAAAATAGTTCCTGCTCCACCCGCCGGACGCTAAGGAGTTCCAGATGGGGGGCATCGGCTTGGGCAAAGCCTGCGCCTTCTACCGGGCTTGGGGCATCTTTGCCGCCCAGTAGGACGGGGCAAAGGGTTAGATATAGCTCATCAATAAGATCAGCTTCTAGAAGGGCCGCCACTATTTCGCCACCGCCCAAAACGGCAATGGTTTCAACCTCATGCTGCTGAAGCACCTCAAAGGCATGGTGCCAGTCAATGCCTGGATCATTCTCCGATGAATGTTCTTCTGGCGCTGGCGCATACAGCACATGGTCAAATCCAGCTTGGCTAGCGTCTTGAGACTTTTCCCAAGTCTTTTTCCACTGCTGTGCGCCTGTCGCAGTCGTCAGGAGATAGCGCGGAATAGGCTGCTTAAAAAATTTAAGGGTGGGGTCAATTTTGCCAGAACGGGTACAGACAATTTGGATAGGCTGCTCTGGTTTGCCGGAGGCTACGCGCTGCGCGATGAGTTCTGGTTTTTGGACACGCATGGCGGTGCCCCCAGCCTTCAGGGTTGCCGCCCCAAACAACACGGCATCCGCTAGGGAAACCTGCTGCTCAAGCAGATCGTAGTCTGCTTGAGAGCCAAACCGAGGGTGCGATCGCGCGGAGTCTGAGATTTTACCATCAGTACTCATGGCTAGTACAACAGTTGTGCGCGGCCGATGGACTGGAGAGATTGTGTCGGGTGTCAGGTCAGCCATGGGGTTATACGCCAGCTTGAGCTGGAAAAGCATTGGACTACAGCCATGATTGACGGCAGACACCTCAAGAACAAGATTCTGGAGATAGATCCTGGAGATAAAGCTCTAGGAATAAGGCTCTAGAAATAGGACTCTGGGAATAAGATTCGGTCTTCAAAACTTTCAGGAGGACAAAGCCTGCTGTTCAGGAGAGCGAGGCGCGTCTAGTCAACCCTGAGTACCGCCGCAGACTGGGAAGCGGTTGCCGCATCACGGGCCGTCACACTGCGCTTTAGAGACTCGACAAATCGGCTCACGCGAATCGGGTCAATCCGCTGGGTCACATCTCCACCCCGCTTCAGCGAGCTAGCCACAATGACCCCATTGGCGGACTGAATCAGATCAGGAATATTTTCCCAGCTTGCACCACTTCCGATCCAGACCGGAACGCCCTTCGCCGCCGCCATCGCCAGTTCCAAATCTTCGGGGTTGGGAGGGTTGCCCGTCGCCCAGCCAGACAAAATCACCCCGTCAGCGAGTCCGCGCTCAATGGTTTCCTGGACAGCCGTGGTCAGGTTTGGTGAGCCCAAGGGACGGGCGTGTTTGACCAGTACATCTGCCAAAATCTGAACGTCACTACCCAGCTCACGGCGGTAGCGTAATAGCTCATGGGCTTGCCCTTCAATCAGCCCCTGATCCGTGGACATGACGCCAGTCAGCACATTCACCCGAATAAACTGTGCCCCCACACAGGAGGCGATCGCCATGGCGCTTCTAGCATCGTTCCGCAACACATTAATGCCCACTGGCAAAGGCACCAAGTTCATAATCCGCTGCACAATCAGGCTCATGGCGCTGACAATCGCCGGATCAACCTGGTCTTTTGCAAACGGTGCGTCAAAAAAGTTTTCAATAATCAGGCCATCCACTCCACCAGCGGCCAACGCAGCGGCTTCCTGTTCAGCCCGGTCTAGGACAGCCTTGAGGCTCCCGCCCCATCGTGGAGAGGTGGGCAGTGGCAGTAAATGCACCACGCCAATGACAGGATATGCAGACTTAAAGATGTTTTGTAACGCCACAGGTGCTTGAGTCAAACTCAGTATGGAAAAGGTCGATGGCGATTGAATTCGCTGTGATGGGGGCTGCGCTGTGATGGGGGCTGCGATGAAGACAGAACCTACCTTCGCAGGTTACATCCAGAGCGCGCGTCCGTCCAGGCAGACTTTGTTGGCGGACTTCGGTTTTGTGGCCGCGATTTCAATCACTAGGCTTTATTCCTCTAATTCTAAGGAACGCCAATCTACTCGCCCTGTAATTTATGAACTTTAGTTTATGTACTTTCAATTTACGCACTAAACTTATGCACTTTAATTTATGGGTTTCTATGCGCTCTATAGAGTATATATTCTGAAGGCTCACCCCCATTAACTTTCTGCCTAAATCTCCCAGAACATTCCTCGTACCCCCAGCAGACAATGCAGTCCTCTCCCATGACCGCCACTGGCCTTGCGGCGATCGCGATCGGCAGCAATCTCAGCAGCAGCCGAGGCACTCCCCTAGAGACCGTAGAGGCCGCCCTTCAGTCTTTAGGGAATGTTCCAGACCTTACGCTTTTGGCGGTGTCACGATGGTATCAGACAGCTCCCATTGGCCCTCCCCAGCCCGACTACATCAATGGATGTGCCTTAGTCCAAACGGCACCCTCCTTCGGAGATATGGCAAAATCACAGCCCCAGTCAGGTTTAGACCTTCCATTAGATCCCGCCCCGCAAGCGCTGCTAGTCCAACTGCTCAACATCGAGCAGCAGTTTGGCCGCACCCGCACCCAGCGCTGGGGGCCAAGAACCCTCGACCTTGACCTGCTGCTTTACAATGACGTCGTACAGCAGACCGCAACCCTGACCCTGCCCCATCCCCGCATGACAGAACGCGCCTTTGTGCTGATTCCCCTTGCAGAGCTACTCCCGGACTGGATTCATCCAGTTTCTGGCCTCAGCATTCGCCAGCTTTGTGCCCAAGTCGATGGGACTGGGGTTTCATTGCTGTAGCGCTAGGGTCAACCCCACCACTGATTCCAACACCATTCTTCAAATCTCTACTGAAATCCCCATGCCTATCCCGCCAGAACCCTTTGAGCTGATCGAGCCGCAAGTCTTTGTGCGGAGCCGCAAATTTGCCTTTGAAATCAGCCGTCTGCGCCTCCCCAACGGGGTTGAGGGAGACTGGTCCTGTATTCGTCATCCCGGTGGGTCGCTGGCTGTTCCTGTGACCCCTGACGGAAAGCTGGTTTTAGTCAAACAGTATCGCTTTGCACTTCAGGGAAGGCTCCTAGAGTTTCCCGCAGGCACAGTGGAGGTGGGTGAAGATCCGGCGCAGACCATTCAACGGGAAATTGAAGAAGAAACGGGCTACCGCGCCCATCGCTGGACAACTCTAGGGCAGTTTCCCCTATGTCCAGGCTATTCGGACGAAATTATCTATGCCTATCTTGCCCAAGACCTAGAGCGTCTCGCCATGCCCCCCGCTCAAGACGAGGATGAAGATATTGAGACGGTTTTAATTTCTCCCCAGGCGTTTGAGGCGGCTATCCATCGTGGCGACCCCATTGATGCAAAATCGATCGCCAGCTATTTCTTGGCAAAGCCTCATCTTGGACTGTAGGTGAGCTTAAGGATCCGTAAATAAATCGGCTGCTGCGTTTTCGAGCTGTTTCAAGCTGCTCAGCGAACCTTGAATGAGACGAAGGGCTTTGGGGGGCTGAGTAATTAGGCTGAATCCAAGCTTAATGGGGTTGAGCGTCCCTGTCTCCGTCATTGCGACAGACAAATCGGGTAGGTCATGCAAAGCGTCATCACTCACGACTCGGAGCATCCCTACCGATGCACCCGTAGGTGTGAAGGCTTTTAAGAAGGCATACCCTTCCATATCCACAGCCGCTACGCCATAGCGCTCAGCCAATGCCTGCTTTTCTGATGCGCGGTGAATCATGCGATCGCACATTACAGCGGTGACAGGCGTCACCGCATTTCCGAGGCGCTCTTGTAAAGTCATCATAAGAGCAGCATCGCAAGGCAGCAGCGGAACGGAGTCTGGTTCTTGATCGTCTTTTGGAACATCAAGGAATTGAGGGTCTATATGGCTAGCATCCATACAGCTCCGGTACAGCACCCGATCTCCAATGTTTAGCGTTGATGATGTGCTCCCACATAACCCCATTAATAAGACGGAGTAAGGAGGCTCAAAAGCCCTAGGGTTTTTGCTGAGCCAATCCTCAAGAGAACGCTCGATGCCTTGGGGGCCCATGGGCGTGGCGTAGAGCTTGACCTTAGCCCCTGATCGCTGTAGCCCGCGCTGGACGGCCATAAATTCCATCCCTTGGGGCACAAAAACTGCATCGATCTGTCTAGGCATAGCGTTTGAGTAGAGGTTTGTCAGTCATCTGAATCAAGTCATCTGAATCAAGTCATCTGAGTATCGTTGAATATCAACGTTCTAGATGCAAGGTATGGGCGATCGCGCTTTGACTCGCTCAATCGTGGTTGAATCTTTTCTTGAATCCTTCATCAATACTTTTTGAAGGGCACTCAGATTGAATGGGACTCAGACTAGACTCGCACCATGAAAAAGCAGACAGTTTAGGCTGCTGTCACAAAAACAGGATCGTCTTGCGTAGACCTATGGTATCTTCCACGGAGAGCCAACGCTCAACAGTCTGGGCATGTACTGCCGCTCTGGGGGTAGAGAGCCAAAGGTAGCGGTGAGATTATCCACAAGTGCAGCATTCAATGTTCGCTTTCGTCTTCAATCCGTCTAATCTAGCTAAAAGTGTGTGGTGAGATTGCGTATAAGCTTCGATTTGAGCTTAGTGTAGTGCAGGAGTGTGTATATGGTTCAGATTGCATTGGAATCCCCTTTAGATCAACGGGAAGTTGAGCGCTTTTGCCAAGACATTTTGCCAAAAGTATCGCGCACCTTTGCCCTTAGCATTAAGTTTTTGCCGGGTCAGTTAGGACGGTCGGTGCTGTGTGGCTATCTCATTGCTCGTATTGCAGACACCATTGAGGACGATCCTAAAACCTCCGTGGCGGCCAAAACTGCGCTTCTGGATCAGCTTTTGCGCTGTTTTGAAGACTCAGTCGCTTCAGATCGATTCCCTCAGCTCACCCAGTCCGTAACGGGCGACCCCGCCCACCTTGAACTGGTGCGCCAAACCCACCAAGTGTTTGCGCTCTATCGTACCTTGCCCAATCAGTCTCAGCAGACGCTCCAGCACTGGCTTACTGAGATGATTGAGGGCATGCAGAAGTTTGTCAATCTGTACCCTAACGGCTTACGGGTGAAGACGCTAGAAGAATATAAAGAATATTGCTACTACGTGGCCGGGACAGTTGGCTACCTCTTAACCGACCTCTGGTATGAACATTCTCCCTTTGTGAACCGCGCCACCTATCAAGTGCTGCGTAAAACCTGTGCTGAATTTGGGGAAGCGCTCCAAACGGTCAATATCCTAAAAGATATTGCCTGGGATGCCGAGTACGAGAATTCGATCTATGTCCCCCAAGAAGCGCTTCTAGCCCACGGCAGCAGCCATGAAACGCTGCTTGACCCTAACTACCTAGAACAAAACCACGCCGCCATTAAGTCTCTGGTTGAGCTGGCCTGGGAGGATCTCGATAAATCAGCCGAATACTTGATGAAGCTGCCCCACGGCTCCATTCCGATTCGGATGTTCTGTATTCTGCCGCTGATGTTTGCCTATGCAACCTTGAGGGATATTACGCGATCAACCGCAATGCTCCAGTCGGGCGGGAATGTCAAAATTACGCGCGCTGAAGTGAAGACGTTGATTTTGGTCAGCCCGTTTGCTACGGTCAGCAATCTTTTGATCAGAAGCCTGATTCGCACCGTGCGTCAGCGCCCTTTTAGTCTATAGACACCAAGTCCCGATCAGCGGGTTACTGGGGCCAACGAATGAATCAGTCCTGCGGACAGGCTACACCAACGCGTCTAAGAAAACAAAGCCTGCCTACGCAGGCTAAATATATCAGGGGCTCCAGCAGTTCGTCTGCGCGGATTTCGTTCTTGTCGCTGCGGTTTCAACCGTTAAGCGAAAAGTTGTGTCAGTCATCCCGCTGTTGAAGTCATTGGCAACAAGAATCGCTGCATGGAATTTGAGTGGAACCCAGATAAAGCTGCCATCAATCTAAGAAAGCACGACATCTCTTTCCAAGAAGCTGCGACCGTATTTGATGACTCATTATCTGTGACCTTTCCTGATTCTGATCATTCCGTGGGGGAAATCGCTACGTTATGATTGGGATGTCCAGTTTGGGGCAATTATTGGTGGTCTCCCATACTGACCGAGAAAGCCGTACTCGCATCATCAGCGCTCGAAAAGCGACTCGCCAAGAAAAGAGGTTTTATGAAGAAGGACGTTGATGAGCTAGAGGATGAGCTACGCCCCGAATATGACTTTGCAACGATGACTGGAGGGGTCAGGGGTAAGTATGTTGAGAGGTTTCGAGCAGGAACAAATTTAGTTCTCTTAGATCCTGATATTGCCTTAGCTTTTCCAACTGATGAATCTGTCAATGAGGCATTGCGATTATTACTCCAGATTGCTCAGCGACAACAGCCTAACAACTGGGTTGGAGCGGACTGAAGAAAGATTATTGGCGGTGACGCAAGGGTTGATTGCCGTTGCGTTGATTGCCGTTCTCAATCGGAATGTTTTAGAGATTTGACTTCTGGGGGTCTGCACTCTGGAGCTTTATCAAGCGCGATCGCATAAGGACGAGTAATGCAGGCAGATACGATCTGGGCTCGGTTCACCACGAAGCTTGAATCTCTGCGAGTAACAATTGGCTTCTACCTGGATGATATTCAGACGCCAATCGGGGTTGCCATAGACTTGGCGATCGCTCAGCTTGTCCTGACCTCGACGGGTATTTTTGTTGCCCAAACCTATGCGCTGCCAGAGAAATTCCGTCTATTTCTGGATGGGCTTAACGCTGTCATTCTCTGGATTTTTGTGGCGGAGTACGTTCTGCGGCTCTGGTGCGCTAAAAATCGGCTGCGGTATATCTTTAGCCTCTACGCCGTGATCGATTTCATGACGATTCTGCCCTTCGTCATTGGAGTCTTTGACGTTTCCTTTATCCGAATTTTCCGCTGGTTCCGCATTTTGCGACTGGTACGGTTTTTAGAAGGCCAAACCCTCTGGGGAAGCGTGCGCTCCACCGATGGCCCCATTTTTGTGCGCATTCTGTTTACGCTGTTTACCATCATCTTTGTCTACTCTGGCTTGATCTATCAAGTTGAGCATTCCATTAATCCCCAAGGCTTTGGCACATTCTTAGATGCTTTTTACTTCTCGGTCGTTACCATGACAACCGTCGGCTTTGGGGATATTGCGCCCATTACAGAAGCGGGGCGTCTGCTCACGGTGCTGATGATTGTCACTGGCGTTGCGCTGATTCCTTGGCAGGTGGGCGATATTGTGCGGCGATTGGTGAAGAGCGCTGCACAAGTTGAATTGCCGTGCCCTGGATGTGGACTCATCCTCCATGACCGGGATGCTCAACACTGTAAGCGATGCGGTGCAGCCCTTCAGCCCCAAGGCGAAAGCCTTAACGCTTAAAGTTCTAACGCTTAAGTTCTAAAGCTTAAAGGTTCAGCCCTGAGCCTACGACTCAAGGGCAGGATAGTCGGTGTAGCCTTTCTCTGTACCTCCGTAAAAGGTGTCCCGATCCCAAGGGGTCAAGGGCGCATCTACTGCAAAACGACGGGGAAGGTCAGGGTTGGAGATAAACAGTCGGCCATAGGCAATTAAATCAGCATCGCCTGCCTCCAAGAAGGCTTCCCCCCGCGCTCGGTCAAATCCGCCCGCACTCATCAGCGCGCCCTCAAATAGCGGACGAAAAAAGGCTGATGTCATGTGGGTTGAATCATCATCCAGGGTGACGTTGCCGTTAACCCTGGGCTCTATAAGGTGCAGGTAGGCCAACCCAAAGCGGTTGAGGGCTTTCACCACGTAGGTAAACAGCGCCTCTGGATTGGAGTCACCCATGGAGTTAAAGGTGCCGCTGGGAGACAGCCTGACCCCGACTCGTTCTGCTCCCCAGACCTGGGTGACGGCTTCTAGGACTTCAAGCAATAGCCGTGCCCGATTTTCAATGGAGCCCCCATACTCATCCGTGCGGTGGTTGGTGTTATCTTGCAAAAACTGATCTAGCAGATAGCCGTTGGCGCTATGAACTTCAACGCCGTCAAACCCAGCAGCTAAGGCATTTTCTGCCCCCTGACGATACTGCTCAACAATGCCCGGAATTTCGTTGAGATCTAGGGCACGGGGCGTCACCGATGGCTTTTCCCCTTCAAAGGTGGAGGCGAGCTCTGCAGGGGCGATCGCACTGGGCGCAACGGGCAGTGCTCCATTGGGCTGGAGGTCTGGATGGGAAATGCGCCCCACATGCCAAAGCTGTAGAAACATGAGCCCCCCGTTCTCATGTACCGCCTTCGTAACGGCTTTCCAGCCCTCAACCTGTTCTGGGGAGTGAATTCCAGGGGTTAGAGGGTAGCCCTGTCCTTGAGGCGAAACCTGAGTAGCCTCTGAAATAATGAGTCCCGCAGAGGCACGCTGGGCATAGTAGGTGGCATTGATTGCTTGAGGCACATTCCCCTTTCCGGCTCGGTTGCGCGTCAAGGGAGCCATGACAATGCGGTTGGGTAACTCGTAGGGGCCTAGCTGAAAGGGGGAAAGAAGACGCATGGATAGAATCCTTTGGGGCAATCAAAAGAACAATTAAAAGAACAATCAAATAATCAAGAGAAATTAAAATAAAAGGCTAGAGTTCTTGCTGGGTGGGGCGAATAATCATTTCATTGATGTCCACATCTCCAGGCTGCTCTATGGCAAAGGCGATCGCACGGGCGATCGCATCTGGCTCAATCGCAATTTTATAAAGCGCATTCATGCCTGCGGCAGCATCCTGGTCGGTGATGGTCTGGGTCAGTTCCGTAGCAACCGCTCCCGGCGAAACATTGGTGACGCGAATTTCGCCCCTAGACTCTAGCCGCAGCCCCTCAGAGATGGCTTTGACGGCATACTTGGTGGCGCAGTAAACCGCTGAGGCCGGAAAGACCTTATGACCCGCCACGGATGAGACGTTAATAACATGGCCAGAGTGCTGCTGGCGCAGGGTGGGCAGCACCGCCGCTATCCCGTAGAGGACGCCCTTGATGTTGACGTCAATCATGCGATCCCATTCTTCAACCTTAACTTGGTCGAGGGGGGAAAGCGGCATTAGTCCGGCGTTGTTGATCAAGACATCAATACGGCCATAGGTTTTCAAAGTTTCTTGGGCGAGAGCTTCCACCTGGGCCCGATCCGTGACGTCCGTGACACGGTAGGCGGCAGTACCCCCAGCTTGGGCGATCGCGTTGACCAGCTTTTCTAGGCGATCTTGACGGCGTGCCGCGAGCATCAGTTTGGCACCGCTGGAGGCCAACCGTTGAGCTGTAGCTTCTCCTAGTCCGCTGCTGGCTCCCGTAATGATGATGACTTTATCCTGAATCTCGGACATGGGGACTCCAAAAAATGATTTAGCAAAGGCCGATCTACAGGAAAGCCTAACAAGAAGAAATGAATCTGTCGCCTCACCTAGGGGAGAGCTTATAGCGCTCAATACTCCTATGTCTGTTGTTCCGAGTATCTTTTATTTCAGCGTATTAATTAGTTCACGGATTGTATGGAAAATTATCAATAAAAAAGATTTTTCATGCCAATTCATTTTGTCAATTCTGATAAACGTGCTCTCATTCAGTGCTTTCAGCTTTTGACGATCGTCTCAAAGATCTTCTTCGTAAAGAATCTTCCTAGCGATGGATTTATTTTTATTTGTTAATTGATAACATCTCTTTTTATGTGTATCAGAACAATAAATCTTTAATTTTATGGCTTCAAAAATAAAGATTTTAATTTTGACCCAATATATCGAATTTAATATTCATTATTCAATTAATTCTGCATAAATTTATAAAATAAAATATATTTTTACTCCCTGATTTTTAGAGAAAAAATTTATGCAATTATTTTTAGTTGAGTCAGCCTCTCAAACCTTAAATCAGCCTGTTTCAACCTTTGCCCTGCTGCTGGCGATCGTGCTGATCACGCCGCCCATTTTTGAACGGCTCAAGCTTCCTGGCCTCGTGGGCTTAATTGCAGCGGGAGTAATCTTTGGCACCAGCGGGTTAGGGTGGCTCAATCCAGAGACCGATATCATGAAGCTCTTTTCCGATATCGGTAAGATCTATCTCATGTTTGTCGCGGGGCTAGAAATTGACCTGGAACTTTTCCAAAGGACGCGCAACCGTTCCCTTGCCTTTGGATTTTTGACCTTTGTCATTCCCATGATCGGCGGGATTGGAATTGGCCTGATGTTTGGGTTTGGCTGGCTGGCTGCGGTGCTGATTGGGTCATTGCTGGCGTCCCATACCCTCCTGGCCTATCCTATTGTGCAGCGCCTAGGGCTGGTGAGTAATGAGGCCGTAACGGTAACGGTGGGCGCAACCATTTTTACTGATATTGGTTCCCTGCTGGTGTTAGCCATCTGCATAGGCATTAATCAGGGGGACTTTTCCACGGTTAAGCTCCTGACGCTGCTAGGATCTCTGGGCCTTTATGCGATCGCAGTCCTGGTTGGCCTAAAGCGCCTAGGGCAGCTCTTCTTTCTAAAAACCGGAAACGATGACGGCAATCAGTTTTTGTTTGTACTGCTTTCGGTCTTTGTGAGTGCCGTCGTGGCTCAGCTAATTGGTGTTGAGAGCATTATTGGCGCTTTCTTGGCAGGACTCGCCATCAATAGCATCATTGGAGATGGCCCCGTCAAAGAAAAGACTGAATTTCTGGGCAGCGTTTTGTTTATTCCCATGTTTTTTGTCAACATGGGGCTTCTGCTTAACCTCAAGGCTTTTGCCGGTATTTTAGCCTCAATCGAATTACCGCTCTTAGTTGTAGTTACCCTGCTGTCTACAAAATTTTTAGCGTCTTTGGCCACCAAGCAGCTCTTTGGCTATAGCTGGCCGCAAACTTGGACAATGTGGTCGCTTTCCATTCCCCAGGTCGCTGCAACCCTAGCCGCTGCGCTGGTGGCCTATGAAGCAAAAATTATTAATATTCAGGTCTTTAACAGCGTGATTTTACTCATGCTGGTGACCTCAATTTTGGGGCCTTTAGTCACTGCCGGAATAGCGCCTACTTTGGTGTTACAAGACGATTTTGAATCCCACAGCTTTGAAACCAGCGACTCCCTCAATTGGCTGCCCCTCCCTAGCGATATTCCCCAGTCCTTTTCGGTGGTTGTGCCTACTTATAACCCAGATACTCAAAAGCACCTCATTCAGTTGGCTGCTTCTGTCGCCCAGTACGAAAACGGCAAAATTATTCCCTTGGCGATCGCCCTTGCCCAGCCGCAGATGGACTCGCCCCAGCTAGAGCGCGCTGTCGCCCGTGGTCGGCAGCAGCTAGACAGAGTAAGGGAAATCAGCCAGGAGTTTAATACATCCATCAACATACCCATTGAGCCAAAGCTACGGATTGATTACAGCGTTGCCCAAGCCATTAGCCACGTTAGCCGAGAAGAGAACGCTGGGCTGATTGTACTGGGCATGAGAAACCCCTCCCGCTTTGGGGCGCAGCTTCTGAGCAGCATTCAAGACGATGTGCTGTGGTCGGCCCACTGCCCTGTGGTCATTGCCCGACTGCTAGAACCACCAGAGCAACTTAAAAATATTGTGCTGCCCATTGAAACGCCCTCCCCCGCGATGCTTAGGGTCTTACGCTTTGCCCAAGTGCTGGCCGCCACCAATCAGGGTAAGATTACGCTGCTCCATGTGTGTAGCCCTCGTGCATCGCTCACCCACCAGACGCGACTCCACAAACAGCTCAATCTCCTGGTCAGCCGTCTTCCCGCCGCTGAATGTCTGATAGAGATCGAGCTTGTGAAGCGGGATAATCCAGTCCTGACCATCACCAGAGCCGCCCAACTCTACGATCTTGTCATTTTGCGATCGCAGCGCCGTCGGATTGGAAACGGCATCAGCATTGGCACAAGCACTACGCCCCTTTTGACACAGATCAAAAAATCTATCATTCTTGTAGGAGAGCCTCATCCGCAGCAGCCATTACGTCGTGTTCCTGCCGTGGGCAGAAGTGCGGAACTTTTGGGCGGTGCATCCCGCTAAGATGGAGCGCAGAGGCTGGGTACTGGGATTGGAATGTTATGGAAGCGCCCATAGGTGTAGTCCCCATAGATGTAGTCCCCATAGACGTAATGCTCATAGGGGCAATACCCACTGGCGCAATGCCGAAGATATTTAACTGATCGCTGAATCATGGACGTCTGTCACGCAGAAATATTGTCACGCAGAAACATTGATTAAACGATTTTAGCCCCGTCGATATAGTGAGCCCTCTAGCTAGACCTGCTGCCGCGTGATCGATCTTTTGCTGTCTCTTCTGATTCTGGGGCTAGCCTATGGAGGAGATTTTTTAATCCGGCGCTCAAAGCAGCGGCTTTGGCAGGCTACAACGCGCCTTGTGCAGTGGTCGGAACATCCCTGGATTTCTGCCAGCATCAGCCTCGGATGGCTGGTGCTACGGGTCAGCCTTTGGGGTTTGGCCATTCTCGGAGTCTTTAACCAGATTGCGCCCCTGAATCCGATCGCATCGCTGATCTGGAATGGCTTGATGGGGGCTCCTACCCAAGTGGAGCGATCGCTCAACGTCCCGATTTTAGACCTCGGCCGCACCCGCCTCTCCCTCCGCACGGTTTTGACCGCATTCATTGCCGCCATTTTCATTTTTGTAGGCGCACGCCTGCTTAGCCAGTCCCTCAAAATCTGGGTACTCAAGCGATCGCGCATGGAGCGGGGGATGCAGGAAGCCATCTCCGCTATCATCACCTATGCGATCGCGATTTTGGGCTTCGTGATTGTGCTTCAGACCATTGGCATAGACCTCAGCTCACTCACCGTGCTAGCAGGTGTCCTAGGGCTGGGCTTTGGTCTGGGCCTTCAGGAACTGGCCAGCAACTTTGTGAGCGGCCTCGCCCTGCTGTTTGAGCAGCACCTTCGGGTGGGAGACTTTGTAGAAGTAGAAGGACTGCTGGGCACCATCGAGCAAATTTCGATTCGATCTACCATTCTGCGTACCCAAGACCGACAGTTCGTGATTGTGCCCAACCATCGATTAGGCCAGAAAAACGTCACGAACTGGAGCTACCAGAGCCCAGAAACAAGGCTGCATATCCCTATTTTTGTAGCCTACGGCAGCGATAGCATCCTCGTAACCGAAACCCTGCTTTTTGCCGCGAGTTCAGAGTCTCGCGTTCTGCGACACCCTTCCCCCACAGTCTGGTTTAAGAAATTTGGCGAAAATAGCTATGAGTTTGAGCTTCTCGTCTGGATTAACGATCCGCCCAACTACAACGAAATCCACAGTGCGCTCAATTTCCTGATCGAGCAGGAACTCCGCCGCGCAGGAATCGAAATTCCACTGCCCCAGAGAGAGCTAAGGTTTAGTAACGCCCTGGCAGAACGCTTGGGTCTAGGAGGCCGCCAAAGGCCAGAGCGCTCAACCCCCATTCCGCCTCCAGAAAACGATTCAGCATCGCGGCCAGAGCTATCTGGTTTATCTGAGCCATCTGGCCAATCTAGTCCATCTGAATCATCTGACTGGAATCAAGAGACTCAACACCCTTCAGAAAACCAGTCTCGTCGCTCCTTGCGGGTTTTGCTCAAGCAGGTGAGCTATTTTGCCAAGTGTAGCGACCCCCAACTGCGGCTGCTGATTGAGCAGGGCTATCGACGCTTCTTTCGTCATGAGCAAACCATTTTTCGAGAAGGGGAAGCCGGAGATTCGTTTTATATCTTGCTCAAAGGTCAAGTAGAAGTCCTCTCAGAAAGGCTAGACCAGCAGATTGCTGTCCTCCAGCCAGGTGACTTTTTTGGTGAGATTTCGCTCTTTACGGGTAGTCCTAGGTCTGCTACCGTCAAGGCGACAGCAGATACAACCGTTTTTGTCGTAGATCATCAGGCGCTTCAAGTCCTGCTCCAAAACTACCAAGACCTAGCCGACCAGATTGCCGAAGCATTAGCACAGCGGCAGCAGTCTCTGCGAGAGATGGGCATTTTAACCCAGGATTCATGGATAGCAGAGACTGAATCGCCTTTGCAGTGGATTCGGAGCCGGATTCAGACGCTATTCAACCTGTCTGGCTAAGCCCAGCAGCATTCACCAGGGGAAGGTCTATGAATCAAACCAGTCTAAGGGCTGACGTTCTCGACGGGGCTGCGGCTCTGGAACAAACGCCAGCCACAGCGGAAACTGTAAGACCGCAAGGCTGATCATTTCTTCAGAGTCATCAAGCAAAATAAACGGTAAGTCGTCATTTTTTACAAGACGATCCGCTTTTTGGGCTAAAGCCTCTGGAGACTCAAACAGCGCAACGCCCTGATCGGGGCCAAAATCAATGCGCTCTAAGCCCAAGCAGTCCTGGAGGCCGCGCCGCCAGTCTCCTAAACTTTCGGGAGAATTGGCCAGGATCAGGGTTTGCACCCGTTCACCATACATTTCATTCAGAATTGAGATAACTGCGGAACCCACCAAAATATTTTGCAGCCGAGTCCCCAGCCCGCGAATCGCGCCCCGTCCACCCAGCTTAAAAAACCAGTTAAACACGCGCTCCGCATGGATTGGCTCAAAGGTGCGGCGAAGTTGCCAGGGCGGGCCATAGTAATTGGGCGTGGTGCGGTATTGCTCTAATAGCCGCCGAATTTGGCGCATCTCTTCCTGAAAACTTTGAACTGCAAACTGAGGCTGGGCAGCGGGCTGGGCAGCGGGTTGGGCAGCGCGACCAGTTCTGGCTGGGGCTTCGCCAGCGGCAGACTTTAGGCCTTTGGGTTGGGCACCCGACCCTTGCAGCTCCAGGGTTCTAGAATCTGAACCTCTTGAGTCTGAATCTCTTGAGTCTGAACTTCTTGAGTCTGAACTTCTTGAGTCTATCAGCCTAGAATCGCTGGTTCTGGGATCTGCGGGCTTGGATTCGGCAAGCTGAGGTGGCGCTGCGACGGGTACTAGCTTAAGCTGTTCAGCGGCCAAGGCAACATCCTGTAGGCTCGTCACCAAGTAGTCTTTAAAGCCCTGTACCCGAATGGCTAACTCCTGGGAGGCTCCGGCAAAGGTTTGGCGCATTTCGGCCTGGATGCGCTCCTGCCGCCGCTCTAGCTGCTCGACTGAAATTTGCAGATTTTTTTTGCGTGTTTCAAGCTGCTGAAGATCTTCTTGCAGAAGCTGAGTCAGCTTAGTTTGGGTGAGCTGAAGCTGCTGCTCTAAAATCTGAGACTTTTCAGCCTTAAGCTGCGCGATCTCTTGGCGCAGGGTTTCGGCTTCTGACTGTAGCGAAGGTAGGCTCGAAGATTCCATGAAGTTTCCAGATGCAGACGGTCAAAAATATAAGGCAAGAAATATACGGCAAAGATACTTGCAATCTAGCAGACAGGCGATCAAGCCTTAATCTTTAGAACGAGGGCAGTTTGCATTAAGCTGCTGCATCAATGCCTTGGGGTCAAACAGCATGGGCACAAAGTGAATGCTGTTGACTTCTCGAAAGTAAAGCAAAATTGGCACCGCAGGCCAATAAATCTCCCAATGATACCAGTCAGTATAGGGAAACGTCCGAATTTGAGTTTGGCCGCGATAGAGGTCTAGGGCAGTGGCGGTGAAATGCAGCCGTAAGGTGGCAGCCTGAATGCCTAAAAAGATTGCAAAGAAAAAGACGGGCACCCCAGCCCAAAGGGACAGTGCGCCCAAGGGGAAGGCCGCGATCGCCAAGGCTACCGGAAGCCGATAGCTAGGGCTGAGAATGATCGGCTCTGTTTGGGTGGGTTCTGTTTGAGTGGGGGAAGGAGAAGACATGGGAAAGTTACAGCGAGACGTTACTTAATCTATAGAACAGAGCAAACCTTGGCTTAGGATGCAGCAGCCTGGACTTCATTAAAGGGATCTAGGGCATTGACCTTGAGGCGCTGCGTCAACTCTTGTGGAGCGATCGCCTCAATCTGGCCTCCTTGAATCAACCAGCATCGATCTGCGATCGCCAATAGTTCAGCGGGCTCGTGGGTTACTGCCAGGAGGCTGCGCTGCTGCTTCAGCTTATGCAGAACCGTGACCAACTGCTGCCGCATCGACCAGTCTAGACCTGCCGTTGGCTCATCCAGAAGCAGCAGGTGGGGCTGGCGAATGAGCTGCACCGCCAACGCTAACCGTCGCTGCTGCCCCCCACTCAAAGACTGCGGCGAGGCATAGAGCGAAAGCTGGCCTAGTCCCACTTCCTGAAGTGCTTCCTGGATCTGATCCGTGGTAATTTCAGGATGCCCAAGGCGGAGTTCTTCCGCCACCGTACCACCACAGAAATGGCGCTCTGGAAACTGAAACACCAGTCCAGCCAACTGCTGGAGGTTAGCGGGCGTGAGGAGCTGATTCCGCCAGCGCAGTTCACCCGTCGTGGGCGCTGCCAGCCCCGACATAATTTCAAGCAGCGTACTCTTGCCAGAACCACTGCGGCCAATAATCAGCCCCATCTCCTGCGCGCCAAGCTGAAGGTTAATCTGCCGTAGAATGGGATTCTGGGACGCGGTGGGGTGATAGCTTAGGTTTTTGATATACAGCATGAATGCAGAATGGACAGGGCGCTGATTCAGAAGCCGGGAATAACCGGAACATGCTAGAAAAAACCGGAGTAGCAGACCCCGCTATTCTAGCTCAGGGCTACATCTCCTTTGGACAGCATCACAATCCTAACAGTGCCGTATCGGTAAATCAGACATGCAGGTTGAATTTCGAGAGTTTAATCCCTTTGACCTTTGGATTTGGATTCGGTTTGAAACAGCACCGTCCGAGCGGGAACGACTCTATCTAGAGCAGGTGTTTGAGTCTTGGTTTTACCTGGGCAAGCTGGGCGCATTCAATGCAGAAAATCTTCAGGTGCAGGATGCTGGACTGGAGCTTAGCTACTTAGAATACGACGAAGCTGGGTCGGGTTCCCTGATGGCGCTGATGCACAATATGGGGAATTTTGAGTACGAAAGCTACTGGGCGCGATGCTGGTTTGACCTCGGCACCAGTGATGCGATCGCCTTAGATATTTTGCTCAACGCCCTTGCTCAATTTAGCAAAGACTTTGTTGAACTGGAGCGCATTTATATTGGCGGAGAGAATGAAGAGTGGTCTACCACTGGAAGCGAAAGTCGGCCCTTCTATGAAGACAATTAGCAGCTTTGCTGAGGGGTTTCGGTTGGGGATTTCCCATCGCGGTTTTCCCATTGCGGTTTTCCCATCGCGGTCTTGTAAACTTAGCCGCTAGATAGGGTTACTCCCCATAAAGATCTCGCAGGATTTCGGTGAGGGCATCGTCTAGGTCTTGAAAGGCTGCATCTAAGCTGGGGTAGCTATCTAGACCTTCCCAAGACATCCCTCCTGCATCCAAAGCGCGCAGAAAAGAGTTGAGCGGGCTATCAACGTCATATCCAATCTCTATCCAACCCTCATGCTCGTTCACCCAGCGATCAATATTGGGATAGGTGTCTTCAAAGGGAGAGGCCATGATTACTCCACAGGTTCTGTCGCTTAAGGTAAGGGGGCGCTAAAGGTAAGGGTAGGTCGCTAAATTCTGTTTCTCTCACAAATCATGCCCTGAGCAGTTTGATTCTGCAATGAGGGCGTGATAGAGCGTGATGGCAGTCATTCTAAATTCAAAAAAAGCTCAGAGCAGTTAGCTGCAAGACAGTATGAAACCGGAAGGCCAATAGATTTAACGTCAGGAGACAAGCCACTCAAGGGTTTTGACTATGCCGAAAGTTATGCCCCAAGTGATAGCCCTTGGCGTTGAGCACATTGCGATGCCTCCTATTTTATGAAGCTGCATGAATAGGAGCCACGGATGAGAGTGAGTCATGCTAGGTCTAAATCGCCTCGAACGTTTCGCGGAAGTTTTGTTCTAGGGCAGCGCGATCGCAAATGTCCGAGCAATAGCTGTCTGTGAGATTACGTTAGGGCTACAGATCCTCATTACAAATCCTCGTCACAGATCCTCATCAATGACAGCAGAGCGATCAAGGAGAAGGAGCTGACGTAGCTGATCGGTATCCATATCCGTGAGCCAAGCCTCACCGCCGCCAATCACCTGATCGGCCAAAGCTTTCTTGCTCTCCAACATTTCGTGGATGCGCTCTTCTAAGGTGCCGCTACAGACAAACTTATGCACCTGTACATTCCGGGTTTGACCAATGCGAAACACGCGATCGGTCGCCTGATTTTCGACCGCCGGATTCCACCAACGATCAAAGTGAAATACATGGTTGGCGCGGGTTAGATTAAGGCCCACGCCACCTGCCTTGAGGGATAAAATAAACAGCCTTGGCCCCTGGGGGTCGTTTTGGAAGCGGTCAATCATGATTTCCCGTTGGGCTTTGGAGATGCCGCCATACAGCAGCAGGGTTTCCCGCTTTAGGTCTTTGCTCAGGTAGCCCTGGAGCAGCTTACCCATTTCTGCAAACTGCGTGAAGATTAACGCGCGATCGCCTTCTGCGAGAGCTTCTTCCAATAGCTCTTCGAGGCGCTTGAGTTTCCCAGAGCGCTGGGCTGTCCCCCTGAGGTTTGGCTCTTTCAAAAACTGAGCGGGATGGTTGCAGACCTGCTTGAGCTTCGTGAGGGTCGCCAAAATTAGGCCGTGGCGCTGAATCCCCTCCGCAGCTTCGACGGCTGCCAAGGAATCCTGCACCACCTGTTCATAGAGTGCAGCCTGCTCTGGCGTGAGGTTGCAAAACACCGTCGTTTCCTGTTTTTCCGGCAGGTCTTGAATAATATCGCGGTCTGTCTTGGTGCGGCGCAGGATGAAGGGCTGTGCTAAGGCGCGCAGGGTTTGCAGGGATGCCGTATCGCCATAGCGCTCGATGGGCATCGCAAAACGCTTCTGAAAGAAGGCTTTAGAGCCAAGGTAGCCCGGATTCAGAAAATCTAAGATCGACCATAGCTCCATCAGGCGGTTTTCAAGGGGTGTTCCCGTGAGGGCAATGCGGCACTTGGCCTGTAGCCGCCTCACCGTCTGAGACTGCCGCGCCTCTGGGTTTTTAATATTTTGCGCCTCGTCTAAGACAATTCCCTGCCAGTCTATGCGGGCAAGAAAAGCCTCATCCCGATGCACTAGGGCATAGCTAGTCAACACAATATCGTAGGTGGGAGCAGCTTGAGTAAATGCTTTGCCTTGAGGGCGATTTGAGCCGTGGTGGAGCAAAACTTTGAGCTTTGGCGCAAACCGCTGAATTTCTCGCTCCCAGTTGCCCAGCACCGAGGTAGGGCACACGAGCAGCATCGGATCTTTCCAGCGCTTTTGCGCTTTCAGGTGCAGCAAAAAGGCAATCAGTTGGATGGTTTTGCCTAAGCCCATGTCATCCGCTAGGCAAGCGCCGAGATTCCAGCGCTCTAGAAACGTCAGCCAGCCCACTCCTCTGGCCTGGTAGGGCCGGAGGCTACCCTGGAAGTTTTTGGGCTCCACGGGTTCAAAGGACTGGTTGCCGCTCAGGGTATTGAGCAGTTCTTCAAGGGCTCCGGTGGACTCGAATTTGACAATGGGCAGCTTTTCAATGGTCAGGGTGTCTCCCGTGCTGAGCCGCAGGGCATCCTGGAGGGTAAGCCCCGCCTGGTTTTGGCGATTTGCAAAAAAGGTTTGCGCTGCGCGGATATCCTGGGATCTCAGCTCGACCCATTCGCCATTAATTTCGACCAGGGGTGAATCCTGAGACACCAGGTAGTCAAACTCGCTTTTAGAAAGGCGCTGACCGCCAATGGTTAGCTCCCACTTAAAATTCAGCAGACTGTTGAGGGAGAGCGCGGCAGGTTTGCTAGAGGGAACTTCGGCGCGAATCTGGAGCCCCAGTCGATTCGCCCAGCCCTCGCGGTTCGAGAGGCTCGGCGGCACAATGACCCCAAACCCACTCTCTTCCAGTCGCCAAGAGACGCTTCTTAAAAACTCATAGGCCTGGAGCGGGGTGAGCGGATGCTGGCTCGGCCGTGCGCTCTGGAGGCTTTCTTCTAGGGCTGGATAGACGCGGGACGCAATGCCTAGCCCTGCCAGCAGCGTTTCTTGGGGCTGTTCCAGGATGCGTCTTTGGACGGTTAGGCTTGGGTCGGTGGTCATCCAAATGACTTCGGCACTGACCCAGCAGGAGTCGTCGTCGGTGGCCTGAAGGCCGTAGGCGATTGTCCAGGTTCGCGATCGCGGTAGGGGAGGGGCGAGCTGAAAGGCAACCCGAAAACGCTGGTTTTGGGTAAGGGCGGACTGGACGGGCTGTATCCAAGTCTTGTAGGCCGCCGTGAGCGCTTTAATCTCAGGTGTCTGGGGGATGATTGTGTCGCTGTTGGAGCTACTGCTGAGTGCCATCAACCAGTCAGCAGCGGCATTTGTGCTGCCGTGGAGCGCCTTGATCGCCGCTAAACTTTCCTCCCCCTGAATTCGCTGACGAATCTGCTGATCGACCAAGACTTGGAGCGAAGTTTGCAGGAATCCATGAGGCTCTGGGGGGATCTGAAGCGCTATCTCAGGGCTAGCCTCAGAGTTAATTACCTGATAGCAGCGGCATACTTGGGGCATTCGGTCTTTGAACTGTCGAAACCTGGCCTGGTCTAGAGTGCTGTCCAGCAGCGGCTGCCAGTACCCACGCCAGCGATCGCCTTCTTGATCGCCTGCTCGATCTCCCTCTACAGACGCGATCGCTGGCAAAAACTTAGCGCGCACCAGTAGGTCTAGGCTCCAGCGCGTGACGTGGGACCAATAGCTTAAATCAGCGCCCATCCAGCGCTCCTCAGACGCGCTGAGGTCTGAGCCTAGGGGTAGCCCCAGTAAAAAGTCCGTTGCCGCCCCAGGCTCTAGATAGAGGCCAGAGATTTGGACTGGGTAAAGGCAAACTTCATCATCGGGTGCTAAGGCTGCTGCTGAATGGAGTGGATAAATTTCAGGCTCGTGGCCTTCTCCCTTCCCGTTACGGCTCAGAATACCCAAAACGTGAGTTCCCCAGCTTACAGACTGCGGCGCTTCAGGCACAGCGGCTTGGGCCTGTTCCTGATTAGCTTTTGCGCCCTTAGGTGTTGGGGTTTTAGCTTGAGACGCTTTGGATTTAGAGGCCTTAGGCTGCGTACTGAGGGGAGCGCCTTCGATAAGAGCGTCTTTGATGAGAGCCTCTTTGAGGCTGTCCGGCAACCTGAGCTGTTTGGCCTGAACCAACTGGAGTAGATAGGCCGATAGTTCCAGCGCATCCATTCCAAAAAGATTCTGAGGCACTGCCTCTAGGGTTGCGTGCTGCGTGCCGCTCCGCCAGACCTCACCCCACAGAAAAAAAGCGCTGAACGGCTCACGCGCCTTTGCACTTGCAGCGGGAAGAAGAGAAGAGTGAATCCAGCTACCGTGGAGCAAAGCCATAGGCGTCTCGCTTAAACTGAAGCCCCTCGGCTTTCAGGAACAGAATTGGCTCAGTGTTGAGGAAAAATTAAAAACGTCGCGTAAAAGCGGGTTAAGTATCCGGCTAGATGCCCCATTTAACGTGAGTTCGACAAAAACACCCCCCCCTCATCTTCCCATCCTCCTTCTCCCTAGGGAGAAGGAGGGGCAATTAAAAATAAAGCTTCTTAGGCCCCTCGCCTTTGGGAGAGGGGTTTGGGGTGAGGGGCTTCAAGTGCATCATCGAACTCACGTCCATTTAGATACCCTCATTTAGATTTCCCAGTGGGATGTCCCACTATAGACTCGCCACTAGCAACTCCACTAAAGGGCTTTGCAGAAGCCTGCTTCTTGTCCTGTTTTTTGCAGGGTTTCCCTGTGGGGCTGGCTTCGTCAGGGTTATCGTCCACCCATGAGAGACAGGGGCACAGGGCCAGATCTGCTCAGATAATCTGCTCAGATACTACCCCGCCTGAATGATCAGCAGAGTAGCCTATCTGAAGCAACCTATCTGAAGCTACTGCCATTCTAAGGGGTTCCACCGCAGAAACAACCGCGATCGCCGGCAAAAGACCCTGAGCGTCAACCCCAAAACCACTCTGAAGCCATCCTACGCCCATAAACTCTTGTGCTCATAAACTAATGTTAGGATCGAAAAATATAAAAAATAGGAAAAAAGCAAACTGAATGTCAGAAATTACTAAGTTGATATCCTTTGATGGACGGGATATCAGGCTCACCATTGGCCGTTTTGCCCCTCAAGCTGGAGGTTCTGTCCTCATTGAATCGGGCGATACCTCAGTCTTAGTCACCGCAACACGCTCCACCGGCAGAGAAGGCATTGACTTCTTACCCCTCCTGGTTGACTACGAAGAACGCCTCTACGCCGCAGGGCGCATTCCAGGAGGATTCCTCCGTCGAGAAGGTCGCCCCCCCGAAAAGGCAACCCTCATTTGCCGCCTTATTGACCGTCCGCTCCGTCCGCTGTTTCCAGACTGGATGCGGGATGATATTCAGGTGGTGGCCACCACGCTATCTATGGATGACAATGTGCCACCAGATGTGTTGGCCGTGACTGGAGCTTCCCTGGCGGTTCTGCTGGCCAAAATTCCGTTTCATGGCCCGATGGCTGCAGTGCGCGTTGGCCTGGTTGGTGACGACTTTATTATTAATCCCACCTATGCCGAAGTGGAAGCAGGAGACTTAGACCTTGTGGTGGCTGGCTCTCCGGAAGGCATCATTATGGTAGAGGCGGGCGCGAGCCAAGTCTCAGAAGAAGACATTATTGAAGCGATCGACTTTGGCTACGAAGTTGTTCTAGATCTCATTAAGGCCCAGCAAGAGCTGGTCACTGAGCTAGGGCTGGAGGTGGAGATTCCAACTCGCCCTGAAGAAGACCCCACGCTCCTCAACTACATTCAAGAGCAAGTCAATGAGCCGATGAAGGCTGTCTTGGGTCGCTTAGAAAAAGATAAAAATGTACGAGATGCAGCCCTTGATGACATCAAGGCGGACTTGACCCAGCGCATTGTGGAGCTAGAGGACGAGAACGCGGTGAAGGTTGCCGCTGCGGCCAATAGTAAGTCCGTTGGCAAAATTTTTAAGAGCATCACCAAGAAGCTGATGCGCCAGCAAATCATTGAGCAGGGCGTTCGGGTGGATGGCCGTCAGCTCGATGAAGTGCGTCCGATTTCCTGTAGCGTTGGCGTATTGCCCAACCGCGTCCACGGGACGGGGCTGTTTAATCGAGGGCTAACCCAGGTGCTTTCGGTGACGACCCTAGGCACACCAGGCGATGCCCAGGATATGGATGACCTGCATCCAGACGGCAAAAAACGCTACCTTCACCACTACAACTTTCCGCCTTACTCCGTGGGTGAAACTCGACCCATGCGATCGCCCGGTCGTCGGGAAGTGGGGCACGGTGCCCTCGCCGAGCGCGCCTTGGTTCCGGTACTGCCCTCCAAGGAAGACTTCCCCTACGTGATTCGGGTGGTTTCAGAAGTGCTGTCTTCCAATGGCTCTACCTCCATGGGATCGGTCTGTGGGTCTACGCTATCTCTGTTGGATGCAGGCGTGCCCCTCTCCAAGCCCGTGAGTGGTGCTGCAATGGGCCTGATTAAAGAAGGTGAAGAAGTCCGGGTCTTGACGGATATCCAGGGCATTGAGGACTTCTTGGGAGATATGGACTTTAAGGTCGCCGGGACTGATACCGGAATCACAGCGCTCCAAATGGATATGAAAATCCACGGCCTGCCCCTAGAGGTTATTTCTAAGGCGATTCATCAGGCTAAGCCCGCCCGGATTCATATTTTGGGCAAGATGCTAGAGGCGATCGCCGAGCCACGCGCTGAACTATCCCCCTACGCACCACGCTTACTCACCATCAAAATTGACCCCGATCAGATTGGTCTCGTCATTGGCCCTGGCGGGAAGACCATTAAGGGCATTACGGAAGAGACGGGTGCCAAAATTGACATCGAAGACACGGGTATTGTGACTATTTCCGCCATCGATGGGGAAAAAGCCAAGCAGGCCCGTCAGATCATTCTGGGCATGACGCGCAAGCTGAATGCGGGAGATGTCTATCTCGGCCGCGTGACTCGCATTATCCCCATCGGAGCCTTTGTGGAAATCATGGCAGGGAAGGAAGGCATGATTCATATTTCTCAGCTTGCGGACTACCGCGTGGGCAAAGTGGAAGATGAAGTTGCCTTGGGTGATGAGGTGGTGGTCAAAATCCGCGAAATTGATGGGCGCGGCCGCATCAACCTGTCTCGTTTGGGCATTCATCCCGATGAGGCCGCCGCTGCCCGCGCTGGCAGTGCAGATCCTGAATAGTCTGTTGTGCTGTAGGCCGTAGCGCCTCCTCATGAATGAATGCTGCCTGTAGAAGCCAACGCGCTGCTTCTGCAGGCATTTTTTGTGGCTTATTTTATAAAGTTAATGACGGACGTTGATTCAGGAGGTTTGACTGGGGCGTAAGATAGTGAACTGTGCCTTTCGCTTTGGCTGCATTCTGCTCTCCCGCCAGATCGGTTTTACCCCTATTCCATCCATCTTTTTTCCAAACGCTATGACCCAGGATTACCGCATTACCCTACTGCCCGGAGATGGCATCGGCCCCGAAATTATGGCCGTCACCGTGGATATCCTGAACGCGATCGCCCCCCGCTACAACCTACACTTTACGTTTCAAGAAGCCCTGATTGGCGGTGCGGCCATTGATGCAGTCGGCAATCCCCTCCCCACAGAAACCCTAGAAACCTGCCGCAAGAGCGATGCGGTTTTGCTGGCCGCGATCGGCGGCTATAAGTGGGATTCCCTGCCCCGCGAACTGCGCCCTGAGACGGGATTACTGGGTCTGCGGGCAGGGCTAGAGCTATTTGCTAACCTGCGCCCCGCCCAGATTTTGCCCCAGCTCATTGATGCTTCTAGCCTCAAGCGCGAGGTGGTAGAGGGCGTGGATATTATGGTGGTGCGCGAGCTTACGGGCGGCATCTATTTCGGACAGCCCAAGGGCATCTTTACCACGGAAGCAGGCGAAAAACGCGGTGTGAATACCATGGCCTACCGCGAGTCTGAAATTGACCGCATTGGCCGAGTCGCCTTTGAAACCGCCCAAAAACGCGATCGCCGCTTGTGCTCCGTAGACAAGGCCAATGTGCTGGAAGTCTCTCAGCTCTGGCGCGATCGCATGATTGCCCTATCCGCCGAGTACCCAGACGTGGAGCTAACCCACCTCTACGTGGACAATGCCGCCATGCAGCTCGTGCGATCGCCCAAACAGTTTGACACCATTGTCACCGGCAACCTGTTTGGGGACATTTTGTCCGATATTGCGGCCATGCTCACGGGCAGTATAGGGATGCTGCCTTCAGCCAGTTTGGGCGCTTCTGGCCCCGGCGTATTTGAACCTGTCCACGGTTCCGCGCCGGACATTGCCGGACAAGACAAAGCAAACCCCTTGGCTCAAGTGCTGAGTGCCGCCATGCTGCTGCGCTACGGACTCAACCAGCCAGACCCCGCCAGCCAGATTGAAGCGGCAGTCCTTCAGGTCTTAGAAGCAGGCTACCGCACCACGGATATTCAGTCCCCTGGCACCACCGTCTTGGGCTGTCAGGCTATGGGACAGGCATTGCTCAATGCGCTAGATGCCGCAGCCTAGCGGATTACAACTAGCGGATTACAAAAAAAAGAGTCAGAAGCAAACTCAACAGCGTTGATCGCCTGGAACCCTTCATCTGCAAGAGTGTCAAAAAAGATTACATTGACGGATGCTGAATCAGGCCAGAGCCAGGAACTCCATTAAAATTAAGGGTAGTCTGCGCCGCAACACAGCGAGATCTCAGTTCTGCTCTTGGTTGCGCTGCGCTGCAGCTTCTAGATTCTCTACCCCCTCACGCCCTCATTCCTATGTTTCCAACCCATCGTCCCCGCCGCCTGCGCAATCATCCCCAACTGCGACGAATGGTGCAGGAAACGGTTCTGAACACCGCAGACCTCATTTACCCGCTCTTTGCGGTGCCAGGGGAAGGGTTTGCCAAGGAAGTCGCGTCCATGCCAGGGGTGTATCAGCTCTCGGTGGACAAAATTGTAGAAGAGGCCAAGCAGGTCTATGACCTAGGCATCCCAGCCATTATTTTATTTGGTATCCCTGCGGATAAGGACAACGACGCGACAGGCGCGTGGCATGACTGTGGCATTGTCCAAAAGGCAACCGCAGCGGTCAAAGCCGCCCTACCGGATCTCATTGTAATGGTGGATACCTGCCTCTGTGAGTACACCCCCCACGGCCACTGCGGCTACTTAGAAACGGGAGATCTCACGGGTCGAGTGCTGAACGACCCCACCCTAGAATTGCTGAAAAAGACGGCGGTTTCCCAGGCCCAGGCCGGAGCCGATATTATTGCCCCCTCCGGCATGATGGACGGGTTTGTAACCAGCATTCGATCTGGGCTAGATGCAGCAGGATTTCAAGATATTCCCATCATGTCCTACGCAGCCAAGTATGCCTCGGCCTACTATGGCCCCTTCCGTGATGCAGCAGAATCTACCCCCCAACATGGCGATCGCCGCACCTACCAGATGGATCCAGGGAATGCCCGCGAGGCCCTCAAAGAAATTGAGCTAGATATTGCTGAAGGGGCAGACATGCTGATGGTGAAGCCTGCTCTGTCCTACATGGATATTATTTGGCAGGTCAAACAGGCCAGCAACCTACCTGTTGCCGCCTACAACGTATCTGGCGAGTACTCTATGGTTAAGGCTGCCGCGCTCAACGGTTGGGTAGACGAAGAGCGCATTGTGTTAGAAACCCTCACCAGCTTTAAGCGTGCTGGAGCAGATATGATTTTGACCTACCATGCAAAAGATGCAGCCCGCTGGATTCAGGGTTAAGGCTAACGGTTTGTTCTGCTTACCGATGGATTACTAGCGGTGCCGAAGCTAGCCTTCCTTCTGGTCAGACTCTGGACTGATCTCTTGAGCCATCGACAGAAAATTTTCTGGATTTCCTTCTGCTGAACTTTGAGCATCTGGATTGTCAGTTTTAAAAGAGCTGCCTAAAGAGGGGGAGACTTCTTCATCACTTCTTCTAGGGTCAGGCGTGCTAAATTTTTTCGACGCCTCATAATCTTTCTGCACATTTATGGCAGGTGATTCAGTCTGCTCGTTTTCGATTTCTTCTTTTAGAATCTCTGCGTCGTATTCTAGGTTTTGCTCTTCAAGGTTGATGGTCATTTTATAGCCTTTATGTTTGATTTTTTTACACTTTTCTGATGCTGTATATTAGTCCAGATCATTTCTGATAGTCTGCATCTATCCAGCAGCGAGGCAAGCTTTCGCCGGAAGGGAAAATCAGGCTTTGCTTCTGAATACGTTCAGGATCTTGCTCTTCTTCACCTGCTTGAACCCGTCCCATGACTTCTGACTGGTTTGGGCTAATAATTTCCTGAATGTCTACAATTTCAACCAATGTCCCATTGTCTTTTTTCTGAAGTAACATCTGATTTCCTCACGATATTGAGAGATTATGAATACAAAGAGGATGAGGCTGTAGAAGAAGATTGAAATCTTCTAAAATTCTCTATGAGTCCAAGCTGACGTTTGATAAATTAAGGTTTTAGGCTCAAATTGAGAACATATTCAATGAAAAAGATGGATGGACTGGATATTAATTCACAGAAGCCAGCATCTGACTCAAGCTCTCAATTCCCGTTGCGTCCAAAAATTTTTGTAAGGTCGGTTTTTGTAAGACAATAGGTTAATGCTACTGACTGGCTTTTGTAATAAACACTAACCTTAGGCAGATATCAAAGGATGACAAAAGATGGATGATTGGACTCGCTATATGATGTGAGTTCGCCCCATTTGCCTAGGCTCTTTTGGCGCTGCTAGCGCTCACTCCCAGTCCCTTTCCCAAAGAGGAGAGGGATGCCGAAAAACAGCTCAAAGTCCCTCGCCCAAGGGAGAGGGATTTAGGGTGAGAACAAGAGCTTGTTTTCGAGCTGCTGAGAATAAATACCTTATTGTTGCAAAATGCTCAGCATTCTTTGCACGGTCTGGTACATGGCTCCTTGGGTGATGCCAGCGCGCTTAAAGAGGTTGGAGACGGTTTGAATATCGTCGATCGCACCCTGTTTATTGCCCATCCCAAGGCGCGCGTTGGCGCGGCGAATATAGGCTGTTGAGGTGTTGATGTTGTTGGGATCTTTGAGAATGGTGGCGCTCAATAGCCCTTCAGCTTTTTTAAAGTCTGCCGCTGCGCCCTGGAAGTCTTTGAGTGCCTGCTTGGCTAGCCCCCGCGTCTGGATGGCGTCTGCATAGTCTGGCTGAAGCGCGATCGCCTGATTGAGATCCAGTACCCCCCGCTGCGGGTCGCCCGCCTGAATATAAAACTCGCCCCGGTTATAAAAGGCCGCTGCATTCTTAGGCTGTAGATCAATCAGCTTACCCATATCGGCGATCGCCTTGGGTAAGTCCTTGGACTGAGCATAGGCCAGGGCGCGACCCATATAGACCTGAGCAATAATGCTGGGGTCGGTTTTGCCAGGGATATTGGCGTTCAGCGCTGCTGTCCAGTCTGCGATCGCGCCTGTTAAATCCTTGCTGCCAAAGCGCTCTAGCCCTCGGCTGAGGTACACCAAGGGCTGATAGGGAGATGGGTTAGGCATGAACTGAAGTGCCTGGTTAAAATCCGCCAGCGCCGCTGAAGATTTGCCTTGGGCCGAATTCAGGATGCCGCGACCCAGATAGCTAAAGTAATCATTGGGCTGCTGGGCGATCGCCTTGTCGTAGTCTGCATAGGCCCCTGTATAGTCTCCTGCACTAAAGCGCGATCTGGCTCGCTGCATATAGGTATAGTAAGCAGGCTTGAGGGAGAGCGCCTGGGTATAGGCGGCGATCGCAGGGCTGTACTGTTTTTGCTGAAAAAGGAAGTCGCCCTTTAGGGCATACAACAGCGGATCCTTGGGTTCAATTTGAATGGCTTTATCAATGCTGGCCAAAGCCTCTGGATATTTTTTCAGCGCCTCTAGCATCTGCGCCTTCATGCGCAGGGCTTCGTAGAGCCTTGGCTCAAATTTGAGGGCAGCATCAAACGCGGCGATCGCCTCCGCAAATTTATCCTGTCCCGCTAGGGCTAACCCCTTTACATAAAACGCCTGGTGGAAATTCGGCTTGAGCTGAATCGCCCGATCGAGCGCCGTCACCGCTTCCTGAAACCGTCCCAGCCGCCACAGGCGATTGCCATACTTCAGCCAGTCAAAGGGAGTGGCGCTTGCTGGGGGCTTTTCGGGAATGCCACTGTCTAGCGCGGATTGCCTTGCTGCTGGATTGAGGGCGGGTGGCAAAGCAGACTCCACCTTCAGCAAGGCTGGATTGACTTGCGCTTGCGCTGCCCGACCCAAAAACGTACTGATCGGCACCCCTAAGCTGCGGCCTAGATAAACAGGGGCAACCTCCCCAGAGGCATCATCTGTCTCCAGCCTCGTTTCCGAAGCATTGTGAATGCCAATGACCCTGCCTTGCTGATCTAAAATTGGCCCACCGCTCATGCCGGGTTGGGAAAATGCGGTGTACACCAATTCCCGGCCGCTGGCGGACGAATAAGAGTTCTGAGTTGCAAACAGCGTCGAGGTACTGGGAAAGACCGTGCCCACTCTCAGCTCACGGGCGACTGCATCTGCTGAGCCTGGAAACCCTGAGACAAAGGCAAGGGGTCTGGCTTCAGGACTGACTGCATAGTTGGCCAAGACTGCTACGCGGTAGGCGTTAGGACTCGAAAACTGAACCACGGCTAGGTCAACGCCTTCTAGCTTGACGGGCTGAGTCTTGAGCGCATGGGTTTGCCCATCGGATGTCAGGATGGTGTATTCATCGGGTTTGGGGACTACGTGCTCTGCCGTTAGCACAAAATAAGTGCTGCCCTGCTGCGCCACAATGACGCCCGATCCGCTGCCGCTGCGCAAAGACTTGATGCGCACCGTAATTTGCTGGGCGATCGCATCCACCTGTTTCACAATGTCAGACTGGCTTTGGGTGGCTGCTAAGCGTACCGGGCTAGGCTTGGAATTTTGTGCCAGGTAAGCCGGATCTTTCAGACCTGACTGAGCCGAGGCCGAAAGCGTCACGAGATGAACCCCTCCGCCAGCGCCCATCAGCGCACCCATCAAACCCCAGAGAGAGAGGCGGTGAGCCATTTGAAGCTGCTTCATCATCATGTCAAAATCATCCTGCCAAATTGAGTCCACGCTTTGCTAGGTTCAGGGATTGAGGTCGAGGCCGCATACACTCAAAAACACCCTAGCTTATGATTTTGCTGGATGCATTCATACAATAGCCTCAGTATCTATCATGACATGGAGCGTTTTCTTCCCAGGCATTTGGGATTGCGCGCTCCGGTATGATGTTAAGTCAAAGTTTATATTGGCATTCAGTAGAAATGCCTCTCACATCTTGTCCAAGCAATTTTGTCCAAGCAGGCTTAAATCTGGTTTGAGCTTTTTGGCGCAATGTACGCCCTGATTAACCGCAATAGCAATAATTTGATTTATGGTTGGCTATCTTATTTCCCTTGCCATTTTTATTTCTACCTATGCCCTGTTTAGCTTGGGGCTAAATTTGCAGTGGGGCTACACCGGACTCATTAATTTTGGGCACATTGCGTTCATGACCCTTGGGGCTTACACCACAGTCCTGCTGAGCCTCAATGGCGTACCGATGCTGGTGGCTGCGTTGTTGGGGGCGTTGCTGGCGGCTTTCTTGGGTCTACTGATTGGCCTCTCAACCCTGCGTCTGCGGGAAGACTACTTGGCGATCGTCACGATTGGGGTGTCTGAGGTGATTCGCCTCATTGCCCTGAATGAAGAAGAGCTGACAAAAGGCACCCGTGGGGTCTATGGATATCCGTTACCCCTGGCGCAGCTAGAGCCGAATATGCTGGTTAAATTTGGCATGAGTGCTGTGGTGACGGGCATTTTTGGCATTGGCCTTTGGAAGCTCTGGTGCTGGCTGACGCAGCTTCCTAGACTCCAGCCGCAGGGTTCAGACCTGCAGGCTTTGCCAGATCAGCCTGAGCGATCGCCCAAGTTCGGTTCCCGCCATACGCTTTTATTTGGTGGCTATGTGGGTTGTCTAGGTTTGCTGGTCGTGAGTTTATGGCTCAGCTTTAGCGTCAATCTTGGATTTTTGGCCTTTGGGGTGGTGCCCTTGGGCATTGGCGCAGGGCTACCCTACCTTCAGCGATCGCAGCCCATTCAGCAATTTAAGGCTCAGCCCTGGACTATCCATCTATCGCTGGTTGCCGCAACCCTAACCCTGGGTTTTGTGCTGATGATCTATTGGGCTGGCATCACGCAGATCTGGGACTATACCTATAAGGGCGGATTGCTTTGGATCTTAATCGTGACGGTGGCACTCGTCTTTTGGCGGCTGGAGGCGCTGGTCAATTCTCCTTGGGGACGGGTGCTGAAGGCCATTCGTGAAGATGAAGAAGTGGCCAAAGCCCTTGGCAAAAATGTGTTTCGCTATAAGCTACAGTCGCTGATGATTGGTGGGGCGATCGCCGGACTAGCAGGAGCGTTTTATGCGTGGCAGTTGACCTTTATTAACCCCGATGGGTTTATCCCACTGATTACGTTTCAAGCCTGGATTATTGTGGTTCTAGGCGGCTCTGGAAATAATGTGGGGACACTCCTTGGTGCCATGATTTTCTGGGCCTATGATGCAGTGACTCGTTTGGTCTTGCCGAGTCTGCTGCCCTTTGACGATGCGCGGTTGGGTGCTTTTCGGATTATGGTGATTGGCCTACTGATGATTGTCATTATGATGTGGCGACCCCAGGGAATTTTGGGCAAAAAGGATGAGCTAACGCTCAGTCGCTAGCCCTTGGTGGCAGTCGAGGTAACGGAAGCTAGACTGCCCGAACCAACTTGTCTCAATCTCTTGTAAAGACTAACTCTTGTTAAAAACTGACTCTTGATTAAAAACTGACTTTCTTTAAAGACTCCTTTGTAGCTTATGAACCCGACCGTAGCCCAACCTTCCTCCCTTCTCTCTGCGACTGGACTCTGCAAGTCCTTTGGTGGGATTCATGCAGTGCAAAACGCAGAGATCCATGTTGAGCAAGGCAGTATTGTGGGCTTAATTGGCCCCAATGGAGCGGGAAAAACCACGCTGTTTAACTTGCTGTGTAACTTTCTGACCCCAGACCAGGGCACGGTGGTGTTTGACGGAACGCCCATTCAGTCCTTGCCCTGCCACAAAATTGCGCTTCAGGGGATGGTGCGCACGTTTCAGGTTGCGCGGGTGCTGTCCCGCCTATCGGTTTTAGACAATATGCTGCTGGCCGCCCCCCACCAGCAGGGAGAGCAGCTCCGGTAGACCTGTATTTTGTCCCGCCGACCCAGTATTGTCCGTCAAGAAAAGCAAAACCGCGATCGCGCCCTGATGATTTTAGAATCCGTGGGGCTGCTGGATAAGGTGACGACCTATGCAGGGGCGCTGTCTGGAGGGCAGCGGAAGCTCCTCGAAATTGCGCGGGCGCTCATGGCAGAGCCCAAGCTCATTCTGCTCGATGAACCCGCTGCGGGCGTAAACCCAACTCTGATTAATCAAATTTGTGAGCATGTCAAAGCCTGGAACCAGCAGGGCATCACGTTTTTAATCATCGAACACAATATGGACGTGATTATGTCGCTGTGCGATCGCGTGTGGGTTTTGGCGGAAGGCCGCAATCTAATGGTCGGCACCCCAGCAGAAGTGCAGTCTAACGCCAAGGTACTGGAGGCATACCTAGGTCAGTGATAGGGCAGTGAGCGCTTACTTGCCGCGCTGGATAACTTCACCAAGTGCGGTAATGAGACTTTCACGGGTTTTGGCATGCTGTTGCTGCTCTTGCGCCAGCGCTTCTGCAAGCTGGTTTCGTTCCTGCTGAAGTGTAGCCAGCTCTCCTCTGAGAAGCCCTAATCCTGACTCTTCTCCGTCTTTTGGTATCGCAGAGCGGACGGTAGGGCCTAGCTGACAAAGCTGAAACACTTCTGCTCTCAGTGCCTGAATTGTTTTTTCAGCCTGGGCTGCTTCAGCTCTACGCTGCTGTGCTTCTATTTCATAGCGTCGTCGCCATTTTGCTGCATCTTCTAGGGCGCGATCGCGCTCTACTCTGAGCTGACTTTCTGCTGAACGGTCTACATTCATGGATAGTAGGGTTGTCCTGTGGCCTGTTAAATCTCGTTAAGCGGGGCGATCGCATTTGTAGTGGTGGGCGTTAGCGATCGTAGTTCATCTTGAAGCACGATGTGAATGGGTTCAATCCTTACAGTAATCTTCTCTCATCAAGAGATTCGTTGACATATCTGCTTCTGTACTACTCCAATTTCTAGGGCAACAGTTCAAAAGCTTGACAATGCTGAGGACGGAAGAGCCTAAAATCCCGTTGATCGAGCGTCAAGATTTTTGTAATCCCCAAACGCTCGGCAACCACCATCACGCTGGCATCTACAAAATCAATGCGGCTATCGGCGTAGTGAGTTAAAATTTCAGCGATTCGGCTCAGATCAATTTCGGTCAATGCAACAACACAAAATCGACTTTTTGGAAGACCTTTAAGAAAGGCAACGACGGTTGTAATGCCTGCATCACGTCCCAACAAGTAAGCGACTTCAGCCAGCACCGTCTGAGGAAGCCAGATAGTGCGGAGCTGGTTGTAAATTGGGGTGACATCTTGATGTCTTGCATCTGTCTGGTTGAGTAAAGCCACAATGAAGCCTGTATCGGCTACGGCTGTTTCCATGTCCATCCAGATATTGCCGTGATTGACTGTTGCAAGATGTCTTCAGACTGGGTGGCTAGGTCGGGAGAGCCTGCAAAAAGACCAATGAGAGGATCATCTTCAGAGTCGTATTCATCAGGAACCTGGGTCTGAATGTACGAAAGCACTGCCTCTGTGACGATAGATTCTGCGGTTTGACCTCGCTGTTGAGCAAGTTGAGTCAATTTTTCAATGACGAGAGGGTCTGGATTCCAATGGACTTGTGAATGAGCCATACAACGCCGTGGAACTGGGAAGCTTATGCTAACTCTACTCTATCGCTACATTTAGGCGAGAAGCTCTCTTGGCTAAGTTGACTTAAGCAGGGCGTAGGATAGGTGGCTACCTGAATAGGCGATCGCCATTCTGGGGCAAGGGCGATCGCACTATGGTAGTGCTTACCCAGATATCAATGCCTGGAACTGTTCGTTGTCTCGGATAGGGTCAAAATCTGAGTCTGTTTTTGCTAGTTCTCGATATTCGTCTGGGCTTAGGGTAATGGCATGGCTCAAGTTTGCGATCGCGCTTTCAAGATTGTTTTGTAGAGCATAGCAGCAGGCTTTGTTATACCAGGCTTGATGTAAATCGGGCTTTAACTCGATGGCTTTGTCATAACTTGCGATCGCTTCTTCAGTGCGGCCTAACTGACCCAGCGCAACCCCTCGGTTA
>JAKRSB010000051.1 GCA_022402525.1 Thermosynechococcaceae cyanobacterium MS004
TGGATATTCAGCTTGGGCTATATGCGATCGCGCTTCAGCAGGTCTATCAACAATCACTCAAGCGGGTGTCTCTCGTCTTTTTGAGGGCGGGGGAGACGCTCAGCTTTGAGGTGAATGATAACCATCAGCAGAAGGTGCGATCGCTCATCGCTGAACTGGCCCTCAGGCTACGGGCGGATGATGAGTGGGTGCCCAAGGTTGGGGGGCACTGCGATCGTTGTGGTTTTGCCCAATACTGTGCGGCGAAGACTCAGAAGCCTGAGCCATTGCCGGAGGGCGAGCGGAAGCTGAGGCTGGTGCAGTTGGCTTTGGCAGTTTGAGGGTTAGGGTAACGTAATTTGCTTATACGCATCTACGACTTTAGTAAAGTCGGGCGTATTTTGTATGCTAGTCGAGTGTTCATTCCACTCGATTCGTTGCTCCAGGAGATCTCCCCGTGCAAGAGACTCAAGACCATAATCATAACTCGGTACTTGGCCACTCTGCACCTGAGCAAGAGGTCATTCCGCTCAAGACTTGGGTGGCAAATTCTGTCCATCCGGTAGCATCGCCAGAGGTTGCATTACGTTGTCGTGTCGTGCGCTTGTTTATTGAGCGGGTGCAGGCAACTGGCCAATGCGACTATCCCGAATTGGTAGAGCTAATGGAGGCCACCTATGAGGTAGATCAAAGTGCGGGTCGGCTGCTCTTACCCCGACAGGTGGATGCGCTCTGCCTAAAACTTGAGGGTCTGCATGAGGATATTTCTAATGTTGCAATGCAGCTACGGGATGGATTGGATCAACTCAGTATCATTCTGAATAAACCCGCATTTGATTTATTGTCTGTACGCCCATTGATTAGCCAAATGGGGAAGTCACAGGAGCAGCTTGATCGATCAGTACAGGCGCTATTGGGCTTAGCTGATGAGCATGGTGTGAAGTCTGCCCAAAAGAGTGGATGGCGACTCAATGCGGACGATCAAGGAACAACGGGGGAACTGCGTTATCTCTGCCAAAGCCTTGGCTATTGCCATCGGTATTTAGTGGAGTATCTTCAATTCCCCAGTCTAAGGCGGGAGTTGGCACCGGGAGATGCGTGGTTGACGTTTGCAAAGCGGCTCTATCGCTATCTGGATGAGTGCGTGTCGGTGAGTGGTCAGTTGTCACAGCTTCTACAGCAGGCGGTGCAATTACGCGGTTCTCAGGTCAAGGCAGCAGAGTAGGTAAAGGAGGCAAAGGCAATGCTAGGACGATTATGGCGTACTGTATGGGGTTGGTTTAAGGGTAAGCCTGCAAAGCCTCAATTTGTAGTGACAACTCGTGATCGGATGACAGCCGAGGAGCTAATCAAGCGCTACGAGGCGGGTCAACGAGATTTTCGCAATCTAGACCTAGCAGGCATCCACTTTGGGGAAGTGGATTTGAGTCACTGTACCTTTAGCGAGTCTGACCTCAGAGATGCTCAACTAACCCAGGCAAGGCTGGATGGGGCAAATTTTAGTCGGGCTGATTTATCCCATGCGGTGTTGACCCATGCCTATCTGCATCAGGTGAATTTTGCAAAAGCATTATTGGATGGAGCAAACCTACAGTCGAGTGACTTGACAGGGGCAAATTTTAAGGGTGCGTCTCTGGAGGGCTGTAATTTAAGCCATGCTGACTTACAGGATAGTAATCTCTGTGAGGCTGATTTAAGCCATGCCAATTTAGCTTGGGCGGATTTGTCTCGCACCAATCTAAGTGGCGCACAGTTGATACAAACGAACCTAAGCAGAGCGGACTTAGACCATACCAACCTCCATGATGCAGTGCAACGAGGGGTGCAGTTTGAGGGTGCGCGTCTGCCTCGTGGGGGCAGTTTAGCAAAGCAAGGATAAGTAGATTTTTTTGATGAAACGTAATAAATCGCAGTCAGGAGTAACAATGCAAGACAAGCCTATTTTGTGCCATGTATTAATTGGGGCACCGGGGTCTGGTAAGACAACCTTGGCGCAAGCATGGATACAACGAGATCCATCGATGGTGTGGGTTTCGACGGATGATATTCGTGCAGAACTATATGGAAATGCGGCACAACAACTGAGTTGGGCTGAGGTTGAAGCAGCAGTTACCCACAAAATTCAGGCCAGCATACAAGCAGGGCGCTCGGTAATCTATGATGCCACTAATGCAAAACGGGCTTGGCGGCTTGAGTTTTTGAAAAAGTATTCGTCCCCTTCTGTAGACTGGATGGGATGGTGGCTCCAAGTGGATGAGGTAGAATGCAAACGCCGCAATAGATTACGCGATCGCCAGGTGCCCGATTGGGTGATCGAAGACTACCACAAAACGCTCAATCAGTTTAAACCCATTGAATCTGAAGGGTTTATCAAGGTCATAGCGCTAGCACAGGATTGTGGAATTGAGTTACAGAATACTTTTGATACGATTAATGAATCTCTGAGGCATATTCCCAAAATAAAAGCTGGCAGAAATAACCGCAAGTCAAAAGAAGAACTACATCGCTACTCAGATTTCCTAGACTTTGAGCGATTAATGCATTTGATGGCGCTGTTGATTCACTATCCAGGTGCTGGAGCACTGCGGAGTCAAAACCCAGAACTGTTGGCCTCTGCTCTTCAGATTGAGGTATCTAATTTACCAGCCTACGAGAATGAGGTTGATGAGTTGAATGCACTGCTACAAAAGCTTCACGGCAATATCTATGCAGACCGAGAGGCGATCACAAGCAACCTAGAATGGCTTCAAAAGAATGGACTTGTAAATTCCATTTATAGTGAAAATCCAATCAAATGGCAAAAAGAGTCAGAAACATTTGACTATAGATTTAGCCATCGATATTCAGATTGGCAAAACTTTGAGCGCCTAATGATGATTATTAAAGATTTTAGCTTCTTGCCGCTCTACAAGTCAGAAGAAGACGAAGATTTCTCTAAAATAAGTGTCTCTGAGAGAAAAATTAAATTACCTATATCATCTTGTCTTTGGAAAATATATTCAAGGTTTTCAAAATTCAAAATATCTCTAGAGTTCGACAAATTTGAGTTTTGGCATATTATTTTTCATTGCTCATATAAATTTAATATATCCGTCTTACAAGCTAAATTCTGTTCTGAATATAATCAAAGGCATCCTCAAATATTTTTAACCGATAATGTTTTGCGACAAGACATCAACTTTTGTTTAAATCCCTATGGTATTATGACTTCATCAAAAACTCGAAATTCTTATTTCCTAGGAACAAGTATTCTTTCTATAGGAGATTTAAAACGTATTTTTCATGTCATAGAAGCTCATAAGTCATTGTTCGAGGAGTTCAACAATCCTATTGCATATAAAAGCTACAATAAACTTAAGTCAGGATTAGGAAGTCTAGGGATAGATATCAAGGAGACATATCCAACTCGAATAGTTATGCATCAGTCGATTACAGATCCTAAACTTGCACCAGATCTTACATTGGGTTTAGAACAGGCTGAGTCTTATATTGAAAATTCAACAGTCCTTCGACTGTTTAAACTTTCACGACGTGGAATTCATGAAACAGATGCACCCCCAGATATTAAGATATTGCCTTTGCAAATTGCTTTTCATAGAATTGCTTGGTATTTAGGTTATGTGGTCTTAGAAGAAGGGAAGAATAAAGATCTTCTTAAATTTGAGCGAATAGATCGATTAAGTGTAGTAAACACGTTGGAAAGTCAATCAAAGACATTTCAGAAGTCAAAACTTAAGCAGTTGATTCAACTAACAAAATTTTCCTATAGTCCTTTTATAGGAAATAGTGTTATTGAACAGCAAAACTATTTAAATAAAAATGAAAAACATAAAGCTGAGATTTTTGTAAATTTGTGTTTTGAAGAAAAAGTATTTGAATTTATTAAGATGGGATCTAGACGATTTCCAAGCCTAAAAGCCTCTGAAAATAATCATCTAAAAGGTTTTTTGCCAAAGTGGACAGTTGAAGAGGATTTTGAGTTTACAGCCTGGATTGTCGGCTTTGGACATAAAGTGAAAGTGCTTGAACCGCAAATTTTAGCAAAACGGGTGGAGGATAAAGCAAAGGCGATCGCCGCTGTTTATACCCAACCTTCCCCGTAGACCTCACCGTGATGGTGCCATGATGAGGGTTTGCCAGCCGCCCTCGCTATTGTGCCAGTTGCTGATTCCAATCGGAATATTGGCGACATCCTGGCCTTGCCATCCGGTGGTTCTATTGACCCAATAGTCGCCGCCAATACTGGCCAATACACCCGCAGACATTCGCATTTGGGAGGTGACGGTGCAGTTTCTAGCATTGGGTACTGTCGGGCGCGGGGTACGAATCCACCAGTGGGTGACTCTGCCTTGTGGGACAGGGAGTTGAACGGTGCCGTTAGCCGTGCGCTGGGGTCTGATGAGCGTATTTTGATCGTTATAAAACCAAGGGTTTGCCAAATAGATTCCAGCTTCGAGTCGATCTAGGCCCGTTGTGATCAGCATGGCGCGACCATTGACAAGGCAAGTCATCTCAAAGGTACGAATTTCAACTATGCCGCTCTGATTCGTCGGGTTAATGGCTTGTCCCCAGGGTGTGATGGAGTTCCAATTTTGGGGCATTTGTGGATACCAGATTTCGCCTTTACGGGCGCCTTGCGGAACATAGCTAGGCAGGGAACTAGGGCTAACGGGTCTGGCGACTGCGGGGTGGCTTTGACCCCCAGCGATTAAAAGGGCTGAGGCTATCAGGGCAATGTAGTTTCTCATCGTTGCTTATCTCCTTTTAAAGCGTGAACTTTGCTATTGATCTTGTAACTTCAGCAATTGCATGATGTCTGAGACAATGAGAATGGGAATCACAAAGATTCCGAAACCAGAGCAAACCATGCTGCCCACGATATAGGTGATACAGCCATTGGTTAAACTCATAAAGATAGTGAGATTGGTGAGTCGGAAAAAGGCATTCATGAGCCAGCGAAAGCCGAAAAAGCCCCACAAAATCATGGGAAATAAGACCAACGTGGGTGTGTTTTGGCCCATGACGGCAAAGATGATGTAGGGGATCAGAAATAGGATATTGATAACGATTTGAAGGGTTAGCTGGCGACGTTCGGCTTGGAGTTCGGGTGTATTCATTGCGGTAAACCTCGTAGACGTTGACTAATGCTGAGTATGGCAACGCTATGAGTGCCTGACTATAGACTTCATGCGTATGAGTAACTACCGATGTAGGATTGTGCGTCGGGCGCTGCTGATGGCCTGATACTGCTGCTCTAGCCAGCGATCGCGTTCTTGCTCGACGGCACTATTGCGAGAGCGTTGGGTATCTGGGCGACGGGCGTGGGTGAAGGTCAGGTAACAGGCGGTACCGCTCGTCACGATTGAGAGCAACATCACAAACCCAGGCATGATGAGTTCAGGCCAGTTACCGCGCATTGCTTTGTTCAGGAGGTTTTTGGCTGCGAACCCGGCGGCTTCAATGCCAGATTTCATCTCGCCATTGGGTTCAAAGTGAGCGCGATACAACTCAGGTACACTCGTTTGCAAGAAGCCTAAATCATTACCCACTGCGAGCCGCTGAAGTTTGAGGGTTTCCCAATTGGCTTTGGCGGTTTCATAATTTTTGAGAGCATTGGCTTGTAGCCGTTCTGCTAAGGGGCACACGGGGAGTTGACCCTCTGGGACTTTGCCCCAGTCTTGCTGGGTTTGTTGCTGATAGCTACCCAAGAGCCGGACAATTAAAAGGTTGCGGTTTGGGTCTGTGGCCGCCATCTGCTTTAGATCGGCCATGCCTTTTTCACAGTCGTTTTTAGCCTGGCGTAGCCTTGGGTTGGGCAGGCTTTGGAGGGATTCAATTTTTTGCTCGTGTTCTACGATGAGGGTCTGTGCTTTTAATTCACTGATGGCAGGGGCATTCAGCAGCATCTCTGTGCCTACACCGCTGACTAAGGTTCGAATAATATTGATGCCCACAAGCCCCACAAGGCCAGCGCGCGCCCAAGGTCTGATGCTTGGTTTATGCCCGGATGCTCCGGCGGCACAGTCATTGGCAAACTTAAGCAGCAGTGCATCTAATATAAGAGCGAGTATGGGGGATAATAAGCCCATCCCCCGAAAAGTAACCAAAAATAGGCTATAGTTGCTGACGAAATCAACCAGCCCAGACCCACTCACAACTCTTGCCGTGACATTGGACTGTTCAACCAGTTCTTTGGTTACATAAGCGCGCCCATAAAACTCATCGGGGTTAGCAAAAAAAAGGTTTTTAACCCAAGCGATGCGGGTTTGGACGGGGCTTAGCGCGGGCGCAGGCGTATTGTGCTTGGCTTGCTCTACCAAGTCGGCATAGTCAGGATGATCGGCGATCCAGTGATAGAGCGCTTCATGCGTCGGCAGTACATCGTTGTCATCTACTGCGTGGTTGAGTGACTGCTTAAGTGGTGACATGAGCTAACCGCCTGCTTCGCTAACTACGGCTTTGATCTAACTACATCACTTCAGGCTTTTGCTAAGAGCTGGTGCGTATGAGCAAAATAGTAGCTTGTGATACCATTCGCGGGGGTCGGCTGATCGCTGAAACCCTATATTTTTCGTTGACCCCCGCGAATGGCTCGCTGTATTTGGGCTAGAAGTGTTTCAATGCTCTACTTATTGACTCCATTCTCAACAAAGATGTCCTTAAAATTGACCCCCGCGAAAAACTGCTGTAGGATGCCTATAAACAAAGGGGTCTAGGCTCCGCTGTTTGGGCTTCTTCGGAAGTCGAATTAATGGAAACTCAGGGCGGAAAAATATCCCCCAGAAACTTGAGTCGGTCAATGTTTGGGCTTCTTCGGAAGTCGAATTAATGGAAACAATTCGTTTTATCCTCCACCCCACTTGCTTCCAGGGCTGGTTTGGGCTTCTTCGGAAGTCGAATTAATGGAAACTAGAGGAAGCTTTCTTAAAAATTTCTCGGAGCTCCGGGTTTGGGCTTCTTCGGAAGTCGAATTAATGGAAACGAGAGTTTATAGGTAGGGAGAATTTTTTCTCCAATTTTGGTTTGGGCTTCTTCGGAAGTCGAATTAATGGAAACCCCAGTAACAGGAAGAAGAACTGAAAGCTTCATAAGAAGTTTGGGCTTCTTCGGAAGTCGAATTAATGGAAACTAGGAGCGGGCGACGGGGCTAGAGTTGGGGCCAGAGTTGTTTGGGCTTCTTCGGAAGTCGAATTAATGGAAACAGTATGTTATAGAAAACTTATCCTTCTCTATAACACGTTTGGGCTTCTTCGGAAGTCGAATTAATGGAAACATATCTAGTTATCTCCGCCTTATATAGCTACCCGTTGCGTTTGGGCTTCTTCGGAAGTCGAATTAATGGAAACGCGACTGATGTCGTCTTTTCCTTTGGGGAAAGTTGTTTGGGCTTCTTCGGAAGTCGAATTAATGGAAACCCCCCAGTGAAAACTGGTCCAAAAAACACTCCGCTACTAGTTTGGGCTTCTTCGGAAGTCGAATTAATGGAAACAAAGTTTTTTCAACTTTTTCTCCTTTTTTGTGAAAGAACTCAAGTTTGGGCTTCTTCGGAAGTCGAATTAATGGAAACTCTTGAGCAGAAGGAAACTCCGTTCAGCCTCCAACTCTGTTTGGGCTTCTTCGGAAGTCGAATTAATGGAAACCTTACCCTGTGGCCTGCCGGTTGCTTTAGTCCCAGAGTTTGGGCTTCTTCGGAAGTCGAATTAATGGAAACAAATCGGACTTTTTCATCACCACCTCCATATTGGGGTTTGGGCTTCTTCGGAAGTCGAATTAATGGAAACCAGGGAGGGATAATGCATTTGTAGCCTTAGCCTCGCTGAGAGTTTGGGCTTCTTCGGAAGTCGAATTAATGGAAACTTAATTGATTGGTGATTTGTCGTACTGTGCCTTGCACGGGTTTGGGCTTCTTCGGAAGTCGAATTAATGGAAACGGAAGAAAATTCCCCAAAATGACGAATCGGTCAATGTTTGGGCTTCTTCGGAAGTCGAATTAATGGAAACTGAGTATTTCCCAGCCACCTTGTATTGGAATGAGTTGTTTGGGCTTCTTCGGAAGTCGAATTAATGGAAACCTGAGATGACTCCCAGTCCTCTCCTTCGGTTTGAGCAGTTTGGGCTTCTTCGGAAGTCGAATTAATGGAAACTCCGTTTCCCTGAGGGGAGGGGACGATCTGTGTGGTAATAGTTTGGGCTTCTTCGGAAGTCGAATTAATGGAAACCTATGTGCGTACAGGAGGAACTTGTCCCTATCAACGTTTGGGCTTCTTCGGAAGTCGAATTAATGGAAACCAGGAAAACCTGCAGGTTGGAGTAAAAATGCCTAACCTGTTTGGGCTTCTTCGGAAGTCGAATTAATGGAAACATTTACCTATTCCGAGTAGAATATCCAGAAAGTTCTGGGGTTTGGGCTTCTTCGGAAGTCGAATTAATGGAAACATTGCTCCTAAGAAGGAGATGATCTGAGGATGAGAAAGGTTTGGGCTTCTTCGGAAGTCGAATTAATGGAAACGCTTTAGGTCTTTCTTATCAATATCAGTCCCTTTCGTTTGGGCTTCTTCGGAAGTCGAATTAATGGAAACCATCCACTCACACCCACAACAAAACTACTAACAATAGTTTGGGCTTCTTCGGAAGTCGAATTAATGGAAACAATTTGTCCCGCTCTCGTGGCGGGAACTCACCGCACAGCGTTTGGGCTTCTTCGGAAGTCGAATTAATGGAAACCAAGGGGGCTGCCTGCCAAATTTTATACATTATCGTTTGTTTGGGCTTCTTCGGAAGTCGAATTAATGGAAACTCAGAGGCGGTGGTGGGGGTAGGGTTTGGAGTGGGAGGTTTGGGCTTCTTCGGAAGTCGAATTAATGGAAACAAATCCATAACGGGCATACACCTATCCGTTACAGTACAATGTTTGGGCTTCTTCGGAAGTCGAATTAATGGAAACCCATCATCTAAATGAGATGGTTTTTTCAATATTTTCGTTTGGGCTTCTTCGGAAGTCGAATTAATGGAAACTTTTTCCCTTTCATGATGTGAATGTCCAATAGATTGTTTGGGCTTCTTCGGAAGTCGAATTAATGGAAACTATTGAGAGGTTGAGCTGACCCCCGATACAGCTCACTGTTTGGGCTTCTTCGGAAGTCGAATTAATGGAAACCTCGTACTCCATGTAGAATGGATATACACAATGTAAACATCGTTTGGGCTTCTTCGGAAGTCGAATTAATGGAAACTTGAGTTGCCCCCCAATGCAGGTCAACCCCTCAACTGAGGGTTTGGGCTTCTTCGGAAGTCGAATTAATGGAAACGTAAAGAATTTTTGATCCATGTTATTATCCTTCTGAGTCTGTTTGGGCTTCTTCGGAAGTCGAATTAATGGAAACCCTCCTTAGGGAGGCTTGAACCTCTGCCTTATCGGCAAAGTTTGGGCTTCTTCGGAAGTCGAATTAATGGAAACAATGCTTGAGCTTTGGAGTCACTTCCCAGAGTATTTGTTTGGGCTTCTTCGGAAGTCGAATTAATGGAAACCACAGTCCTCTGACAGGTGCCGCTCCGGGTAGAGATGTTTGGGCTTCTTCGGAAGTCGAATTAATGGAAACAGGAGCATAACAATAGCGTTACTATTATTGTGTTGTTTGGGCTTCTTAGGAAGTCGAATAAATGGAAACCGCATTTCTGCGGCTGGGGGCATACCTGCAAGGGCAGGAGTGTTTGGGCTTCTTAGGAAGTCGAATAAATGGAAACAATGCTAGTCTATTTTTTAAAGTAGACTCAACGGCAAGTTTGGGCTTCTTAGGAAGTCGAATAAATGGAAACACTGCTTGGCTTTTTCAGCCTCCTCTCTGAGTTTCTGTTTGGACTTCTTAGGAAGTCGAATAAATGGAAACCGTGGCATCACAGCTCCAGCTGCAAAACACCAGCCTACAGTTTGGGCTTCTTAGGAAGTCGAATAAATGGAAACAATACTGCCTGGGGGATTTTGATGCCGTTACTCAAGAGGTTTGGGCTTCTTAGGAAGTCGAATAAATGGAAACAGTCGTTGCTAGCAGACTATTCAATTTTCTAAGTTTTTTAGTTTGGGCTTCTTAGGAAGTCGAATAAATGGAAACCTATAGAGTTGGGTGGAATAGATACTACCCAGTTAGGGTTTGGGCTTCTTAGGAAGTCGAATAAATGGAAACATCAGGCATAAACACCCACAATCATGAAAAGTTACAAAGTTTGGGCTTCTTAGGAAGTCGAATAAATGGAAACATCAGGCATAAACACCCACAATCATGAAAAGTTACAAAGTTTGGGCTTCTTCGGAAGTCGAATTAATGGAAACTCGGATGCAGCCACTTCCATTGCATTAGCAATAGAAGTTTGGGCTTCTTCGGAAGTCGAATTAATGGAAACTTGTGGTGGTCAACTGAAAGTAGCCACCGTTTCCGGTTTGGGCTTCTTCGGAAGTCGAATTAATGGAAACCATCTCAATCACCGCTGCATTGGCACCGCCGTGTAGAGAGCGTTTGGGCTTCTTCGGAAGTCGAATTAATGGAAACCTATAGCTTTTTTATTCTTAGCCTCTTGCATTTGTGTTTGGGCTTCTTCGGAAGTCGAATTAATGGAAACACTGGGTATTTGTCTGACCTCCTTTTTGGATATTAACCGTTTGGGCTTCTTCGGAAGTCGAATTAATGGAAACCGAACCCCCCACCCCAAAATATTCAACATATTTTTTTGTTTGGGCTTCTTCGGAAGTCGAATTAATGGAAACAGATTCTGCAAGGTTTTTGCCAGCAATCCTTGCATTATCGTTTGGGCTTCTTAGGAAGTCGAATTAATGGAAACGAGTGACTCAGGAAGACACATTGCGGCGAAGGCGCGTTTGTTTGGGCTTCTTCGGAAGTCGAATTAATGGAAACCTACAATAGTCTTCTCGGCTAGTAGAGTTGCACCTCAACTATTAGGGTAAAGAAAGCATCCGTTATTGATCTATTCTGGAGAAGCAGAGTAGATCAATAACGAATGACTAAAATCCTTTATATTGACATGGATAACGTACTGGTTGATTTTCCTTCAGCTCTTACAAAAATTCCCCAGAACTTACTCATAGAGTATGAAAATCGACTTGATGAAGTACCTGGAATTTTTAGCCTAATGGAGCCACTTGCCGATGCAATTGAAAGTTTTCAAATGCTTTCTTCACTTTTTGATACATATATTCTCTCTACCTCACCTTGGGAAAACCCATCAGCATGGTCAGATAAACTCCTTTGGGTCAAAAAACATCTTGGCTCAAGTGCCTATAAGCGATTGATTTTATCGCATCATAAAAATCTAAATCGAGGCGACTTTTTGATAGATGATCGCACTAAAAATGGAGTCGAGTATTTTGAAGGCGAACATATCCATTTTGGGACAGAGCGCTTCCCAGATTGGCTAACCGTCGTTCAATATCTTCGTGGCCAATCACATTAGCTGATCGCTCTCTAAGTCAAAAGTCTCACCTGATCTGGAAACTTAGCCGCCAGCTTACGGTCAAAAGTCACCAATTCAGTCTTCTCCTGAATAGCCGCTGCCACAAACAGAGTGTCATAAAATGAATGTCCCGCTTGCACTGCTAGCTCTAACGCCAGTTCCCGCAGCCAAGCACTGGGAACAGCCTTGTCCACCAAAGCCTCAACATCCGCCAACACCTCTAAACCAGTTTGTAACGGCAACTGCCGAAACTGAATCCATTGCCATACCACATTCCCCAACTCAGCAGAAAGCGAATCCGGCACAATGATTTGACCAGCGCCCTCTAAAGCAGCCGCAGCTTGCTCATGCTTATCCTCAACCCGTAGCAGGGCATAAGCAAACACCATCGTATCAATCACCATCAGGGTCGCCCCTGAGCCTTCCATTCCTCCATCGGCTCAGCAGATTGAATCGGCAAAGTCTCCCAGCGCTTGCGAATACGCTCTAGCACTGCACTACGCTGCTCATACCGACTTTGTAGTAAATCTCTGATTTCTTGCTCCATTGATACCCCCTTCTGTCCCGCCAGCCATTTAATCCGGTCAACCAACTCATCTGGCACATTCCGAATCGTGATCGTTGCCATATAGAACCCCTGCCCTCAACGCAATCTTCATCGCCATGCTAGCAAAGTGCAAGCGCTCTAGCCCCATTACAAAATAATTGCTGAGTCACTTACCGTAAAATTAGGCTGTATACCCAAAACCAATGCCTTTTCTTGACAAGCGTGGTTCATGGGGTAAAACCGCACCTGGTCTTCTTTCTCCTGCATAATGCGCTGAATTTGATTGCGTACCAGCTCAAATTGTCGCTCACTGAAACCGCACTCAAAGACACTTTTCTGCACCCGTAACCCATACCCCTCCAACACATGGGCAACCTTAAGGCGACGGCGATCGCAGACGATATCGTAACAGACCAGATAGACCATCACTTACTCCAAAGCATGGGTCTGTAGATCGGCTGCTCTCCCGTCAGGCAAGCGAGATACTCCCGCACCTGAAGCTCTAAGCAACGACGAATCGACACTTTTAGACCCGTATGGGGGTGAGTCACCTCGCTATTCATGCGGTCTTCCCAATGCTTGAGGAATACCTTGAGCGCATCCTCATAGAGAAACACTCCACCCCGCTCATCAGGCGGCAAGAAATCATCAAACTTGATGATTTTGGAATTCACCAGATTAAGGACAAAGGAATCCACCACAGGCGCACGAAACTCCTCCACCAAATCCATCGCCAGGGCAGGATGACTTTTGCGTCGCTTGTGAAGATGCCCAAAATGGGTATGTAGCCCCATCGCTAACACAAACGAAAAAATCGACTCGTGCAAAAGCGTGTAGCCTAGACTCAATAAACTGTTGACCGGATTCTTGGGGGGGCGAATCGAACGTTGCCCAAACTCAAACGGTTCAATAAACCGAGAAGCCAAGCCCTGAAAATAAACCTTGGCCGACTGCCCCTCATAGCCCAAAAGTACCTCCACAGACTGTGACTGACAGATTTTTTCCGTCAAAGCATCCAGGCCCCGAATGGCATCTGTAGCCGCAGCCGTCTCCTGACGACGATTAAGGCGCTGTAGCAAAATGCGCGAATTATGCACCTTCCCTAACACGATCGCCTTGGCAATCCGAAGATTCAAGTCCGTATTGAGAGAAAGCTGGGCTTGAAGCATCAAATACTCTACTTCCGCCTGCCCCATTGCCTCCATACGGCCAAAATAGTGACCCTTCTGGGAAAGATAAATAATCGGAATTCGTCGCTTAAAAGCAAGCCGTGCTGCTCCCTGAGACACATTGCAACACCCAAACAGCAGAATATGAGACACCTGATGAGACGGCACCTTGCATAGCTCTTGCTTCGCCAAGTTGACAATAAACTGCTGACGCTGCGCCCGTAGCATTGCCCCTTGATCCGTAATGTATAGCGTCGTCATCTGTGGCCTCCAATAATCTGCCGCTAGGTTTTTAGCACCTGACTGAGCCGCCTGTTTGATCGAGCATCGCGGGGCACGGTTGCGCTCTGAGTGCTTGCGTTTTTTGGCCTTGGGTCTGTAGGGGTGCCAATCCTTAACTGTCCCCAGCACCTCCCCCTCCCGCATCCGATGACCCAGTAGTACAAACTCCTGTCCAGGCGGTGAAATCTTTGTCTTCGTCGGCTGAAGAGTCAGATAAAGTCGCTTCAACTGCTGCTCAATTAACGCAAGCGCCTCCGTTGCCTCCGCCTGAGAACGACAGGCGATCGCTAGGTCATCCCCGTAGCGAATCATCGATAGCCCCGCCGCGATCGCCCAATGGTCAAACTCAGCCAAGTAGAGATTTGCCAACGCCCCCGATAGCACACTGCCCTGTACCACCCCCTGATGGCGAATCTGGAGTCGGCCTTGAAGCAATAAACTGGTACTCACCTGCTGAAGCAGCCAATAGCGCTCTAGCTCAGATAGCGGCAACTGCTCAATGCAGTGGTGCAAAATCGCCCAGCAAATGCAATCAAAAAAGCTGCGGATGTCTGCCTGGACAACCCAGAACCCTAACCCTTGCTGCAATAGGGCAAAGTGAGCAACCGCATGATGCACCGAATAGCCAGTGCGGTAGGCATAACACCGCGTACTCAGAACTTCATCCAGGACTGGAGACAAGATCGATAGGAGATAGCGCTGCACAATGCGATCGCCCACGGTCGCAACGCCCACTACTCGGCGGGTGCCACCCTGCTTCTTGAGCAATAGTCCCCGCATCGGTGCTGGCGTATAGCTGCGGTTGAGCAAAAGCCGCTCCAGGCGCACCACAACCTCCTCTACCACCGGAGCATAGAGACTCGGCGTGATGCCATCCACCCCCGCAATGGGCGTCCCCGACTTCACCCACTGCCAAGAAGACCAAAGCGCCTGAGCCGTGACCATTACCCTGCCTCCCGCGAAACCTACGCACCAAGAGTCCGCCACCTTGCTCAGTAAAACCGAAAGAACAAGGCGATCGCATTGCCGTCGTGCGTATGACCAAAGTTAGAGCTAAAACGTGATTTGATGGCAAGATTTAGTGAACAAGCGGTAGAAATGGCGCTATGGATCAGTGGCAAAACCGCAGTCAATTCTCCCCAGCAGATTGAAACGATCCGCGATGCCTCGCGGAAACAGTACGGACATCCTAGGAAATCTGTCGAGAAAGAGATTACCGCAACGCATCAAACTTATAAAGAAGGGCGTTTTGAGCCCAGCGAGAGCAACGCAGATACCTTTGATCTCTCAGACATTGACTTTGACATAGACGACTTAAAAATAGACATCAGCTCACTTCCAGCCCCAGGCTAAGCACCACACACAAGCTGAGACGAACTAAAGCGCCGTGCGACACATCTGTGATGAGTCGCACAGTTGCTCATACGCACCAAACCTCTACCGCTCTTCTTACTCGATGTTTAGAGTGAGCAAGTGAGTAGAGAGAGGTTTCGAGTGGAGAGCTAATTATTTGAGTCAAAGGTTGACTGATGGGAATGCCCAACCGTCCAAGGGGAACCATTGAACTGGCTCCAGCCGAAAACCGATAGCTGGGAGCGCTGGAGGCGCAAAGCGGCGGATCGAGATTCCCCACAACCCTCGGCAGGTTTGCGATCTAGAGATGGATTCAAGTTGCTTTGGCTGCGACTCAAAAGGCTTACTCACAGACTACTTACGTTATTTTAATCCACTCTTTAGGAGTTGTTTTGTCCTATGGCCAACTATACCCAATGCCCAACCTGTGGTCACGAGCCCCGTGGTGGCGTCCTCGGCGGTGCCTTTATCCTTCTTCACCGTTGCAAAGACAAAGGGCATGTCTTTTGTGACAAATGCAAAAACGGCGATCGCTGTCCGCTTTGTCGCACTGAAAAGGTCAACTGGAAAGCGGATAAAGCCTATGTGAAGCATTAGCGCTTAGCCTCAGCAGATTGCAACCAGACCACAACGAACATCAACCAGTCAAATCTTAAATTTAAGGAGTGAGAACAATGACTACAGCTTTAGCACTCGCCACCGTACAAGGTCAAGTCCATCGATTTACGGGTGTGATTGATCGCTTTGGTTCCTTTGAATCCGCCCAAGGGACTGTGATGACCGTCTGCGTTCGCAATCTGCGCCTCGTCCAAAACAGACGAGAGGTACGCCCTGACCATTGGTGGTTCCGCTACCGCCAAGAGTGGGCGGAACTTAGTCTCCAGCCAGGGGATGAAGTTTGCTTCACTGCTAAAATCAAACGCCAGAGTAAAGGCTATCAAGACCAAGGGAATAACGTCGTTAAATTTCAGAAAAAGCCCATTCGCACTGCCTTTGGCCCTGGCGATGAGATCCGAGATCTAGCCGTACTCAAGCGCAAAAAGTACATTGACCCCCCAACGGCCGAAGTGCAAAGGCTGGAAGTGATGCTTGAGCAAGTCACGGAAGAAAAAGACCACTACATGGCAATGGTCAACAGCTTTGGTGTTCAAGTCAGCGAGTTACAAAAGCTGTTACTTGAAAAGCATCAGCAGTCTGTACTTCAGCTTGCAAGCCTCAGTAACAGTCACCAGGCAAAGCTTGAAAGCTTGAATACTCAGCTCCAAAAGTTCAGTGCCACAAACCAAGGCTTAGTCATGACCGTAGGGCAGCTCGAAAAACGCCTCGAAGGCTCGATCCCAAAACGGCGATCGCTTACGATGCTGTCAGTCAGTGCTGTAATCAGTCTGGCGATCGGGGTTGGGATTGGCGGTGTGGCAGCTCGCAGTGGAGGACAGAGGTAGTCAAATCAAAAGAGCTTCAGAGAATTTTGTTAATCATTAATTGAGTGGAGTTAAGCGCAAGTCTTGATCAATAATTCTAGAGATCTCAGTCTTTAGATAAGAATAAATATAGTAATCATCTTCTATTATATTTCCAACAACAAGAGGACTTCCAATAATATTCTGTAACACGTCAAGAATTTGAGACGGAGGACATACAGCACTTCTAAATTCATCAGATTGCTGAGCATAAAAACTATCTAGGGATTGTCTTGAGAAACCATTTGCTTGATGAATCATATCATTACGTTTTTCAAACCATTTATCCAATCTTTCTATGTATTCATTTAAAGTAGTCCATGAGTCAAATAAAGTAGTATTAGAAAATAATAGATTTAAAAAACTTCTTTTGCTTATTCTGTTTAGTCGCGAAAAGTCGAAGTATATACTTAGTGAATTGTGAGGATTTCTTCTTGCTTCTTTATAATAATCTTGTGTTACCTTTCTAATTGATGAATTTCGATTTTCTCTTCTAGTAAATTGATTCCATCTTTCTTCACCAAAAACCTCAATGGCTCTCCAAATAAGTATTTTATCATTAAAAGAATAACTACTATGAACTATTATTTTGTCAAACAAGAATTCTAGAATCTTCTCGCACAAAGTAGACATTCTAGGCAAAAAATTGACTATTTGATCAAGCTCCCAAAGAATTTGACACTGTGCATAAAGACAGCGTATTAGAAATTGGGGTTCTGACGTATTATCATTTAAAAAGAGTCTTTGAGCATTTTGGACAGCAGCTTGTCTTAAATTAAAATTAATATCTAAATTAAAGTTAGATTTTGCAAATTGTGCTAAAATGAGAGACTGATTGATAGAATCACGAGTTCTAGATACTTTTTCCCTTCCAAGAACTTCCTGTCGTTTGAAAAAATCAAGATTTTCACGAAACTCCAAAAGAATAGCTTCTACTCCAGAAAAGTCCCATCTTTCTAGAAGAAGTTTAATATCTTTGTATTTCTTAATTCTAGTAAATTGCCAAAAAGATATTCGATCACATCTGGAAGGTTCTCCTCTTAGCAAAGAAGTAACATCCAATTGAGGTTCAAGAAAAATCTGCCTTTGTGATCCAACCTCATTTGCTATAACTCTAAGTGCAGTTTGCATTGGAAATGTTCCTCCCTTAATGCTAAGCAGCAAGGGTTCATTACTATTTAGTTTTTCTATAAAAAATTGATAATAAAAATCAAAAAGTTTATCTTGATCAATTGCCCGAAATTCAATAGTCTCGGAATCTATTTCAACATCTCTAAGGCGATTTGTGTATTCTCGCCTTAACCACTCCTTAATAAGACTAAACAAAAATACTGTATCTTTTTTATGTCCTTCAATTTCAGATTCGGGCTGGTCGGTAACAAATAAATAAATTTTGCTTAAGTCATTGAATTTTAGTGCCTCGTCAAGAATACCAGTCAATCGACCAAGTTTTATTAGAGGATGCCACTTGTCTGGGTCATCACAATATAAGCCCAAAACCTTCTCAGTAGCAAAACGAAATTTAGGATATGTTCCAATATCTAAATTAATTAGTTCTGTGACTTTATATTTTACGATATTTGTCAAATTACTCCATACTTCAGATTCCTCAGTGTTTGGATTAGGGCCACAGATGTTTGGTTCATCTCGCTGAAATCCAATGGGTATATAAAATTTATCTATCTGGATTGAGATATCTGATGTTCCAATATTTGCAATTAGTATAGTCATAAAATAAGATAAAAAGTAGTTATGAGTATCTAGAAAATTAAGGTATAGGTAACGAGAATTAATTTTTTTAATTTATTCTCGTTACCTATACCAATGAACAAGAATATGAAACTAAGATCGGATGGTTTACCCTGCAAACTTTTAGCTTTTGTCTGGCTGCGCTTGCGCTACAGCATTTTTTACTTGACGAGACACGGTTCAAACTGTCTTGCATTGCGCTGAGTATCAGCATTTAGCCAATCAGGTCTGGCAATATTCTTATTGATTGTTCGATATTTTCTGGCTCAGAAATAAGGCATATAGTGACATCACGAATTATCGGCATATTAGGTTTGTCATAGAAAAGGAGATCAAATCCTCTGTCGATTGATAAGCTTAGTTGGTTAGTGAATAGATACCTGGCGTGAGGCATCGCACTTCGGCTCGTTTCCCTTTTGATTATTAAATCGAATTCAAATGAGGTAAATTTCTCTCTAATTTGATAAAAGGAATTCATTAAATTATTGTGTAACTTCATAATTTGTTCATGGGATAAGCATCGTTGAGGGTTTACGCCAGTATAGATTTCAAGTCTTTTTTTTGGTTGAGAAGGATATTGATCAAATATACTAAACAGCCATTTTAAAGTATTTTTATAATTCTTAGAAAGTTGTGGCTTAATATTACCATGAGAATCTATCATAGACCGACCAATGTATCGATCAATAAGCCGGATTGACTTAGCAGTTTCAAATAGTGGGATCAGGATAGTTTCTTCCATGTCATTCCTGCTAATTCCTGCAGGAGGAAATGCATAGTTATCTTTGCGATTTCCAAAAAGATTTGACAACGAGTAATCCTCAAGACTAATCAGTCTTGAATTTAGTAATGCGTCTGACCTAAGACAACAATTCTCACTCGTAAACATTGATAAATTAGATGTTTGAGCCATCGCTGATCGATGAAATTCACAGAGATTTTCCTCTATAGCTGATGAATCACAAAAATCCTGTCTAATGATTCTCCCTTTTCTTTTCAAAGACTTATAATACATCATAGCTGATTTTCGGTATTTTTCGGGCAAATTTTCAACTGTATCAGTCAGTTTTTTTTCCAGCTTTTTTGTTGAATCTACCAAAATTACACAATTTTTTTCCAGTTCTTTTAATAATCCAATTAAGGATGAATATGTTGTCTCTTCAAGATTAAATGCTTGCGGTGAAAATGTTGTCTTATAAAGCATGGCTAGCCAACAATCTCCTTATAATCTTCATCAAAGAAACCATTAGGCCAGTAATCTATAAAATCACCTTCATCATCTAGACGAAGCTGCAAACAAACCGAACCCTCTTCAGTGCGATCAACGTACAACACCGAGACCTCATCTGGCTTCAGTTTGCCCTCTCTAATTCGTCTTTGAAGTCTTAGCATCAGGTGCTCACTGTGTGTTTCTACAATGAAGCGATTGCCAAAATCTCGTACAGATTCCATGAAAAGATCGCCCAGTTCAGTTTGAAGCCGAGGATGAATATGAACCTCTGGCTGTTCAATCAGAATAGTTTGATCGCGTGCAAATAGGCTTTGAATGATAACGGGTAGCACTTGACTAACCCCAAACCCCACATCTAGCAGGCTTATATTGACTTTAGAGAAGCTATCAATCAACCTAATTGCGTAAACATCACTAGGCTCATTTGTCTCCTGATCCTGAAATGACACAATTTTTATCTCATGACCGATCCTGAATTTTTCAAGAGCTTGATTAACCCTTTTAAGGAAAGAAGGACTCTCAAACAAGAGATCTGAAGTTCCCTTTCCTGATTTGCCTACTTGCTTAGTTGATTTACCACTAAACAAATAGAATCGCTCTGGATAATCTCTCATTGGACCAAGGTATCGTGATTCACTTAAATATAAGTTCAATAAATCACTGGCATAGATGCTGGTATTAAAAATATATTGAACACTTTCTATGTCATCATAAACTCCTGTCAAGAATTCAATCTCATCCTCAATCAGAGAATTAAGGCGAAGTCGTTCTGGGTTTATCTCATTAACTTCTGTCAAAAGAAATCTAGAAGAATCTAGTCTAAAACTGTCTAGTAGCTTGGAGAAATCTTCTATCGCAAATTGAATTGAGTAATTGCTAAATCGTCGCCAAAGATGTTGTAGCAGTTGAACAATTTGAATTCTACGATCATATCGCCTATCACTACCATCAGAAGTTTGCAGTTTAAGATTATTGATTGTTTGCTCTAGTGTTGCTATTTGATCCACTAAGAGGATATTTGGAAACTCCTAAATGTGGATTCAGGCCAAGCGACGTAGCAT
>JAKRSB010000052.1 GCA_022402525.1 Thermosynechococcaceae cyanobacterium MS004
CATGCACTGGCGCTTTCGCGTCTTTGCAATACGGTTGTCATGGTTTTATAAGTGCTAAATCGTTGTTTACGAAAATTGAGGGTTGAGTCATGGGTGACGTTCCCCTTGTAAACAATAATACTGACTTTACTTAGTTTTGTAAAGTTTTTTGTTGTAATTCTGAGTGAGGCCTCTCAGAATTACAAATTTTTTTGGAGGAGTTTTTCATAAAGCCCTTATCTATCAAGGAATAAAGCTTCAATCTCTCAAAGTGCTGATCTGGTCGTTTTGTAACGTTACGGCTGTATCGCTATTGTTTTATTAAAAAATTGAGTAGCAGTGCAAGTCCAAAGCCAATGCCTGAGAAGCGCAAAAACTGCCAAAACAGCTCCTGTTTATCTCGCCAGGTAATGAGCTGGCTTTCAAGATCTTCCCAAGTGGCGGCAAGCTGAGACTTGACGGTTTCAATTTCTGTATTCAATTCTGAGAGGCGGCTTTCTAAATCAGTTCTTTGCACCTGAGCTGACTTCACTTGTGCAAATCGGGCTTTTACATGACTCAATAGCTCCTCTGCTTCCTGAAGCGATCGCCCTAGTTCGTCTAGCCCTATTTCGTCCAAACTGTCCGAGGACTCAGCAGCTTCCGCTGATTCTTTTGGCTGGGTTAATTCTGGCTGGGTTAATTCGGGCGACATCAGAGGATCTGGATTGGGCTGATTGTTCGGCTCCATAATTTGCAGTCAGAGATTGCGGCCAGAGAACTGATCATCAAAAGCAAAGGGTCAGAAGCAGGCGATTGATTAGACAACACCCTAGCGCGATTGGGTCGAGTTCCACAATAACAACTGTGACACTGCGACAGAATGAATAGCCTCGTCAAAAACGCTCAGGGGGACAGTATAGAATAATCGAGCAATAGAGGCCACTCCAGAGGTGGCAATAGAATTTGTGAGTTCTAGCATTCATCTAAAACTATAGCGAATCAGACTCTAGCGACAAAAATGATCGCGGCAAGAGTGATCACAACAAAAATGATCGCGGCAAGAACGTCAGTAACATACATATTGCTTTTAGCCCTATCATGCTCCGTACCATTACGCTCTAAGTCCTACAGCCCAACCTGCCGAACACCTCCACCTGAACCAATGGTCTAAAACCACCCATGCCTGACACTGCGCCGCTTTACGAAGGGAAAGCAAAGATTATTTATCCCACCGATAATCCTCATATTTTGCGCTCCCACTTTAAGGATGATGCAACCGCATTTAATGCCCAAAAAAAAGGGCAGATTGTGGGCAAAGGCGCCATAAACTGTGCCATCTCCGCTCACCTGTTCAGACTCCTAGAGTCTCAGGGCATTGCAACACACTTTATTGACCAGCCCAGCTCTAATGAAATGACCGTCAAATCGGTTTCCATCATTCCCCTAGAGGTTGTGGTCAGAAACATTGCAGCCGGAAGCCTCTGCCAGCAGACCAGCTTGGCCCTAGGAACAGCCCTAAAATTTCCCCTCGTTGACTTTTACTACAAAAATGATTCCCTAGGAGACCCCTTTTTGAGCGAGGCGCGGATCTTGCTGCTGGAGTTAGCGACCCTGGCACAAATTGAAGAGCTGCGAGCTCTTGCACTCAAGATCAATGAGATCCTCACAACTTTTTTTCAAGATTGTGGTATTACATTGGTTGACTTCAAGCTAGAATTCGGCCTAGACCAAAGCCGTCAAATTTTGTTGGCCGATGAAATCAGTCCTGATACCTGTCGTTTGTGGGATCAGTCTGCTACAGACCCCAATGATCGCGTGTTAGATAAGGATCGATTTCGCCGAGATCTTGGCAATGTTGAGCAAGCTTATGCCAAGGTCATGGAACGTGTCCTGTCCCACTCCGTCTAAAAGCGTTAAGTCTATTCAGAAACTCATTTCGTCTACATCTCATCCTTATATACATAAGGTTTATTCCAAAGGCCCAAACGCCAATCCTGAACGTTTGGCGGGGTGAGATAGGCTCATGTCAGTGGTTCCCCAAGCCTTACGATGCATTTATCTGTGGTGTTTGAAGTGTCTCAAAGCAACTATAAACGAATGAATAATATTCCTGTCCTGTTGCGGGGGGCTTTAGCGCTATCCGCTGTTGTGGGTGCTGCTGCACCACTGTCTGCTCAAGCGATTTCTGATCCTGCATCTAAACGTTCACCAAGCGTCCTGGCCCAGTTGCCTACAGCAGAGTCATCTGCAACTGAGTCATCAGTTAAGTCATCCGTAATAGGGACGTCAACAATAGGTGCATCAACAGCAGAGTCACCCACAACCGAGTTACTGACAAATGCAGGCCAGGATTTAGCCAAGCAGCCATTAGCCCAAGCCTCGCCAAGTCCCTTGCCTGAACCCCAAGCGCCCGCAGGCGACCCACCTGCGCTTCCGCCGGGAACAACTCAGCCCGACCTCGCCCCCCAGCCCACAGATTCTGGCTCTCCGACAATCTCAGAACCAGCCACACCAAGTTCTGCAGAGTCAGCCCCAGGGCTTCCAGTGCCCACTACGCCCGATGCCCCCGCAGGAGAAAGCCCACTACCCAGTGCAGCGCCTCAGCCCACGGCAGAAGAAGCCACGCCCGAACGTCAAGTGCTGGTTGCAGAAGTCTTGGTAGAGGGTGCGGAAGGCGAGCTTGTCGATAAGGTCTATGAAGCGATCGCCACTCGTCCCGGACAGTCCACCACGCGATCGCAGCTCCAGGTGGATATCAACGCCATCTTTGCCACTGGCTTCTTTAGTGCCGTGCGCGCCGAGCCGACCGATACGCCGCTAGGGGTGAGGGTTACGTTTATTGTGCAGCCCAACCCAATTCTGAGATCCGTGCAGCCTGCGGGCAACCAGGTCTTGACCCAGGCTCAAGTGGACGAAATTTTCCAGCCTCAGTATGGCAAAACGCTGAATCTGCGGGAGCTTCAGGCCGGAATACAGGCCATCAATAAGTTTTACCAAGACAAGGGCTACGTCTTGGGACAGGTGGCTGGGTCTCCTCAAATTGACGCCGACGGTACGGTTACGCTTCAGGTTGCAGAAGGCGTTATTGAAAACATCGACGTTCGCTACAAAAATAAAGAAGGTGAGGCCGCCAAAGGCAGAACCCGAAAATTTATCATCACCCGCGAACTTCGCACCAAGCCAGGGGATGTTCTGAATCGAGATAGCCTCCAGGCTGACCTGCGTCGCGTGTTTGCCCTCGGACTATTTGAAGATGTCCAGGTTGCTCTAGAGCCAGGGGAAGATCCGCGCAAGGTTGTGGTCAACCTTAATGTTCAGGAGCGCAAAACCGGAAGCTTTTCAGCAGGTGCTGGATTTAGCTCCAACAGCGGACTCTTTGGGACAGGCTCCTATTCTCAGAATAACTTCGGCGGCAATAACCAAAAGCTCAGCACCCAGCTTCAGATTGGCACCAGAGAATTCCTGTTTGACGCCAGCTTCACCGATCCTTGGATTGCGACTGACCCGTACCGCACTTCTTATACTGTCAATGTGTTTAACCGCTTAACGCGCCCGCTGGTGTTTGACGGCGGTGAAACGGATGTTAACCTGGGAATTCCAGACGCCACCCAGCCCGATGGCTTTACCAGTGATGGCATTACCCCACGGGTCAATCGTTTAGGGGGTGGGGTTGTCTTTACCCGTTCACTAACCCGTGACCCGGACAAAATCCCTTCTGCCTGGGTCGTTTCTGCGGGGATTCAGTATCAGCGCATTTCCATCCGAGATGACGACTTTCGGATTAGCCGCTTTGATGAACTAGGCAATAACCTCAGCTTTAGCGGCCGGGGACAAGATGACTTACTCACCGTTCAGCTCGGAATTGCGCGCGATCGCCGGGACGACCCGCAAACGCCCACAAAAGGCTCGGTGCTGCGGGTTGGGCTGGATCAGTCTATCCCCGTTGGGCTGGGCAGCATTACCCTGACTCGGCTCAGGGCAAGCTATAGCCAATTTGTACCAGTGAGGCTGCTGCGCTTTACCAAAGGCCCCCAAGTACTAGCCTTCAATGTCCAGGGGGGTACTGTTTTGGGCGACCTGCCACCCTACGAAGCCTTTACCCTGGGGGGTGGTTCCTCGGTACGCGGCTACGATGAGGGGGAAGTGGGTAGTGGCCGCAGCTATTTGCAGGCCACGGCTGAATATCGGTTCCCGCTGCTGAAGTTTTTAGGCGGGATTGGTGGCGTCTTGTTTGTGGATTACGGCACGCTTTTAGGCACCCAGGATAATGTCCCCGGTAGCCCTGGCCTTGTGAGGGGCAAACCAGGGGATGGTCTTGGGTATGGCGTGGGCTTGCGGGTCAAAACGCCCATCGGGCCTGTCCGGCTAGACTATGGCTGGACAATTGATGGTGGAAATCGCTTCCAGTTTGGGTTTGGCGAAAAGTTCTAGCGGTGCCTGAGTTGATAAGTGGGCAGATGAGTGAGCTGCTGGTCGAGTCAGCCTATAGGCCCTTTGGTGATCAGGCGATCGCTCAAGGGATTGAGGCATTGCGATCGCCTTACCAGCACACCCTGGCGCAGTCCATCACCGTAACAGGAATTGGGCTCCACACAGGGGCGTCTGTTGAGGTCAATCTCCATGCCTCTGCCGCTCATACGGGCCGATACTTTGTCCGCACTGACCGAAGCTCCGCCATTATTCCCGCCCAGATCCAGGCGCTCTCTCAAACCATCCTGTCCACGGAATTAGCGTCAGGCAGTGCATCCCTGCGAACAGTTGAGCATCTGTTGGCGGCGCTGGCGGGCTTGGGCATTGACAATGCTCGAATTGAGGTAAATGGCCCTGAAGTCCCCCTCTTGGACGGCTCTGCCCAAGCCTGGGCAGAGAAAATCCTAGAAGCTGGCTGGATCGTGCAGCCCTCGCCACGACGGTATTATGATGTGACACATCCTGTCGTTGTGCAGGAAGGTGACGCCTTTGTCGCCGCAATGCCCGCCGCGCAGACGCGGCTCACCTACGGCATCGTCTTTAGCCATCGTGCGATCGGTGAGCAGTGGCAAAGCGTTTTGCTAGAAGACTTTTTGCCAGATGTAGCCGCTGCCCGCACCTTCGGCCTTGCAGAAACGGTTGAGAAATTGCGTGAGAGTGGGCTAATCAAAGGTGGTAGTCTAGAAAATGCCTTAGTTTGTGATGCACAGGGATGGCTAAACCCGCCCCTCCGCTACCCCAACGAGCCAGTGCGCCATAAACTGCTCGACCTAATTGGAGACCTGAGCCTGCTAGGGGCACTGCCCAGAGCGCATATTTTGGCCTACAAGGCCAGCCATGCCCTTCATACTCAGCTTGCTCAGCGCCTTGCTGACGGCCAGAGCACTCAACCTTTTCTCAGCTAACGCCTACCGTGATCGCCATGCCAACGCTGACCCATTCTCCATCTCCAGCCTCTCCTGAATTAGAAAGCACCATCAGCCCAGAGCTAACGATTGAGCAAATTCAGGCGCTGCTGCCGCACCGCTATCCGTTTCTACTGGTGGATCGGATTATTGAAAACCATCCCGGTAAGCATGCGGTAGGGCTCAAGAATGTCACCGTCAATGAGCCTTTTTTCCAAGGGCATTTTCCGGGAAGGCCCATTATGCCAGGGGTTTTAATTGTGGAGGCAATGGCGCAGGTGGGCGGCATTGTCCTGCTTCAGATGGAAGACCTAAAGGATAAGCTATCGCTGTTTGCAGGGATTGATAAGGTGCGGTTTCGCCGTCCTGTGGTGCCTGGAGACCAGCTTGTGATGAGGGTTGAGCTATTGTGCGTGAAGCAGCGGCGCTTTGGCAAGATGCAGGCTCGCGCTGAGGTAAATGGGGTGCTGGTGTCTGAAGGAGAACTAATGTTTTCTTTAGTGGATTAGGCTGAAGTCGATTAGGCGAATTTGGAGCATCCTTCAGGTCAACGCTTAACGCCCTCCTGGACTCGGTAAAGAACCTTCCGTAAGGGGGCTTCAGAGCTTATTTGGAGTCTTCTAGACTCGACCCTTATACAATCTGTCTTTTTGACAAGTCTTCTGACAGTCTGCATGACAAACCGGATTCACCCCACCGCTGTGATTCATCCTAGTGCAACCTTGGCAGAAGGGGTGGAGGTAGGGCCCTATGCCGTGATTGGCGATCGCGTCACGATTGGGGCACGCACTAAAATTGGGGCGCATGTGGTGATTGACGGTGCGGTGTCGCTTGGAGCAGACAACCACATTTTTCCAGGCGTCATGATTGGCCTAGAGCCTCAGGATGTGTCCTACGATGGCGCATTGTCTAGGGTTGTGATTGGCGATCGCAATCGGATCCGCGAGTATGTGACCATTCATCGACCCACCCAGGCTGAGGGATTGACGCAGATTGGCAACGATAATTTTTTGATGGCCTATGCCCATGTGGCGCACAACTGTCAGATTGCCAATCAAGTGACCCTTGCCAATGCGGTGGAGTTAGGGGGGTATGTCCAAGTTGAATCTAAAGCCGTCATTGGCGGCATGACTGGGGTGCATCAGTGGGTGCGGATTGGTCAGTGCGCCATGATTGGCGGCATGAGTCGCATTAACCGGGATGTGCCGCCTTACCTTCTCATTGAAGGAAACCCCGCCAGTGTTCGAGGGCTAAACCGGGTGGGTTTGCGCCGCAGCGGAATTACGGATGAAAGTGCAGTCTTCCAGGATCTTAAGCGAGCCTATCGCCTGCTCTACGGGCCCTCTGGCCTGACCTTCGCCCAAGCGCTAGAAAAGCTCAGCCTTCAGGCCACTGAAATACGTTCAGACAGCATTCCAGTGGATATGACAAAAAGCACGCCAGAGGGTATTTCGCAAAACGCGTTAGAAACACCGCTTGCCAACCTAATCCAGTTTTTGCAGACCGCTCAGCAGCCCGGTCGGCGCGGCGCAATTTCGAGCCGACGCTGAGTCATGAAGCACGATCAAGCTAAGCATGATGGAACTAAGCGCGATGAAACTAAGCGCGATCAAGCTAAGCGCAATGAAACCAAGCGCGATCGCTACCGATTACTCATCAGCGCGGGAGAAGTGTCTGGCGACCTTCAGGGGAGCCTTCTCATTCGGGCACTCCATCAAGAAGCGTCCCAACGGGGCTGGAGTCTAGAAATTATGGCCTTAGGCGGCACCCAGATGGCCGCAGCCGGGGCCACTCTTCTCGAAAATACGATGCCCCTCAGCGCCATGGGGTTTTTAGAGTCCCTGCCCTACGTTCGTGCGACCCTAGCGCTGCAAAGTCGTCTCCGCAAGTACCTCAAAACTGCACCGCCAGACTTGAGCGTGCTCATCGACTATCCAGGGGCCAACCTTCCCCTCGCGGCTTACCTAAAACGCACCTATCCCCATACCCCCCTGCTGTACTATATTGCGCCTCAGGAGTGGGTCTGGGCCTTTGGCTCAGGCACCACAAAAAAAATAGTTCAGCATACCGACCACATTCTTGCAATCTTTCCCCAAGAGGCAGCCTACTACCGCACCCACGGAGCCACCGTAACCTGGGTGGGGCATCCTTTTTTAGATGCGCTGCCCCATTGGCCCAGTCGGACAGTCGCCCGTCAGCGCTTAGGTATTCCCCCAGCACAGCAGGCGATCGCCCTGCTGCCCGCCTCCCGTCAGCAGGAAATGAAGCAAATTTGGCCCATTCTTGCCCAGGCGGCTCAGCTCATTCAGCAGCAAAGCCCCGCCGTCCACTTTTGGATACCCGTGGCGCGAGCGGAGTTTCGCCCTTTCCTTGAAACACTCCTTCAGCAGCATCAGCTTAACGCAACGCTCACAGACGATCCCAAACTGACCCTTGCCGCCGCAGACCTTACGCTGGGCAAGTCCGGCACGGTCAACCTAGAAGCCGCGCTACTGGAGGTGCCCCAGATTGTCGTGTATCGCGTACAGGCCCTGACGGGCTGGCTCTACCGTCGACTGCTGGGGTTTAGGGTGCCCTTTATTTCTCCCGTTAATCTGGTGGCAGGGCGGGAAGTGGTGCCAGAACTATTGCAGGAAGAGGCCACTCCAGAGGCAATTGCCGCACTGGCCCTGGACTTACTGCAGCCGTCTAAAGCGCGATCGCAAATGCTGGAGCAGTACCGCAAGCTTCGTCTCGACTTAGGGGAGCCTGGAGTTCTGCAGCGTACCGCAGCCCTGATTTTAGGTTCTCTTGGACAATTCTCCTGAGGATTCTCGGTGAGTGGTGCCTCTTGGTGAGTGGTGCTTCTTGCCCATCACTGTTTGATCGCGACTTTGGCAAAACCCTTTTATCGGAGCGTTCCCTTGGGTAGACCGTCAGAGTGCAGCACCGTATCAGAGCTTGCCCTTGCCTGAATCGACATCAGCGCACTGGTCAAAGACTGTTGGGAGACTGGACTGGCGTTGAGCGCCTTCATCACGGTGCGAACCTTCGTTGAAATACTGACCATATTAGAAAAAAGACTCTCTTCAGGAAACGCCGGCAGCAAGTCGAGAGCGCCCTGATAGATGGCCCACTGGCGTTCTGAGGAAGGCACCTCGGTTCGAGCGCCGCTCGTCAGTACAATTTTAAGCTGGGGGTACTGCCCATGACACCATCGGCAAAAGCTGTAGGGGTTAGGCCGTAGGGTGGTCATATCCAGCAGCAGCAGATCCGGCAGCGATTGTCCCGTTTCTGCCCTTGATTCAATGTAGTTCTGGAGATCAACGTCAATATTCAGCCCAATGAGCAAAATATTTTGGGAGGTCAGCACCTCTCGCCAAATCTCGCCCTGGTAAGCAGAACCCTGCATCAGCAGCACCGTTTTCTGAGAGCTGTCCTGGAAGTGGGTGGGCGTTTCGGTACTCAGCGCCTGAAACTCCATTTCAGTGCGCCCGATGGTTAATAAGTCGCCGTCTTTGAGATGCACGGGCATCGTGACGCGCTGGCCATTGACGAAGGAGCCGTTGCCGCTGCCCAAGTCAACTAGGTAGTATTCATCGTTGTCCATCAGCTGAATTTCAGCGTGATCCCGTGACGCCCAGCGATCGGACAGCACCACGGTACTTTCAACGCTACGCCCCATGCTCCAGGAGCGACTACCCACCAGCGGAATGCGCGCCGTATGGGTGGCAGTTTTGAGTACCAGCACTGGGCTTGAGGTTGCACGAATGGTCATACTGGCAGGGTCAGCTAAGAATTTCTGGTTCAGCAAATAGCTTAAGTCATCGGCAGGGGAGGCTAGGGAGAAAAATTGTCCTTGGGCAGCGTCACACTTTAGCGCCTGCAGTTGGACAACCTGAGGCTGGGCTTCGACGCCTTCCGCAACGACCCTTAGCCCCAGCTTATGCCCCAGGGTAATAATAGAGCGCACCACTTCTAAATTGTTGCCCATAGACATTTCGCTCACGAAGGAGCGATCAATTTTGAGAAAGCTCAGGGGTAGGCGCACTATATCTCCAAAGGAGGAGAACCGACGGCCAAATTCATCGAGGCAAATCTGAACGCCACTGTCTTTGAGCTGCTTCAGTTTGGCGATCGCCCCATCCTCTGCAAAGACCCCTTCTCCCACCTCTAGCATGAGGGAGTGGGGCAAAATCTGGCTGCTGGCGATCGCCTGCTGCACCGCATCTACAAAATCAGCCTCGATCATTTGTTGGGGGGCGATGTTGACCGACATAAAAATATAGGACGGCAGCTTGCGGCTTTGCTGCCATTCATGCAATTGAGTGCAGGCAGAGCGCACCACCCACCAAGCCATATTAGTCAGAATTCCTGCCTCTTCCGCCACGGACAAAAACTCCGAGGGCGGCAAGATCCCGCGCACCGGGTGAACCCAGCGCAGCAAGGCTTCAAACCCCGCAAGCTGATGGGTGGGCAGGCTGTGGATGGGCTGGTAGTAAATTTCTAGCTCCTGACGCTCTAGAGCGCGACGTAAGTCCGTCTCGATTTCGAGCTGCTCTAGGGCGCGGGCGTGCATCAATTCGGAAAAGACCTCATAGCGTCCTTTCCCGCCACTTTTGGCGCGATAGAGCGCAATATCGGCATTACGTAGGAGATCTTCCGGATCTTGATCTGGACTGGTACTCAGGGCAATGCCAATGCTGACCGACGCGTAAACTTCGGTGCCCAGCAAGGTAAAAGAACGATTGAGTTCCGACAAAATGCGATCGCTCACCTGCACCGCATCCCCAATCTGCTTAACGCTGGGCAAAAGGATGGTAAACTCATCTCCCCCAAAGCGCGCCACGGTGTCTCCAGGACGGAGGCATTTTTCAAGGCGCTTGGCCACAGCCAGCAAAAGCTCGTCTCCGGCGCTGTGGCCCAGACTATCGTTGATCATCTTAAACCGATCTAGGTCCAGAAATAAAACCACATAGCCATCATCTCGAAAGCGCTGGTAGTTCTGGTGGGTGTGCTGGAGCCGATCCATAAATAGCACCCGATTCGGCAAGCGGGTGAGGCCGTCGTGCATCGCGTCATGGAGCAGCTTAGACTCAGAGGTTTTGCGCTCGGTAATATCATGTAGCGTTCCGGCAATGCCCTGGGGATCGCATTCTGCATCTAGCACAGGCTGGCAATGAACCTCCATCCAGCGCGTCTCCCCGCGCTGCGTGAGGTAGCGTAGCTGATGGCACTGTACGGGCACCTGCCGCTTGACCAAAGCGGCAAAGGTTTTCTCCTGGGTCGGTCGATCCTCTGGGCAGACAAAGTTCTGCCAAGGCTGACCAATACTTTCGGCAATCGAAAACCCCATCAACACCGTCCAGGCTGGGTTTAAGAAAGTGAATCTCCCTTCCAAGTCGGTTTGAAAAACCACGTCCCGGATGTTGCCTAAAACCTGAAGCGCTGTCGTAAATTCAGAGGATTCCGCAAACTCCAAAGGCTCTGGCAGCGCGCTAGGGAGGATCTCAGTTCCGCGTTCAGCGAGGGGCTCTTTTGTCCAAGACGGGACAGCGGCTTCAGCACCGACTTCCGGGACGAAATCGGGAGCATCACGTTCTAAATTGACGGATTGAGACTCATGAACTGACTCAAGACCAGCAGCCAGTAAGGTTGGAGCCTGCTCTGTAATAATGCCCACCAGCCGGACAGCCGTGCCGGTCGCGTCACGACGAACAACACCGCGATCGCAAATGGCCAGGTAGCGTTGACCCAGATGGTCTGGACTCTGCCGCCGCACCCGATAGGTTAGGGTGTATTCCCGCTGGACTTTAGCCCCTTCTTCGAGGAACGTAATGAGCGTGAATCGATCTTCGGGATGCACCAGATTCAGCCACCAGTCGAGGGACACCTGGGTTTCAGATTCATCGTAGCCCAATAGGGAAATCAGCCCTTCTGATCGCAAAAAGAGTCGCTGGGCAAGGTTGAGATCGTAGATTACGCCGTGCATCCCCAGGGCAACCAGGTCAAGGCGCTCTTGCGATTCAAGGGCAGGTCGCTGATCTTGAGTATCGATTAACGCATCGGCGGCATAGGTTGCTAGGCTATCTAGCCACTGTAGCCCGTAGCCTCCAATAGGCTGGTATTCGGGGTGGGCGAGCGTGAGGACACCCACCACGGTCTGCCGCAGGATAACAGGCACACTCAGAACAGTTTGAAAGGTGGCGTCGAGATCCTGGATGTCTTTGAGCTGGGTTAGCGCCAATGGATCGCCACGCTCAGCCCAGATCATGGGCTGACGGGTTGAAACAATGGTGCCAGAAAGGCTCTGGTGCACAGAGGTTACGACTCCCGCCACAGAAGCAGGCGATCGCCCATACACAGCTACCCCATACCCAGCCACCACGATGAGCTGTTCAAGGTTGGCCTCGTAGCGCTCGATAAACCCAATGGGGCACTGAAACGTCTCGGCAATAATCGCTAAAATAGCGCTAGCCTGCGCCTCAGAAGCAGGGGCGCTGCGGAGGGCGGCAATTTTCTGAAAGGCCAGTAAGACTTGGCTTCCCAACTGGAGGTGGGTCTGAATCGAGTCGACTGAATCTCGCTCAAGCCCCGGAGACGCGATCGCTTTAAGCGCATTTTGAAATGCCTTGGCAAAGGTAGCAATCATTGGGCTTCGAGACTTATTCATTACTGCTCAACAGGCATAGGCTCTGAATAATCTTTCAGGTTGAAAATGATCTCAGATCACCTTATAGATTCTGTCATTCCTAAAGGATCCATTTTTTGCGCTTTATTTCTCTGCGCTTTATTTCAGGGAAACCCAATGGAGAAGATCTCAATGATTACTCTAGCGGGGTTTTTGGTATTTTGAACAAAATTTCATATAAAAGACAGGGAATGATTGTTCAACGGGGCGTCTTTCTAAATTAATGGCCCACAAGAATGGCCCACAAGAATGGCCCACAAGCACGATAGCTTCTCACGACAACTTGCAAGGCGATGAGTCTGTGGCGAGAGGCGATATAGAATCTTTGGGGATTGAGTCTTGAGGGATTCTTGGGGAAGGTCTTGGAGGAGTGATAGACAGGCCTTAGCGCGGTCATCAAACGATAAGCTCTGGGAATGATCCTAATTTTTGCTGCTCTCTCACAGATTTGGCTCCGCAAGTAGCAGAACTTTAGTGCTGATAGTTTACCCACTAACGCTCAGATTTTATCTATTTTGGACGTCTTCTTTAGTTATGGGGCAGCTAGTTTTTATGGGGTAGCTAGGAGTTGCGAATCGTGCACACCATTGGTCTTACGGGCGGCATTGCCACGGGAAAATCAACCGTTTCTCAGTATTTAATGCACCAGGCAAAACTGCCGCTGCTGGATGCAGATTGTTTCGCGCGCGACGCTGTTTCACCCCATTCTGAGGGGTTACGGGCGCTGGCACACCGCTATGGCACAAAACTCTTACAAAAGGATGGTACTTTAGACCGCGCTCAGCTTGCCCAGATTATCTTCCAGGATGCAGCCGAAAGATTCTGGGTTGAGTCTTTGCTGCATCCCTACGTTCGTCAGCGCCTTGTAGAAGGGCAGCAACTGGCTCAAGCCCAAAAGACAGCCATACTGGTGATGGATATCCCGCTCCTGTTTGAGGCGCAGATGACAGATCTCGTCTCAGAGATTTGGGTGGTGTCCTGCTCGTCTGAGCAGCAGCTCGCGCGCTTAATATCTCGGAATCACCTGACCCAGGCTGAGGGGCAGGCTCGAATTGAGAGCCAGATGCCGCTCGCTCAAAAGTGTTGCTTAGCCGATGTTGTGCTGGACAATTCTGGGTCGCTTGAGATGCTTTTTCGGCAAGTGGATCAAGCCCTTCAGGGACTCACAAACTTTAGGGCAAGCTTTAGGGCAAGTTTCAGGGGTTGAACCGCTTCTCGCAGGAAGTCTCTGAGTTTTACTGCGCTGCTTCTAGGCCGTCCGTTTGGCCTTAGCGCGAGGGTTGGGCGATCGCGGTTTTGTCTCTTTTGTTTCTTTTGTCTGCTGTGCCTCCTCTGCTTCACAGGGCTGTATAGGGTCTGGTTCTTGGCAAGATTGGGACTGTCCAGATTGGGACTGTCCAGATTGGGCCTCTCGAATATGGGTAGCCTGCGCCAGCAGCGACTCGGCAAAGGCCATCATGGGGTTTGTGGCGTCACCCCCAGCCAACTGCGCGATCGCCAAGGGTCGCTGTTGAATCTCTAGGGCTTCAATTCGCACCACCGTTCTGTCCTGGTCTGCGCGATCAGGATTGTCTGATAGACCTGGCGTGTTGGCTGCGCTCAAAACTTTCTTTTCAACTTGGAAATGAGCATCTGCCATCGCAGCCACAATGGGCTGGTGGGTCACGCACAAAATTTGATGGCTGTGGCTGAGGTGGTGCAGCTTTTCGGCGATCGCCTGAGCCACCCGACCCGACACCCCTACGTCCACTTCATCAAAGACCAGAGTTTCTACAGGGTCAACCTGAGAAAAACAAGCCTTTAAAGCGAGCAAGAACCGACTCATTTCACCACCGGAGGCTGTCTCCGCTAGGGGCTGTAGAGGTTCACCGGGGTTGGGGCTAAACACAAAGGTAATGCGGTCTGCGCCGTGGGCGCTAGGTTCCACTGGTGCAATAACCACCTCAAACTGCACCTTTTCCATCGCCAAGGGCTTGAGTTCGGCAATGAGTCGAGCTTCTAGATCCCTGGCAGTCTTCTGCCGCAGGGTCGTGAGGGTTTTGCAGGCTTTGTTTAGAGCGATCGCCGCTTCAGTCTGGGCTTGCTCTAGGGCACTGAGGGAGGCTCCACTTCCCGTGAGGACAGCTAAATCTGCTTCAATGCGGGCTTGATGGGCGATCGCATCCTGGAGGGTCGGCCCATACTTGCGGCAGATTTGCTTGAGCTGCTGGAGACGAGTTTCCACTTCGGCAAGGCGTTGCGGGTCAGTTTCGAGGGCATCGCCATAGCGATGCACCTGGGTGCCGGCCTCCTGAATTTGGGTTAAGGCGTCCTGCACAAGCTCTAAGATCGGCTTCACCTGCGCATCTACTTCACCCATCTGCTCTAGGGTGGTGACTGCTGCGCCCAGCAAATCAGCACAGGCGATCCCTTGGGGATGATCGTAGAGCGCCTGGTAAACCTCAAAGCTTTGCTGCTGTAGCTCCACGCTATGACTCAGACGCTGGTATTCCTGGGTGAGCTGGTCTTGTTCCCCTGGGTCATGGAGCGATACTTCATGGAGTTCCTGAAGCTGGTACTGCAGCATATCTAGCTGCTGGAGGTACTGCTGCTGATTGCTGCGATGCTGCTCAAGCTGCTGTGTGGCGAATTGGAACGTTCCAAAACACTGCTGCACGGCGTCGCGCTGCGCCAAAAGCGCATCTCCCCCAAAGGCATCCAGCCAGTCACGCTGGAGGGCTGGCTGGCCTAACTGGAGGGTTTGCCCCTGAGCCGTAATTTCCACCAGGCGATCGCGCAGGCTTTCCATTTGCTGCTTATTTACCAGCACCCCATTCACCCGCGATCGGCTCCGCAGGGTATCTGGCCCTTTGAGGCTCTGGCCCTTGACAAGCTCACGGCTGCAAACCAGTCCCCCTTCTTCTAGGGGGTCAATTTCAGCAGATTCCAGCCAGGATAAAAGGCGATCGCTAAGCTGGAAGCTGGCTTCCAAAAGCGCCTTAGAGGCCCCAGCCCGAATCATGCGGCTACTGGGCTTGCCCCCCAAAACAAGATCTAGCGCATCCAAAATAATGGACTTACCCGCTCCCGTCTCCCCCGTCAATACATTAAGTCCCGCGCCAAAGCTTAGCTCTAGCTCATCAACGAGGGCAAAGTTTTCAATTCTGAGGGAAAGCAGCATAGATCACTCAACAACGCCACAGCCCAATATTTAAAGTCCCGTCTCCGTGCCAGAAGAAGCTCCAGTAACAGCCTTGGGGCCAGAGATATTCTCTCCCAACGATTCCACAAGAATAGTCAGCACTGGAAATTCTAGAAACTGTCTCTCAGAGTATCAAGGATTTTCTCTAGACTGAGGACACCACTCAAAACTTCTCCCTAGCGCGGAGCCTTCAGCCTCAGCGATCGCGTCAGGAAATACTCCCGGTGAAGCAACACAATCTTTTATGACTTTTTGTTACAATGCTTTACATAGCTTTTTTCTTTAACCTCGAATCCTGGCCCTTCCGGTTAGGGAACCTGTGAATTGAAATGACTTAGATCTCAGAATTTAAGAGATTTAAGTCATCTCAGAATTTAAGTTAATCTCCTCCGATCCGCCTTGCCCATTGTCCTTTCAACTGTGGTCGCTATGACACTGGCAGAACGCCCCAATCCTGTTCTTCAATCGGATGATATCCCCTCCACTCCGGCTGAAGTCGTGGATTGGACGCCCACAACGCCACTTTCCTCTGCCCAAACTCCCCCCCAGCGGGATGAAACGATTCAGCCCTACGATCCAGAACGAATTCGGCGGCAGTACCAAGGACAGTGGTTCATGGTCACGCAGCGATGGCTGGCAATTCTATGGCCCTTCGCGCGCTTTGTGTTTCGGCAATGGTGGGATAGCAAAACCGGACAGACGAAAGCAAAAGAGCCCGTCCGTGCTGCTGAGCTCCGAGAAATGCTGACGCGCCTTGGCCCTGCCTTTATTAAAATTGGTCAGGCGCTGTCTACCCGCCCTGACGTATTGTCGTCTGGCTTTTTAGAAGAGCTCTCCAAGCTCCAGGATCAGATTCCACCCTTTGACAATGAAATTGCCCATCGCTTTATTGAAGAAGAACTGGGTGCGCCCTACCACGAAATCTATATTGAACTAAGCCCTGACCCAGTAGCAGCAGCATCGCTAGGCCAGGTCTACAAGGGACGCCTCAAGACGGGAGAATCCGTTGCTGTTAAGGTGCAGCGTCCAGATTTAGCTGAACAAATCGCGCTGGATATTTACATTATTAGAGGGTTGGCGGTTTGGGCACAAAAGACCTTTAAGGGCATTCGCAGCGATCTTGCTGGCATTCTCGATGAGTTTGCGGGCCGTCTCTTCGAGGAGATGGACTATATTCGCGAAGGCCAAAATTCAGAGCGTTTTATTGAGCTATACGGCTTTTTAGAGGATATCTATGTCCCCAAAATTTATTGGGAGCATACCAACACCCGTGTCCTGACGATGGAGTGGATTACGGGTATCAAGCTAAACCAGCCAGACAAAATCTTGGCCCAAGGCATTGATGCAGGCTATTTGGTGGATGTGGGCATTCAGTGCTCTCTGCGTCAGCTTCTAGAGCATGGCTTTTTCCATGCCGACCCGCACCCTGGCAACCTGTTGGCCATGCCCAACGGGAAGTTGGCTTATCTGGACTTCGGCATGATGAGCGAAATCAATGTCGAGCAGCGCTATGGCCTCCTCTTGGCGATCGTTCATATCGTCAACCGCGAGTTTGAGTCTCTGGCCTATGACTATGTACGCTTAGGGTTTTTGACCCCCGATGTGAACCTGGAGCCCATTGTGCCAGCCTTGGCAATGGTCTTTGATAATGCCCTAGGGGCAAGTGTTGCAGAACTCAATATTCAGCGGATTTTTGAGCAGCTCTCTGACATTATGTACGAGTACCCGTTCCGGGTACCGGCCTACTATGCCCTGATTGTGCGATCGCTCCTGACCATGGAAGGGATTGCCATGGGCGTTGACCCCAACTTCAAGGTACTGAATGCAGCCTATCCCTATGTGGCGAAGCGCCTGCTGACCGACGAGTCTCCGGAACTGCGCGCCAGTCTTAAGGAACTCTTGTTCAAGGATGAAAGTTTCCGCTGGAATCGTCTAGAAAACTTGCTCAACAACGCCCGCAACATCAGTGACTACGATCTTGGCGGCGCACTGCACCAAGGCATTGAGTTCTTGTTTTCAGAACGGGGCGACTTTATTCGCGATCGCCTAGCCAATGAGCTAGTCAAAACCCTTGATCAGCTGGGTCAAGACACCCTGCAAAACCTAGCGCGCCAAGTTCAAGGCCAGTTTGGCCGACCAGACGCCTCAGCCATTCAGAATACCGCCACTGGGAATCTATCTCCATCAGCGACTACGGCAAATCAGCAAACCCTTGCGCATCTTCAGAGAATTTGGGGGCTCCTACAGGATACGCCGGGATTTGACGCCTCAGAGCTGATTCCAGTCTTAGCGAATCTTCTCACTAAACGACAAACCCATGAACTAGGGTTCCAGGTCGCCAGCGGTCTCATACAGCGTACCGCCGCCCGACTGATCCGCGAATGGCTGGTGCCCAACGGAGTCGACAGACAGACCCTTGTGCCCAATTCCTTTGCGATCGCGGCAAAACCTTAGCACAGTCCTCCTCAAAGCAAGACGCTTCTCAGGGCAGGTCAAGCGACTAAAATGGGCTTAACGAGTCTAGGGTCAGTCTTTGATGGGCCAGTCCTTGATAAGATAGAAGTCTATCTTGAGGGTTGCGGTCTTTTGAGCTCACCTGAACTCAGTTTAGGCCAGCCATTCCCCAGCCACCAGCGAAGATCCTAAGGAGACAGCGTTGCTTACAGAGACATTTAAGACCACCAAGTCTGAAGAGATTTTTGCGGCAGCGCAACAGCTCATGCCGGGTGGCGTCAGTTCCCCCGTGCGCGCCTTTAAGTCTGTGGGTGGGCAACCCATTGTCTTTGACCATGTCAAAGATGCCTACATTTGGGATGTAGACGGCAACCAGTACATTGACTACGTAGGCACTTGGGGGCCAGCCATCTGCGGCCACAGCCATCCAGAAGTCATCGAAGCGCTGCGTCTGGCTTTAGACAAAGGAACTAGCTTTGGTGCCCCCTGCATCCTAGAGAACGTCTTGGCGCAGATGGTCATTGATGCAGTACCCAGCGTTGAGATGGTGCGCTTTGTAAACTCCGGCACCGAAGCCTGTATGTCGGTGTTGCGGCTCATCCGCGCCTTTACCGGACGGGAAAAGCTCATCAAGTTTGAGGGCTGCTACCACGGCCATGCGGATATGTTTCTGGTCAAGGCTGGGTCTGGGGTAGCCACCCTCGGGCTGCCAGATTCACCGGGCGTCCCAAAGACCGTTGCCGAAAATACCCTAACGGCCCCTTACAACGATCTACAGGCAGTTCGTACCCTCTTTGAAGAAAATCCAGAGCAAGTGGCTGGCGTAATTTTAGAGCCAGTCGTTGGGAATGCTGGATTCATTGTGCCTGACGCCGGATTTTTAGCCGGACTTCGGGAACTGACCAAAGAATATGGTGCGCTGCTGGTTTTTGACGAAGTGATGACTGGCTTTAGAATTGCCTACGGCGGCGCGCAAGAAAAGTTTGGCATCACCCCAGACCTGACCACAATGGGTAAGGTGATTGGTGGCGGTCTACCCGTCGGTGCCTACGGAGGCCGAAAGGATATCATGAGCATGGTGGCTCCTGCGGGCCCGATGTATCAGGCTGGGACGCTCTCCGGCAACCCACTCGCCATGACGGCAGGCATCAAGACCTTAGAACTGTTGAAACGCCCTGGAACCTACGAACAGCTTGACCGCGTGACGGGCAAGCTCATTCACGGGCTGCTGCGGATTGCCCGCGAAGCTGGGCACGAGGTGTACGGGGGACATATTAGCGGCATGTTTGGGATGTTTTTCACGGCTGGGCCCATCCACAATTACGAAGACGCCAAAAAGTCAGATATGCAAAAGTTTGGCAAATTCCATCGGGGAATGCTGGAGCGAGGCATCTACCTTGCACCCTCTCAGTTTGAGGCTGGGTTTACCTCTTTGGCCCATACGGATGCCGATATCGACAAAACTCTAGAGGCCGCACAGGCTGTGTTGTCAAGCCTCTAGCTAGCAACCTTTGCTTGGCCAACTTTCACTGGAAACCTCAGAGCGGCAACGTTTGGGCGGATCATTGGTTGAGTCATTCATCGGTGCTGAACATTCTTCACCTAGAGTGACTCCATAGATACGGCTACCTATATAGAGCTACCTATCGCTAGGTGGCTCTATTTGTTTAAGGAATGTATGTTTAGGGAGCGCAATATAGAGAGCGCAGTGTAAAGGGCGCAATATAGGGAGCATGATGTACTGGGGGCTTACGAATCGGTGAGCAAAAACAGCACTCTACCGCCAGGTAAATTCCAATGCAGTGCCGTTTCTAAACGGATTCTAAACTGGTATATCTGATATATTTTGGGTTCATCACGGGCTGTACTGCTGTGTGCCAACTTTTAGGAATGAACTGCAATGTCCCCACAGATATTTGCTTTTCGTTTACGGGCTTTTGCGCGCGAGGAGGTGAAACGGACGATCACCAGGACGGCTGGGGCATTGCCTTCTTTGAGGGGGCGGGCTGCAGAATGTTTGTGGATGAGAAGTCGTCTGTAGCGTCTCCTGTGGCTGCCCTTGTCAAGCAGTACCCCATTCGCTCAAATCATGTAATTGCCCACATTCGGAAAGCGACCCAGGGGCGCGTTTCTCTAGAAAACTGTCACCCCTTTCGGCGAGAGCTTTGGGGACGTTACTGGGTCTTTGCCCACAATGGCGATTTAATTGGCTTTGAGGGGCTACAGAGCGGCGCTTCCTATCAGCCG